>JBIIJK010000001.1:0-118542 GCA_044233865.1 Limnohabitans sp.
CCTCCATGGGCCCTTGCCCCTTAGACCAATTGCAAGACGCTCGACTGCGCGCCCGAGCAGCCCGCGTGGTGTTCGATGTGAAGGCCGTTGACAAGTTCCCTTACATGACCGACTACGTCGTGCCATCCGGTGTGCGCATTGCCAACGTAGACCGCGTACGCTTGGGTGCGCATTTGGCATCTGGCACCACCGTCATGCACGAAGGCTTTTGCAACTTCAACGCCGGCACCCTGGGTGCTTCCATGGTTGAAGGGCGCATCAGTGCCGGTGTGTTGGTCGATGATCAAAGTGATGTGGGCGGCGGCGCCTCTATCATGGGCACCTTGTCGGGTGGTGGCAAAGAAGTCATCTCAGTGGGCAAGCGGTGTTTGCTGGGTGCCAACTCTGGCATTGGCATTTCATTGGGTGACGATTGCGTGGTGGAAGCAGGTTGTTACATCACTGGCGGCACGCGCGTCAAAATGCCCGATGGCAGCGTGGTCAAGGCGCGCGAATTGTCTGGCCGCAATGGCATTTTGTTCCGCCGCGATTCACAATCAGGCGCTGTACAAGTCATTCCTCGCACCGAAAGTTGGGGCAGCTTGAACGCAGATTTGCACAAAAACTAATTTTGAAATTGCGCTCGTTGCGCATTTCGAATGCTTAAAAAGCCAGTGTGTTGCAACGCTGGCTTTTTTCATGTCATGCCGATTTGGCCAAATGTTTTTTTGCCAAATCAACATACCAATCTAGGCATGCCGGATTGGCCATTGCATCTTTGTTGACGACTTTTTCTAAAGGCTGCCCCAGCATGAGTTTTTTGATGGGGAGCTCTTGTTTTTTGCCCGACAAGGTGCGCGGAATTTCAGCGACTTGAAAAATTTCATTGGGAATAAAACGCGGGCTCAAGGCTGTCTTGATGGCGTTGTTCAAGGTGCTTTTCAGGGCGGGGTCCAAAGTCAGTCCGGCCCTTAGCACCACAAACAAAGGCATGTAACTTTCGCGGCCTAAGTATTCCAAATCGACCACCATGCTGTCGATCACCTCTGGCAAAGCTTCAACCGCGCTGTAAAGTTCGCTGGTGCCCATGCGCAAACCATGGCGGTTGATGGTAGCGTCACTGCGGCCAAAAATGACGCAGCCTTCACCGCCGTTTTGACCTTGGTCTGCTGCGCCAATTCGCAGCCAATCGCCGTGCCGCCAAACACCCCCATACGTGGCATCTGCATCGCCACCACCTGGTTTGCGGCCATGGCCCGCGGGGTACATTTCAAAATAACTGGCCAAGTAGCGAGCGTTATTTTTGTCGTTCCAAAAATACAAAGGCATGGATGGAATAGGCTGCGAACACACCAGTTCTCCCACTTCGCCATGCACAGGTTCACCCGCCTCATTCCAAGCCTCGACCGCGCAACCCAACAAGCGGCATTGCATGACACCGGCCTCTTGCGGCAGTTCACGGTTTCCGCCAATGAAGGCACCACAAAAATCAGTACCGCCTGAAATATTGCACCACCAAATGTCGCCATCTGTTTCACGGTGAAGGTAAGGGGAATGAGCGTGCTGCGTTTTGATGCGTTGAAATTGTTCATTGCCCCAATTTTGCGTTTCAGGCGAAAGCGGTGAGCCTGTGGTGCCCAATGCGCGCACACGCGATAAGTCACCACACTGCGTGAGATCAATGCCAGACTTTTGGCAATTGGCAAAAAACGCTGCACCTGCGCCAAAAAATGTCACCTTGTTTTCTGCCGCAAAACGCCACAGCGTGCTCCAGTCAGGGTTGTCTTTGCTGCCGCCCGGATTGCCGTCGTAGATGACGCAGGTGGTGCCATTCATCAGGCCGCCCACTTGCGCATTCCACATCACCCAACCGGTTGAGCTGTACCAATGAAAGCGCTCACCCCAGCTGTTAGGGTGATAGCTGCAACCCACATCGTTGTGCAAAATTTTGAGTGCCAAGGCCACAATCACAGTGCCGCCATGGCCATGCACAATGGGTTTTGGCAAACCCGTGGTGCCGCTTGAATAAACAATCCAAAGTGGATGATCAAAAGGCAATGACATGGGTTTGAAGGCATCAAGCTCGGGTCCGTGCTTGGACGTGGTTTGTGACATGCGAATGGCCGAAGCCACTTCGCTGCTGGCCAAATCTGCAACACCCAAGTTGTCGTGCAGAATCACATGTTGTACCGAAGGCAATGCGTCTTTGAGTTCTTGCACCACCGCCATGCGGTCGTAATCTTTGGCGCCATACGTCACGCCATCACAGGCAATGAGCACCTTCGGTTCTATCTGCCTGAAACGATCCAAAACGGCCAAGGTTCCCATGTCGGGCGCGCAAATGCTCCACACACCCCCCACACTGATGGTGGCCAAGAAAGCCACAACGGCCTCGGGAATGTTGGGCAAGTAAGCGGCCACCCGATCACCTGGCTGCACGCCTTGTGCTTTTAAATGCAAGGCCATGGACGCCACTTGGCGCTGCAGCTCGGGCCATGAAATTTCTTGGTGCTGGCCCTTTTCATTTTGGGCAATCAAGGCCGCAAAGCCTGCCGCATGGGCTTGATCGACATGCCTTAAGACTTGGCTTGCATAGTTAACTTGCGCACCGGGAAACCAAATGGCGCCTGGCATGGCATTGTTGACCAGCACGGCCTGATGCGCTGTGGGCGATTGAATGTCAAAGTAGTCCCAAATGCTTTGCCAAAATGCATCGAGATCGGTAATCGACCATTGCCAAAGGTCTTTGTACGCGTCAAATGCAATGCCTCGGTTGTGTTGCAACCAGTCTTGGTAAAGTCGAATTTGCGGCACGTAGGCATGCGGCGCTTGGGGCGCAGACTTTGGCAAGTCAGCAAGCGAAGAAAGGTACGGCGATAAAAATGGCGTGGGGGTGCTAGCGTTCATGGCCATAGCCTAGCCTGCGAGTTGGCGCCTGTCACCCTGAAAATCCCCAATGCTTGCGCTTTGGCGACACTTTCATGCTTCAGGACGGCCTTTTCATCAGTCCTTGCTTTTCATCCGCTCGCTCTTCCAATAAACATCGGTGCCGCCATCCATTCGGTTTAACACCCGAGAGAGCACAAACATCAAATCGGAAATTCGGTTTAAGTATTGGCGGGGCGCATCATTCAGCGCCTCTTCATTGCCCAAAGCTACGGTTGCCCGCTCTGCGCGCCTGGCCACCGTGCGACAAATGTGCGCTTGGGCCGCCGCACGATTGCCGGCCGGCAAGATGAACTCTTCTAGCTTTGGCAACTTTGCGTTGTATGTTTCCAAAGCTTGGTCCAGAACCAAGACAGCCTCTGCCTTCAGCAACTCAAAGCCAGGAATAGACAATTCGCCGCCCAAGTTGAAAAGCTGATGCTGCACTTCGACCAACAAATCGCGAACATCCTCTGGCAGTTGTTCACACAACAACAAACCAATGTGCGAGTTCAATTCGTCCACATCGCCCATGGCGTGCACTCGCAAGCTATTTTTAGACACGCGCTGGTTGTTGCCCAAGCCGGTGGTGCCTTCGTCGCCTGTTCGCGTGGCGATTTGTGTCAGTCTGTGTCCCATGGTGTTTTCCCTGTACGTGGCCGAGTGCAAAAATGCAGGTCTCGGCGTAAACTCTGATTTTGACCGAGTTTGGGAACATTTCTCCATTCATGGTCATTGCGCGCCGTCATGTCACCTGTTTAGACCGCACTTTTATTTGGAGCCTCACCATGAATGCACCTACGCCTGCCGCCCATTTAGCGCCCGTCGTCAACGCTCGCCCCGTCCCCCAGGCTTTCATAGATGCTTTGAAGGCGCGCTTTGGCAACAACTGCTCAACCGCCATGGTGATTCGAGAGCAGCACGGCCGCGACGAATCTGCATTTGCGCCAGTTCCCCCACCCTCCGCCGTGATCTTCGCCGAGTGCACACAAGACGTGGCCGATGCCGTGAAGTTGGCCAGCGACTACAAAGTGCCGGTCATCCCATTTGGTGTTGGCTCCTCTTTAGAGGGCCATCTGCTCGCCGTTCAAGGCGGTATCAGCATTGACCTCACACGCATGAACAAAGTTTTGTCGATCAACGCAGAAGACCTGACGGTGACGGTTCAGCCAGGCGTAACGCGCAAACAGTTGAACGAAGAAATCAAATCAACGGGCTTGTTTTTTCCCATCGATCCAGGCGCAGACGCCACCCTTGGCGGCATGAGCGCCACACGCGCCAGCGGCACCAATGCCGTTCGCTATGGCACCATGCGTGAGAATGTATTGGCGCTTGAAGTGGTCACAGCTTCTGGCGAAGTTATTCGAACAGGCACCCGGGCCAAAAAATCGAGTGCGGGTTACGACCTCACACGCTTGTTTGTCGGCAGCGAAGGCACCTTGGGCGTGATGACCGAAGTCACTGTCAAGCTTTACCCCTTGCCAGAAGCCATTTCAGCGGCCATCTGCTCATTCCCCAGCATTGAGGCAGCGGTTCAAACGGTCATTCAAGTGATTCAGTTGGGCGTGCCCATTGCGCGTGTTGAGTTAATCGATCACAACACCGTTCGCATGGTGAACGCTTATGCCAAGTTAGGCTTGCGTGAAGAGCCCATGCTGTTGATGGAGTTTCATGGATCGCCAGCCGGCGTGAAAGAGCAAGCCGAAACGGTTCAAGAAATTGCCAGCGACCATGGCGGCAATGCATTTGAATGGGCCACCACGCCAGAAGAGCGAACACGCCTTTGGACGGCGCGGCACAATGCTTATTTTGCGGCGCTACAAAGCAGGCCGGGCTGCCGAGCCATCAGCACCGACACTTGCGTGCCGATCAGCAAGTTGGCCGACTGCCTGCTTGACTCTGTGACTGAAACTGAAGCCAGTGGTTTGCCTTACTTTTTGGTCGGACACGTCGGTGATGGCAATTTTCACTTTGGCTATTTAATCGACCCTGAAATTCCAAAAGAGCGAGAGATTGCAGAAGACCTGAATTACAAACTTGTCAGCCGCGCCTTGCGCCTTGGCGGTACATGCACTGGCGAGCATGGCATTGGCCTGCACAAAATAGATTTCTTGGTCACAGAAGCGGGCGCTGGTGCCGTCAACATGATGCGCACCTTGAAGCAAGCCTTAGACCCTCACAACATCATGAACCCCGGAAAAATCTTTCATTGAAAAAAGGGTCTGCGGGCCCTTTTTCATGGCGTTAACCGCGCAGCTTGTCAATCAGCCCATTGAGTTCGTCGAGTGATCCAAACTGGATTGACAGTTCTCCCATCTCTTCAAAACGCCCGTGCCGTTTCACGCGCTTTTTAACGCGGACCTCTACTTGCGCCGTGAGCAAGTCTGAGAGTTCTTCTTCAACGCGTTTGATGTCGCGTGATTTTTCTTTTTTCGGTTTTTGCTGCACCAAAGAAAATTCTGCACTGAGTTTTTTCACCAAACTCTCTGCTTCGCGCACCGACATTTTTTTGGCGCTGATTTGATTCGCCGCTGTAATTTGAGCGGCTTTGTCCAAACCCAACAGTGCCCGGGCATGCCCCATGTCAATGTCACCTGCCATCAGCATGGTTTGCACGGGATCTGCCAAGTTCAACAAGCGAAGCAAGTTGCTTGCAGCGCTTCGCGAACGTCCCACAGCTTGGGCTGCTGTTTCGTGGGTGAGTCCAAACTCTTTGATGAGGCGCTGTAAACCATGCGCCTCTTCAAGCGGGTTGAGGTCTTCGCGTTGAATGTTCTCAATCAAGGCCATGGCCGCTGCCGCTTCATTGGGCACATCGCGAACCAAAACTGGCACCTCGTTCAAACCCGCCAGTCGCGATGCGCGGAAACGTCGCTCACCCGCAATGATTTCATACTTGCCTGCATTGGGGCCATCACTTAACTTGCGAACCAAGATGGGCTGCATGATGCCTTGAGCCTTGATGGACTCGGCCAACTCATAGAGTGCCCCCTCGTCCATTCGTGTTCTAGGCTGATACATGCCTGGCACCAACTCGCTCAAAGCCAAACTGCTGGGAGTTCGATTGGCTGCCGCCTCAACGGCTTGAGGCGAGCTAGGCTCATCTTGAACCTTGGGGCCCAATAAAGCCTCCAGTCCTCGGCCTAAGCCCTTTGGTTTTTTAGTGACCATGTTTTTTTTCTTTCATCAATTCATTCAACAAGGCGTGGCCTTCAGGCCAGTCACCTAAATTTGATTCAGCGTTCACGTGTCCGCATTCGCCCAAGTTTAAAAACTCAGACCCCCAAGCCAGCGCAAACTGTTCTGCCCGTGCAAGGGTGCAATAAGGGTCGTTTTCACTGCCAATCAAAATTGATTTGAAGGGCAGCTCAGTCAAAGCTATCGGACGCCAACTTGAAAAAACATCTTGCACAGGCGAGGCTTCTACGTCGCCAGGCGCAACCAACAAAGCCGCTTTGACTTTGTGGCATTGTGCAGAAATTTGCGCCCAAGCCGCGACTTGAATGCAACCCAAACTGTGTGCAACCAAGAACACGGGCCCACTCAAGTCGGACATCACATCGTCCAATCGCGCCAACCAATCGCCGCGAAGTGGCCGCATCCAGTCGTGTTGCTCTACCAGCTGGTATGCATATTGTCGGGTCCAAAGGCTTTGCCAATGTGAAGGCCCACTTCCCTGCCAGCCAGGCAATATAAGGACTTTTGGGTTTTCCATTAAAACGCTTTCGTGGCCTTAAAGCGTTGGAATGCGCTGTACCAACTCCCTGGCAAACTCTACAAACGCTTGGCTGCCTTTGGCAGAGGGGTCAAACACAACGCCTGGCAAACCATAACTGGGCGCCTCTGCCAGCCGCACATTTCGAGGAATCACCGTGTTAAAAACTTTGTCACCAAAGTGTGATTTAAGTTGATCACTCACTTGCTGTTGCAAAGTAATTCGCGGATCAAACATGACGCGCAGCAAACCAATGATTTTCAAATCAGGGTTCAAATTGGCATGCACTTGCTTGATGGTGTTCACCAAATCGGTCAACCCCTCCAACGCAAAATACTCGCACTGCATCGGAACAATCACGCCATGCGCGGCGCACAAACCATTCAAGGTGAGCATGGACAAAGACGGCGGGCAATCAATTAAGACAAAGTCAAAGTCTTTGTCTGCCACTTCCAATGCGGACTTCAAACGTTGGTCGCGTCTTTCAAGGTCAACCAGTTCAACCTCTGCACCGGCCAGTTCGCGGTTGGCGCCCAACACGTGATAGCCACATTTTTCTGAAAAAATGGCCGCCTCTTGAATGCTGGCCGACTCTAATAAAACGTCGTACACGCTGAGCTCTAGCTGCCGCTTGTCAACGCCCGAGCCCATGGTTGCATTGCCTTGTGGATCGAGGTCAACCAATAAAACACGCTGCCCCACTTTGGCCAAGCCGGCAGCCAAGTTAACCGCCGATGTGGTCTTGCCAACGCCGCCTTTTTGATTTGCAACACAGAATATCTTTGCCATTTGTGACTCTTTTTTTTCTCGCTGGGTGCGATTATTTGCCCAAGGCCAATTTCAGACCAAATCCGATTAAGAACAAGCCGGCAATTTTTTGCAAGAACCCAGAGACTTTGGGGTTGGCTCTGAGGCGTGTTGCCATCCTGTGGGTGATGACCACAACGCCAAAACAGTACAGGAAACCCAAAACGGCAATGTTAACCGCCATGAATACAAAAGTAACCATTCCTTGGTGCTTCTCAGGATCAATGAATTGCGGGAAAAAAGCAAAGTAAAACATGATTGCCTTGGGGTTGAGCAAGGTGATGAACATGGTTTCTTTGAAATATTGACCTGGGGTGATCTTGATCGATGGCCCCTCACCCGGCTTGGCAAAGACCATTCTAAAACCCAACCATGCAAGGTAAGCGGCGCCCAACCATTTCAAGGCCATAAACAAATGAGGATAGGTTTGCAGAAGAGCCGCCACACCGGCCACGGTCATCCACAACAAAATTTGGTCGCCCAAAATCAAACCCGCAACGGAAGCCGTGCCACCCCTCATGCCGCCTTGGGTGGTAGAGGTAATCAAGGCCAGATTGCCAGGGCCAGGCAAGAACAATAGCAATACGAAGGCTGCGACAAAAGCGCCGTAATCAGAAATTCCAAACATCAAAGGCTTTCTCAATGAGCCCAAGTGTAAGGGGCGAAACTCAGGTCGAGCTTGCTTCAGTAGACAAAGTTACTGATTTTTTCATCCAGACCATGCAACGATCGGCCGCCAAACCAGGAACCTGGAGTTGTTCCACGTGAAACACTTCTGCAAAAGAAGGCAGCGTCGCCATCTCTGCTTCGGGCAGCTTGCCCTTCATGGCCATCCAAACACCGTCTTCTGACAAGGCGCCGGCCGACCAATTGACAAAGTCTGGCAAAGAGGCAAATGCTCGGGAGCAGATGACGTCAAAAGGCCCCGTCAGGCTTTCTACCCGCGCATGAAGCCCTCGCAAGTTTGACAACTTTAAACTGGCTGCCACCTGTTGCACAAATGCCGCCTTTTTAGAAACCGTATCGACACAAGTGACGCGGATGTTGGGACAACAAATGGCTATCACCACCCCCGGCAAACCACCGCCCGAGCCCACATCCAACAACTCGACTTCTTGGCCAGCGCCTCTTGCGCTTTGAGCAAGATAGCCAAGCAAGGGGGAAATTGACGACAAACTGTCTAGCAAATGGTGGGTCAAGATTTCCTGCGGCGTTTTCAACGCTGTGAGGTTATATACCTTGTTCCACTTTTGAATGAGCGCCATGTAGCTCAACAACTGTCGCTGCTGGGCCTCTGGCACATTCAATTCCAATGCTTTGACCCCCAGGGAAAGCGCTTGAAGACGCTCCCCTTCAGACAAGCCTTCGGCCGTGGCCGTCATGGCATCAAACTCGCCGAACCTACCGCAATCGACTCCGCCACCTCGGGCTTGACCGACATGAACTCCTTAAAACCACCCCTTTTGAGATAAATCAGTAGCAAGGAAATGGTTGCGGGGGTAATTCCAGAAATTCGAGATGCCATGCCCAGGGTTTCTGGGCGGTGCTTGGACAAGGTTTGTCGAGCCTCGATCGACAAAGAAGAGACCAAAAGGTAGTCAAGTTTGGCGGGCAGCTTCAGGTTTTCAAAATGAACTGCACGCCCAACCTCGACCTTTTGTCGATCAATGTACCCCGCGTACTTGGCCGCAATTTCAACCTGTTCAATGACAGGGGCAGAGAGTTCGCCCAATGTTTCACGTGAAACAGTTGTTGAAGCGTACCGATCGGAATCCAAGGACACCAGGCTTTCATAACTCACACCGGGTCGACGGAGCAAGTCAAACAAATTATGCTCATGCTCAATGGCCTTGCCCAGAACTCGTGCCGACTCTGCATCTGGTAGGTTTCTCGGGTTGACCCACGTTGACTTAAGGCGCTCTGTTTCACGTGAAACAGCTTCGCGCTTTGTACAAAAAGAAGTCCAGCGCTCATCGTCCACCAGGCCCATTTTGCGGCCCACCTCCGTCAAGCGCATGTCTGCGTTGTCTTCCCTAAGTTGCAGTCGAAATTCAGCCCTGCTGGTAAACATGCGATAAGGCTCTGTGACGCCTTTGGTAATGAGGTCATCTACCAGCACGCCCAAATAAGCTTGGTCGCGGCTTGGCAACCATGCGCCACCCATGTCATTGCCAGCACCAGATAAAGACCTGCATTGAAGCGCAGCATTGATTCCGGCAAACAAGCCCTGCGATGCCGCCTCTTCGTAACCAGTCGTACCATTGATTTGGCCGGCAAAGAAGAGCCCCCCAATTTGACGCGTTTCAAAGCTGCTTTTCAGTGAGCGCGGGTCAAAGTAGTCATACTCAATGGCATAACCGGGTCTCAGAATGTGGGCGTTCTCCAATCCCTTCATAGACCTAACCAGAGCGTATTGAATGTCAAAAGGCAAACTGGTTGAAATGCCATTCGGATAAAACTCGTGGGTAGTGAGACCCTCGGGCTCTAAAAAGATTTGGTGGCTGTCTTTGTCGGCAAAGCGATTGATCTTGTCTTCCACGCTTGGGCAGTACCTTGGGCCAACACCTTCAATTTTTCCCATGAACATGGGGCTTCGGTCAAAGCCAGAGCGAATGATGTCGTGCGTTCTCTCATTGGTATGCGTGATCCAACAAGGCATCTGCTCAGGGTGCATGTCTGCGCGCCCCATGAAGCTGAAAACAGGAACGCCGGCTTCGGCGTTCAAGCCGCCCGGCATGCCATCGCCAGGCTGTTCTTGGCACTTTGAAAAGTCAATGGTGCGCCCATCTAAGCGCGGCGGCGTGCCCGTTTTCAAGCGGCCCTGAGGAAGCTTAAGTTCTTTCAAGCGAGCAGACAAACTGACAGCCGGAGGATCACCCGCCCGCCCTGCCGAATAGTTTTCCAAGCCTACATGGATCTTTCCATCTAGGAATGTACCGGCCGTCAAGACCACTGTTTTTGATCTGAAGCGAACGCCCACTTGCGTGACAGCCCCCACCACACGGTCTTCAACGCCATTTGACTCAACCATGAGATCATCAACCGCCTGCTGGAATATCCACAGGTTTTCTTGATTCTCGAGGCGACGGCGAATGGCCGCCTTGTACAAAATCCGATCCGCTTGCGCACGCGTAGCACGCACAGCCGGCCCCTTAGAACTGTTCAAAATGCGAAACTGAATGCCGCCCTCGTCCGTTGCAATGGCCATGGCACCGCCCAAAGCATCGACCTCCTTCAACAGATGGCCTTTGCCAATGCCTCCGATAGAGGGGTTGCAACTCATCTGACCTAAGGTCTCGATGTTGTGCGTCAGCAAGAGCGTTTGACAACCCATGCGCGCAGACGCCAACGCGGCCTCGGTGCCGGCATGGCCGCCGCCGACAACGATCACATCAAATTCTTGTGGGTAAAGCATCAAATCACCAGTCCATCACCGTTAGGGCGGCGCTGCTCGCGCCGTGAGAGGCCTAAGGCCAAGGGGCTTGATTTTATCTGCATCGGGTGTTCCTTGCGTGACTGATCGCATCAGCCCTCTCAAGCTAAGCTCGAGCCATCCACCAACAGGAGACGCCATGAGCCAACCCCAAACCCATCAAGCGCGCTGCCATGCCGATGAGTGGCAGCTGCGTGTCGATTTAGCCGCGTGCTACCGCTTGGTCGCTTTGTATGGTTGGAGCGATTTGGTCTTCACCCACATCAGCGCCAAATTACCACCCTCGGTGTGTGGCGATGAGCATCATTTTCTAATCAACCCCTATGGCCTGATGTTTGATGAAATTACTGCATCAAGCCTGGTAAAAATCGACATGGATTGCAACAAACTGGATGCAGAGAACCCTTATCCAGTAAACCCTGCAGGCTTCGTTATTCACAGCGCCGTGCATGAGGCGCGCCCAGACGCAGAATGTGTGCTTCACACACACACCCGCGCTGGCGTGGCGGTGAGCGCACAAAAGCAAGGCGTGTTGCCCATCAGCCAGCAAAGCACCTTTGTGCTGGCTTCGCTGGCCTATCACGACTATGAAGGCGTTGCGATACGCGACGATGAAAAAACGCGCTTGCAAAAAGACTTGGGAGAGGCCAACTTTCTCATGCTGCGCAATCATGGCTTACTGACTGTTGGCAAAACCATTGCCGATGCTTTTTTGAGCATGTACACATTTGAAAACACCTGCCGCATTCAAGTCGACGCACTTGCCGGTCAAAGCGGCGCAGCCGATCTGACCGCGGTCAACCCAGAGATTTTGAAGGGCATTGCACACGTGATGAAGGTTCAAACTGGCGGACTAGGAGGCAGTTTTGTTTGGCCCTCTTTGTTGCGAAAACTCAATCGCGATAATCCTGGCTACGACGTCTGAACTTGCTTCAGCTTTTCTGAATGGGTTTTTGCTGCCACGCCAACACCGCACCCAGCATCAAGGCACCGGCAGAAAAAAGAAGGCCTCGATGAAGCCCTCCTGGGCCATCGGCAATCCAACCCACCATGGTGGGGCCAATGATTTGTCCGACAGCAAAGATCACTGTGAAAACACTGATGCCTGCCGCCCACTGTGACGGCACCAGGTTGTGTTTCACCATGGCTGTGGTCGAGGCAACGACCGACAAAAATACACCACCAAACAACAAGCCCGACACAAGCATCATGGGCCATGCACTTGTGATGACGGGGATGACGGTCGCCACGCTAAGCAAAGCATTCAAAATCGACAAAGACTGTCCGCCTCGATAGCGATTCAACAAGCCTGCCCAAATTCTGGATGAAGCAACAACCGCAAGTCCCAGCAAAGCATAGAACAAAGTAATCTGAGATGCGCTTGCGCCTTGCTCGCGCAAAACGGCTACAACAAAGGTCATGTAACCAATGTAGCCCACACCAAACAGGCCATACCCTGCCAAGCCAAATAGCCAATCGGGCCAATGCATTTTTCGGGCTTGATGAGCAGGTGTGTCGTCTTCGGTAATAAAGGGCTTCAACTCTGCCGTCCCATTTTTCATCGGCAAACGAATGGCAAAAAGCACAAGCGTCATGACGAAGCACGCGAACGCCAAGACCCACCAAGCCCACGCCCAAGGATGAACAAACGATTGTTCATTTGCAGCCAACAGTGCAGCAGGAACAAAGAGTGCGGACAAAACAATTCCCCAGCCTGTTCCGCCGTAATAAAGGCCCAGCAACAAGCCCGACTGCGAAGGCCAATGCGAACCAAGCCGCGCGGCCAACAATCCACCTGACACGAAGACCGCCGCGCTGACCACACCCGCCAACAAACGCTGAAGCAAAAGAATCGGCGTTTCAGAAAAAAACCCTGTCAGCGCCATCAACAAAGAAGCCATGAACGCGCCGCCAATCAAGACATGGACTGCGCCCCAACGGTTCAACATTCGGGGCGTGATCAGGGCGCCAATCAAATAGCCCACCGCGTTGAAGGTGTTCATGCTGCCTGCTAAGGTGTAGGTCCAAGACAAGTCTTCGCGCATGGGTGGCAACAACAAGGCATATGCAAAACGGGTCATGCCAAGCGAAACGGCAGCCGCCATCGAAATGCAAATTGCCAACCAGAGCGCTGTGAAAAACCTTATGCTTTGCGTCATGAAAAACTTATTTGAACCTTGCCAAGCCGGCCAACTGCAACTTGCCTCACGCATTGTGATGGCACCCCTCACTCGCAACCGAGCGCCACAAGCCCTGGCAAACGCGCTGATGGCTGAATACTATGCGCAACGGGCCAACCCTGCAACGGGCGCAGGCCTCATCATTACCGAAGCAACGGCCATCAGCCATCAAGGCCAAGGTTACGCGGATGTGCCAGGTATTTGGTCGGCCGAACAAGTCAAAGCGTGGCAAGCTGTAACGGCCGCAGTGCACGCCAAAGGCGGAAAAATAGTGGTGCAGCTTTGGCACGTTGGCCGCATCTCACACACCAGCCTTCAGCCCAACGGGCAAGCGCCCGTTGCGCCGTCGGCCATTGTTGCCAAGTCAAAAACGGTGCTCATCGAGAACGGTGTTCCAAGCTTTGTCCCAACCTCTGAGCCGCGCGCACTTGAGTTGGCAGAAATACCAGGCATTGTTTCGGACTATCGGCACGCTGCAAAAAACGCCATCGATGCTGGCTTTGATGGCATCGAAGTGCATGCGGCCAACGGCTACTTGATCGATCAGTTTTTAAGGGCCGACAGCAATCACCGCACAGATGCTTATGGTGGCAGCATTGAAAATCGCACTCGCCTTTTAAAAGAGGTGATGCTGGCCGTGACCCAAGAGATTGGTGGCGGTCGCTGCGGTATTCGCATTTCACCCGTCACACCCGCCAACGATGCGAGCGACTCCTGGCCACAAGCACTTTTTGAGCACGTTGCAAATTTCCTTGGCACTTTGAGTCTGGCTTATGTGCACACCATTGAAGGCTCGACGGGTGCTGCCCGTGATTTTCAACAAGGTGAGGCGCCCTTTGACTACACGGCATTGAAGAAGGCCTATCAACAAGGCGGCGGCCATGGCGCCTGGATGCTCAACAATGCCTATGACAGGGCGTTGGCCGACCAAGCCATTGCCGACGGTGCAGACTTGATTGCCTTTGGAAAGTCTTTCATTGCCAACCCAGACTTGGCCGCAAGGTTGAAGCAAAACGGCCCTTACAACACGCCAGACCGCGCCACTTTTTATGGCGGACTGGCGGCTGGTTACACTGACTATCCAAGCCTCTAAGTCTGTTTCATGAGCTCAAACAACAAAGCTTTTCTGGGTCGCCGCGTTGAACAACAAGTCATGGGCCACGCCACGCGAGACGGCGATGGCGTCAAACTCACGCGCGTTTTAACGCAAGCTCACCAGAGGCGGCTAGATCCCTTTTTGATGCTTGACAACTTTGGTAGCGATGATCCCAATGACTACGGTGGTGGTTTTCCAGATCATCCCCACCGGGGGTTTGAAACCGTCACTTACATGATTGCTGGAAGAATGCGGCACAAAGACAGTGCCGGTCACGAGGGGCTATTACAAAATGGTGGTGTTCAATGGATGACGGCCGGTAGAGGCGTTGTTCACAGTGAAATGCCTGAGCAAGAAGAAGGAGTGATGGAGGGGTTTCAGCTTTGGTTGAACTTAGCTGCCTCCCAAAAAATGTGCTCGCCTGCTTATGAAGATATTCAAAGTGAGGCCATCCCAGAATACCAGCCTCATGAGTCCATCAGGGTTCGGGTTATTTCAGGTGAATCCAACGGTGTACAAGGTGCAGTTCAAAGGCCCATTGACTTGTTTCCTACCAACCCACTTTACTTGGACATCCATTTTGAGGCCGACAGTTGTTTTCAACAAACATTGAACCCCCTTCACAATGCCTTCTTGTTTGTTTACCGTGGTCATGTCAATGTGGTCAGTGACGGCGTAAAAACAGCCGTTAATTTACACAGAATGGCCATTCTTCAAAATGAGGGAAATGGTGTTGTCATTGAAGGCTCGCCTGGTGCCAAAATTCTTTTGATTGCAGGCCAACCCCTGAACGAGCCCATCGCACAACACGGACCATTTGTCATGAATACGCGTGAAGAACTTATTCAAGCAGTTGATGATTTCAGAGCTGGTCTTTTCACATCTTGACTGAAATTTTTAGATCTCAGAAATCTAATGTTGAAGATGAGTTGCTTGTCAATGAACAAACATGTGGATAGTTTTGGGATAACAGCATGGTTATCCACACATTATTTTTATTTCTAAAGTTGTTCATATCTGAATGACACCTCAGAAGCAGCCTCATACACACCCTTCAAAATGATTCAATGCATTGATCTATAAAGAAAAAAGAGACTTGTCCACAGAACAAGCCTCTCCTTATCTACTACTACTATGTATTAATCTATATAAAAGAAGAATACAAAGACAAACTCAGAATTCAAATTAAATTGCTTTTCTGAACGCATCCATGCAGTTTTGCCACTGCACCATGACAGCAGCTAAGTGTTTTTCTTTCACATGACCAAAACCTTTGACTTGTTCAGTCACGTTGGCCATTTTGACGGCCAAGGCAAGGTTCTCTGATTTCAAAGACACCAATAATTCATCGATGGCATCCTTGTACTCCTGAATCAGCGCACGTTCAGTCTGCCTTTCTTCGGTGCGACCAAAAATATCCAAGGCAGTACCCCGTAGAAATTTAAATTGAGCCAAAACTTTGAAAGCCAGCAACATGTGGGGGCTCATTTTTTGTTTAATGAGCTGGCCCTTCTCATTGCGTTTAGCAATAAGGGGTGGGGCTAGGTGGTAGAAAACCTTGAAATCGCCCTCAAACTGGCTTTTAACGCGTTCTAGAAACTGTTTATTGGTGTGCAAGCGGGCTACTTCGTATTCATCTTTGTAAGCCATTAATTTGAACAATTGACGAGCCACCGTTTCTGTCAGCAAATAAGAACCTAAAGTGCTTTCTTTCGCTTTAACTTTCAAGACAAAGGTTTCGTACTGTTTGGCATAAGCAGAGTTTTGATACGCTGTTAAAAATTCAATGCGTGTGGCGATTAAATCTTCTAAACGATCACGCTTTTTAAACGAAATAATTTGCAGCGGTTTTAACAGCGCTTGAACTGCCGGCAATTGATGCGCCGCATGACGCCCCCATTCAAAGGCTGTTAAATTTTGAGCAACTGCCACTTCGTTCAATTCGATGGCACGCTTCAAAGCATCAAGACTCAAGGGAACCCAGCCCTTTTGCCAGGCATAACCTAAAAGCATGGGGTTGATGTAAATCGTATCGCCCATCAATTGCGCTGATAGATGATCGGCATCAAAGGAGGCCAAACCATGAAGTCCAACGGTAGAAGCAATGTCAGCCGCACAACTGTCAGCTGGGTTTTCCCATTGTGTATTTTTAACAAACTCAGCGGTGGGTGAACTGTGAGAATTCAAAGCAACGCGGGTTCTGCCTTCCATCATGCGCGATAACGTTTCTTTACCAGCGGTCACTATGGGATCACAGCCCAAAATTAAATCAGCAGCTGCCATGCTTACACGTGTGGTTTGAATGTCATCTTGGTGTTTTGCCAATAAAACATGGCTCCAAGTTGCACCGCCCTTTTGCGCCAAACCAGCAGAATCTTGCGTGACGATGCCAAGACCGTCTAAGTGCGCGGCCATGCCCAAAAGTTGACCAATGGTGATCACACCCGTGCCACCAACACCTGCAACGACAACGCCATAGGGCTGATGCGCATTGCCTAAATTGGGCACCACTGGCATAGGCAAAGCGGGCAGAGTCTCCCAACTGAACTTCTGCTCTTTGGATTTCTTCTTAAGTTGACCGCCTTCGATGCTGATGAAACTGGGACAAAAACCTTTGAGGCAACTGGTGTCTTTATTGCAGGTATTTTGATTGATGGCTCGTTTTCTACCAAATTCAGTTTCAAGCGGTTCAACCGACAAACAATTGGACTGAACGCCACAATCGCCACAGCCTTCACACACCAACTCATTGATCATCACGCGAACGGCCGGATCAACCATGGTGCCGCGCTTGCGGCGACGGCGCTTTTCAGTAGCGCATGTTTGGTCATAAATAATGACAGTACAACCTTTTACTTCGCGCAGTTCACGCTGAATGGCATCGAGTTCATCACGATGATGGACCAACACACCTTCAGCCAAAGCAACGCCGTCGTACTTTTCGGGTTCATCTGTGACCACTTTGATTACGATGGCACCTTCTGCACGCATGCTTTGTGCAATTTGAACAACGCTGTGCCCTTCAGCGCGTTCTCCGACACGCTGACCACCCGTCATGGCAACCGCATCGTTGTACAAAATTTTGTAGGTGATGTTGACACCAGCAGCAATACTTTGGCGGATGGCCAAGATGCCGCTGTGAAAATAAGTGCCATCGCCAATGTTGGCAAAAACATGGTTTTCGTTGCTGAAATGCTGCTGGCCAATCCACGGCGTTCCCTCTCCGCCCATTTGCGTAAAGCCAACGGTGCTGCGGTCCATCCACACGCTCATAAAGTGGCAGCCAATGCCCGCCATGGCACGCGAGCCTTCTGGCACTTTTGTGCTGGTGTTGTGGGGACAACCAGAGCAGAACCAAGGCATGCGGTCTGCCGATGGATTGAGAACCAAACTGTTTTGTGCGCGCTCCTTGGCGTCGATGGTCTCCAGCAGCGCATCAATGCGTGCCAACACATCAGAGGGTAAATCAAGTTTTTTGAGTCGCCGGGCCAGAGCCTTGGCAATCAAGGTGGGCGTAAGGTCGGCATTGGCGCGCAGCAGTCGATGCGCCATAGGATTGGGTACAGACCACTCGCCGCCGGAGTCATCGCCTTCGAGCTCATCAAACTTACCCACAATGCGCGGGCGCTGTGAATCGGGCCAGTTGTAAAGTTCTTCCTTCAGTTGGTATTCAATGATTTGGCGTTTTTCTTCAACTACCAAAATTTCTTTTAGGCCCTTTGCAAACTCACGCGTGCTTTGCGCCTCTAGTGGCCAAACAACTGCAACCTTGTGAACCCGAATGCCTAAGCGTTGGCAGGTCTCGGTGTCTAAACCCAGATCTACCAAAGCTTGTCTTGTGTCGTTGTAGGCCTTGCCACTGGCCATGATGCCGTAGCGGTCGTTAGGGCCTTCGATGACGTTGTGGTTCAAACGATTGGCGCGAATGTAGGCCAGGGCGGCATACCATTTGTAGTCAAACAAGCGGGCCTCTTGATCAAGGGCCGCGTCAGGCCACCTGATGTGAACGCCGCCAGGAGGCATTTCAAACTCAGGCAAAACAATCTTGACCCGATCGGCGTTGATGTCGGCCGTAGCGCTCGACTCAACAATTTCTTGAATGGTTTTCATGCCAGACCAGACGCCGGCAAAACGGCTTAGCGCAATGGCGTGAACGCCCAAATCCAACACGTCCTGAACAGAAGCAGGAAAGAACACTGGCAGGCCACAGGCCTTGAAAATATGATCACTCTGGTGTGCTGCAGTCGAGCTTTTGGCAATGTGATCGTCACCAGCGACGGCCAAGACGCCGCCCCACGTCGTGGTGCCTGCCATGTTGGCGTGTTTGAACACGTCGGAGCAACGGTCCACACCAGGGCCCTTGCCATACCAAATGCCAAAAACGCCATCTAGTTTTTGGCTGCCCGGTGGCGCAAACCCCAACTGTTGGGTGCCCCACAAGGCTGTGGCTGCGAGCTCTTCGTTGACGCCAGGTTGAAAAACGATGTTGTGCTTTTCAAGGTGAGACTTGGCTTTCCACAAAGCCTGGTCATAACCACCCAGTGGCGAGCCGCGGTAGCCGCTGATCAAGGCGCCCGTTCGTTTACCAGCCAAGGCATCGCGCTCTTGTTGCAGCATTGGCAAGCGAACCAGGGCTTGAACGCCGCTCATGAAGGCCCGACCAGACTTCAGGCTGTATTTGTCGTCAAGGGTGACATTGGCCAGTGCTTGGCGCAAATGTTCAGGCAAGGGAGCGTTCATAATGTGCCACTTTCAAAAGCATGTAAGCGCAGTGTAGATCGACACTGCTTATCTTGGAAGCAAAACCCATGCTGCCATATCTTGTTTGAGACGGCCGGCCAATTCGCCGGCTGCGTCGCCAGAGCCTACAAAATAGTCGGCACGCACGGCGCCAACGATGGCGCTGCCAGTATCTTGCGCAAAAACCAGCCTATTTAAGGGGGTTTGAGGCCCTCTGCTGGAAAGCCAGACAGCAGAACCGTACGGAATACTGCCAGGATCGACCGCAATGGACCGCCCAGGCGTTAAGGGAACGCCCATCGCGCCCTTCGGGCCCAAAAGTGCCTCGGTGCCCAGCAGGGGCTCTTCTTTGAAGAAAATGAAGCGCGGGTTGCGCCACATGAGTTCATTGGTTCTGCGCGGATTTTGAGCAAGCCAAGCTTTGATGCCCGGCCAGGTGGCATCTTTGGTGAGGTTTTGATCAAGCAGCCAGCGGCCAATGCTTTGATAAGGGTGTTCGTTGGTGCCGGCGAAGGCCAATCGGATTTGGGTGCGCCGGCCATCGCGCTCAGTGAGCCACAAGCGTCCCGATCCCTGAATGTGAAGCACCATGGCATCTACGGGGCTGGCAATGTAGGCGATTTCTTTGCCCTTGAGGGCGGCTTGGGCTGCGGGCAATTTGGCAATCTCTTCTCTGCTAAACCAAGGAGAGCGTGCTTTTAAATTGGCGGGAACGCCATACAAAGGCACTTCAAAGCCAGGCCTTGGCGTTCGAGAGGCTTCAAAAACAGGCTCGTAATAAGCCGTCAAGAGCCCATTGGCAGGCGCGGCGGCGGCATTCAAATGCTCAACGCGAAAGGGTTGAAAGTTTTCCATCACCCAGGCCTTTTGCAATGCGGAAGGCTGTCCGTCCAAGCGCCTGACATCAGCACAAAGGCGTTGTGTGTTGGGTAAGTTTCGGGCACAGTTTTGTCGCCAAGCGACCCACGCTTCGTTGAAGTTGTCGGCGTTAAAGCCAGGAAGGTCAGACCAGCTGGCCAACAACCAGCGACTTTTGGCCTTGATTAAAACGGTGGGCGCATTTTCAAGGGCAGTCGCCGTCTCTAGAACAGGCGCCTTTGGCGGTGTGATGGCGGTTTGTGGTGTTGGCTTTTTCTCGGGAGAAGAGCATGCCGACAAAAGGAGAACACCCAAAACAAAGAAGCTGCCTAAAATCCATGAACCAAGGAGATGATGCATGGGTTTGATCTTGTTAGAAGCGTTGTTGGCGTTGTTGATTTTGCTGGCGATTGTTTGGTGGACCATGTTTTCAGGCCGGGACAAGGGCGAGCTGAAGTCTGAAAAGCCAAATGAGCCTGAGCCAAAGGCTCCGCCCAAAGAATGACACAAAGACTTGTGGTCTTTCGAACGCATTCAAATCTCCCGCAACAAATTCGCCAATTCGACCGCTGATTTCACATCCATTTTTTCGAAAACCCGCGATCGATGAACCTCTACCGTTCGCACACTGATGTCAAGTTGATCGGCAATGAGTTTGTTGGGCAAGCCCTCAACCACCAGCTGCATCACATCACGCTCTCGATCGGTTAAGTCATGCAGGCGTGATACCAAGCCCGCACTTTGAAGGTGAACCGCCAAACGCTCACTGGACAAACCCAAAGCGTGTTCTACGCGGTCAACCAAAGCGTTGTCAGAGAACGGCTTTTCGCAAAAATCAAATGCACCCCGCTTGACACAGTCAACGGCCGTTGGCAAATCGGCGTGCCCCGTTAAAAAAATAACCGGCCAAGTATGTGCCAAGCCGTTACCGATGAGTGTCTCAAACAGCGCTAGGCCATTCTGCCCTGGCATTCGAACGTCCAATAAGATGCAGCCCGCTTGCGTGGGCACAGGCGTTTTAGGGCCAGGAAACTTTTCTTGTAGCATGCGCTCAAATGCATCCGCACTTGCAAATGCCTCGCTCATCAGTCGTCGCGAACGCAGCAACCAAGCCATCGCGTCACGAACACTGGCATCGTCATCAACGATGAAAACACAGGCGTTCAGGGCAGGTTGCATCAATGGATTTTAGCCTTGCTCACAGCTCAGGGGCTGTGGGAAGGGTAAAGCGAAAAAGAGTGCCACATGGCTCTTGTGCTTCGAACTCCAAATGACCGCCATGCTGCTCGACAACGGTTCGGCAAAGACTAAGACCGAGGCCCATTCCTTCTGCCTTGGTGGTGAAGAAGGGCTTGAACAATTGCTGTGCAATGTCTGGCGAAATTCCGATCCCCATGTCAATGACGGAAAACTCAACCCAACCATGTGAGTCGCCAGATGTCGCCCTTTGAACTTGAAGTGTGAGGCGTCGCTTGTGGCAGTGGGGGTAGTCCATGGCCTGCATGCCATTGCGCGCCAAATTCAACAAGACTTGCTCGACCATGGTTCGGTCACACAAAATAGGCAATAGGCGCGCATCCAATTTGGTTTCGATGCGAACCTGCAATTTGTGAGCTTGCAACTGCATAAGCGGCATCACAGCATCAATGATGGCTTGAGGGCTGACGACTTCTTTGTCTTGGTCACGCCGCCGGACGAAATCATGAACGCTGTTGATGACTTTTCCAGCACGGCCTGCTTGCTCAGAAATTCTTTCAAAGGCCATTTGGAGGTCGCTCAATGGCGGGGGCGTATCGCTGAACTCAGGGTGCCGCATCAGGTTTAAAGAACCTGTTGCATAGCTTGAAATCGCTGCCAGCGGTTGGTTCAACTCATGGCTTAAAAGTGAAGCCATCTCACCCGCCGTCGCAAGTCGCGCAGTGGCCTGCAGGCGCTCTTGACTAGAGCGCGAAAGCTCTTCAATGCGGCGTTGTTCGCTGACGTCCAAAAATGCACTCATCCAGCCCGTTTGTTGCCCCAAGACATTGATCAAGGGGGCTTCAAAAATTAGGACCGGAAAACGCGATCCGTCTTTTCTCACAAAAACCGACTCAAAACCTTCACGCGGCGGTGCGTTGCCTGCCAATCGAACCGCTTGACGTTGTTGATACTCACCCACCATTTCGGGTGGCCAATAAGGCATGGGCGCTGACTTCCCTAGGATTTGCTCGGCCTCAAAACCCACCATCTGACAAAACGCGGGATTCACATAGGTGATTCGACCTTTTAAATCACGCGCACGCAGACCCGTGACCAAGGAGTCTTCCATGGCTTTTCGAAAGGCCAGCGCATCCGCCAAGTCGCGTTCCGCTTTAAGTCGGCGCCGAGAATCCTTTACCAGCAAAACCAAAACCGACACCAAGGCGATCGACATGGCCAAGACCAAGGCAGGCAAGATGTTTGGAAACCCATCGGGTGCAGCGCGCCGACCATCCATTCGAAGCATCAGCGTTGTGCCTGGCAAGTCCAGTAACTGAGTTGCAGTGAACAGCCGTTTGGTGCGTGGCAAAGTACCGTGAACGGCCAGTCGCGTGCCATCGGGCTCAATGAAAGAAATTTCATTGCGACGACCATAGGTCTCGCCCAACTCTGTGGCCAGAACTTCTTGAAGCCCGTAAGTCAAAAGCGTAAAGCCGACGGCACGCCCCTGCACGAGAACAGGCAGGCACATTTCCATCACCTCTAAACCGATGCCATTGGCTTGAGGCACAAAGTAACTTCGCGAATAGGCGGGGCCATTAAGGCGCTTAGAACGCAAACACGTTTGAACGATTTCGGCTTGCTCGTTCATTCGCGTTTGAGCGTCAAACAAAGTTGGCTTAAATGGAGAGACGGAGGCATCTAAGATCAAGCCTTGCAAATCTCTTCTTTCAACTCGAAGCCAAGCCCTGTGTTGACTTAAAAGAAGTGGCACTTCTGCTTGCCATAATTTGGAGGGCAGCGACTTAAGCTGTAAGCTTTGCAAGCTCACAATGTGCCTGCTGAAACCATTGCGAATGTCAGTCACGGCATCTGCCGTGTCACGGTCTAATTCCGCCTGATATTGACTGGCCTCATACCGACCCGCAAGCCACACCAAGGTCACCAAAAGCGCAACGACCAGTCCAAACAAGGCAAGCCACAATGAAAAACGACGGTCGGTAAATGAGCGCGTGGCAGATTTGAAAAAGGTCCACAGAAGATGCGTGTTTTGCAGCGGCAAAGAGTCAGTTGGCGTCATGAACAAAACCCGCGCAAGGCTTAAGGTGCAACAGCGGTGGCTGCAACTTTGGTCACCTTGGGGTCGCTCCAGGTGCCGTCAATTAAAAACTCTTGGGTGTTGACTCGGCTTAGCGGCTGCTTGAGAATCAGTTGCGCCAAAAAGGTGCTTAAACCAATGGCAGGGTTCAGCGCAATACCCGCCAGCAATGAAGCGGTGCCCGCATCCACTTCGGGCAAGATCAGGACACGCAAGTTTTGCGTTTCTTTTTCAATGTCAGAACTGCCATCCATTTGCACAATGGCATTGACGCCCTTCATTTGCAAATTGCGTGTGCTGGCAATGCCTTGTTGAATCAACACGTCCCCGCGAACGGTATCAAAGGCAAAACCCGCGCTGAAAACATCTCTGAAATCAAACAACAAACGCCGCGGCAAAGCTTGCAGGCTCAGGACCCCCAACAGCTTGGCAACACCAGGCTCAGCTTGAAGGAACTGCCCGCGCCCGATGTTCACATTGAAGCGGCCGCCCAAGCTTGGGTAATGCAAGGTCATGGGAGAGCCTTGCCAATTGACTTGTCCTTCTAGCTTGCCAGCACCTCCGCGCAGTGCATCTTTGGTCCCTAGGCGAGTCAACAAATTACCCGCATCAGAAACGTCCAGTCGAAAATTCATTTCTGTGCGGGCCGGTTGCGTGCCATCCTTTGAAGTGACCCATCTGCCACTTGATTTGAAGCTGGCTTCAGGCTGTGTAATGTTGAGCTTGTTCAAGCGCCATTCACCACTGGCTGTATTGCGAGGGAGATTCGTTTCTGTGTTCGTCGCCTCAATTTCAACGCGGCCCAACTTTTTGCCGCGCAGCTCAAGGTCCTCCACCACAATGTCCAGTGCAGGAATACTTAAAGGAGAGTCCTCTAGCAGTGACTCCACTGCTTGGTCTGCCGAGGGCGGCAAACTTAAGCGCGCTAAACGCGCATAGATACGACCTGCATTTTGGTTGTTGGCCTGCCGGTATTCCAAATAACCGCTGAACTCTTTGGCATCTAAATTGGATCGCCAAACATAGCCTTCTCGCGAGCCGCTGACCAAGACGCTGCGCAGTTGACGACCTTGCACCATGACCTCGTTGGCTTTCAGCGTCATCCGAGTGGGCAGGTAGCTTTGCGCTGCAGCGCTCAGGGCGGAGCTTTGAGCTGAAGGACGCCAAGCGGGGCTAGACTTTGGTGGCGACAGCACTTGCACCCAGTCGTCTACAGAAAAAGATGGCAAATTGAAAGAAGCCATCACACTCGTTTCGGCCAGCGCAACGCCAGGTGTCGCAAAGTTTTCTCCGACCTGCCAGCGGCCCTGAATAACCCGAGGATCAGCCCCACTTACATCGCGCAAATATGTGGCCGACATAGTACGCCCCCATGTCAGTTGGAGTTGATCGCGCAAAGCTTTGCTGGGGTTGGAGGTGCTAAGGCCTTGAACCAGATTTTCAAACTTGAAGGCCACCTGTTCATCGGCGCGTTTGTGAAGGGGGGCCGGTAAACTGAGCGCCATGCCCTGCAGTTGCGATTGAATGCTCAATTCACTCTGTCCACCCTTGAACCCTAGGCTGGCTGTGTAGTTGCTTGCGCCATCGGCATGTTGAGCAAGCAAACTGAGCGCAGGAATTTCTTTAGCTTGTCGCAAGCCATTGGCGGTGACTTGCCCTTGAATTCGAATGAGCGGGTTGGCTTCTGTGCTGCGCGGCGCAAGCTTTCGAGTACCACCCTCTAACTTAATGGGGCCGCCTAAAAACTGCCCGTTGACGCCCGTCAAATTGAAGCCAGCCTCAGTGAACTGAATGCTGCCTAGTGCTTTTTCAAAAACGGGCAACACGGACTGCATGCGAATGTCATTGCCACTCAGTGCCACGCTACCTTGAAGGCTTGTTTTTTCAAGATCAGCCAATGGCAAGGACATCTTTAAGCGAGTCGTCAATGTCCCTGTGCTGCTGGCTTGTGCCAATGCGCCACTCAGCATGTTGTTCACAGGTGAAAGGCGCAGCTCATTCAGGACAAGGTTAGCGCTGGCTTTAGATTCTCCTTGAACGTTCACAATCACGGGGTCTTTGAGGCTGGGGATTTCAGCTTTGATTTGCGTGAAGGGTATGTTGCCCCATTTGCCCGATGCACCATTGACTTTGAAGTTGAGTCGGTCAAACACGATGTCAGCGTTGACACTGCTCATGGTCGGCCAAATGCCCTCTGAGCTTGCATTGCGATTCGCCGTTTTGAGGTTTTCGGGTGGCACGTAGGCGTATTGAGCCTCTTTGACCTTGCCTGCAAATCTAAACTCGCCCTCTTTGGGGTTTGCAAAGGGTAGTTTTTTCAGATCGCCCTTGATTTTGACGCCAAAGCCTTGAAGGCTGCCTTTTAAAACCGAGTCGCGCACATAGTAGCGAACACTTTGTGAAATGTTCAAGGGCAGGTATCGGTGAACACGCGAAGCATCGCCTTGTTGAACCGTGCCTTGCAAATCCAAAATACCCAAACTGTCAGCAAGCGGACTGGGCTTCCAGCTGCCTTTGAAATCACCCGTGACATCGGCATTGCTTAAGCTCAATTGCCACTCAGGAACCACAAGTTCATTGTTTTGCTGCTGCCACTTGACGCTTGCCTGCAGCTTATCCAAGGGGATGCGCGGATCTTCAAGAACACGATTAAGTTGTACCGCCCCTTTTTGAATGGAAGCATTGACACGGCCACCGTCTGCATTCATGTCAAAGCTGATGTTGGCATTTTCAACGCCTGGCCAATTCTCGGAAGAAGAGCCCGGCTTGCCACCTTCAAAATAGAAGTTGTCAAGGCGGCCGTTGGCCGCTTTGACTTGGTATGTTTTGTCTTGGCCTGTGTTTTTTTCGGTCCACTCGATGTGCAGTGGGTTGACCAAACCACTGACTTTGTGGGCCAGCAAGGTTTGCCTAGCGGGCTCTGGCAAAGGCAATTGGAGTGCAATGTTTCTCAGTGCGAGTAAGTCTAATTGATCGCCATGAAAACGCCCTTGGGCACTCGCACCCTTGTCAGCCTCTAAATAGGAAAGGCTGATGTTGCCACCCGGCCAATGCAAACCATCGGCGGTATCAAATCGCAAACCCTCGGTTGAAAAATCAAAACCATTGGCCATAGGCTTGAACGACATACGCCCTGCGATGCTCTTGAAAGACAGGCTCTCTAATTCGGGGCTAAGCTGCGCTTTGGCATTTTCCAGCACCAGGTCAGCTGTGGCCTGTTGAATGTTGCCATGGTTTAAATCAAGCCACATGCGCAAGGCGCCTTGGCCTTGTGTGGCGTTGACATTCCAAGGCAGGTGGGGCCCTAGTTGTGACAGATTCACATCTGAGAATTCGGCATGAAGCTGACCACTCCATTCTTTGATGCGCCCAGGATGAGTTGACAAAAGGCCGCGGCGTACATCGCCCATCAACATGAAGGGCGCACCCCAACCGGCCGGTGGTGTGGCGTCTAGTCGCCATTGGTGATGGCGCGCAGAATTTCGCAAAATCCAAGACACCTGATTTAAATTCAAGGCCGACTTATCGCGGCTTAAAGGGTTGAACTCGTCGGTCCACACCACGGTGCCCTGCTGGACCAGGACTTCTCTTTGCGCAAACACCCAGTCGGCGAAATCCGAGTCGGGTGAGTTGTCTTTTTTCAAGGCAAGACCCGCAATTCGCCAGTCACCATTTTCGGTTCGACGAATGTCCAAGGTAGGAGAGTCGATGACCAACTGCTCGACGCCCAAGCTGAGGGCAGACCGAACGCTGATGGCAAAAATAACTTTGGGCAAAGTGAGTGCGGGTCGTCCCTCCGGGTCCATCAGGCTAAAGTCATGGATTTCGAAAGTCGGCATCCAACCCGTTGAAACAGCGAGCAACTTGCCCATGTGGACAGGTACCCCAATGGCTTGCGTAGCCAAGTTTTCGAATTTGGGCCTGAAGTCTTCAATTCGGGGCACAATCCAAAAATGCAATGCCGCCCAAGCCATTCCCAAGACAAAGCCACTCACCAACAAAACCCACGCGGCAAAGCGCAGGGCGTTGCTGCAAACTTGGGCAAGGGTAGAAAACTTCAACATTCGAGTGACGGTATGGACATAAAGACCTAGGCAGGGAATTATGACCGCCACCAGCCCATTTGAGACAGACCCAGACATGGATTCAAAACATCCCCCGCCGCACTCAGAAGGCTCGCGTTTTTTTCAAAGGCTTCAAAGGCGTTATGCCGATGTCTTTGCCACCTTGCCAACGGGCGTGCCTCACCGTGAGCTTTTGAATCAGGCCTACCAACAATTGCGCAGCCAGGGCCATGCGGTGGGTCCCGCCTTGCGTATCTTGCGCCAGTGGAGCATGGCGCGCTTGCTCGCGCTTGACTGCGATCAAGGAGCGTCACTTGAAACCATTACCTTGGGGGTGACCCACTTGGCGGAAATGGCCTTAGACGAAGCTTGTCAGCAGGCATTTCATGATTTGGATGAGCGGCACGGCGCGCCAATGCTGGCATCTGGCGAAAGAGCAGAGTTTTGGGTGATCGGCATGGGTAAGTTGGGCGCGCGCGAGCTGAATGTCTCGAGCGACATCGACCTTATTTATGTGTATGACGAAGATGGCGAAACGACTGGCAACGCACAGGGCATCGGCAAAATTTCGGTGCAAGACTATTTCAGCCGAGCCGTCAAAGCCCTTTTCACTTTGATTGGCGAGACCACGGAACATGGCTTTGTTTTTCGCATGGACTTGGCACTCCGGCCGAACGGCAACTCTGGGCCCAGCGTGGTCTCTTTGGGTGCGTTGGAAGAGTACTTGCTGGTTCAGGGCCGCGAGTGGGAGCGCTTTGCGTGGATGAAAAGCCGGGTCATCGCACCCAGAAGCGCCCTCCAAAATGCTTCAGCTGACAAGCTTCGCAGTGTCGTTTTGCCCTTCGTGTTTAGACGGTATTTGGACTACAACGTGTTTGAGTCTTTGCGAACCTTGCACCAACAGATTCGCGATCACGCCGCCAAGAGGAGTGCCGGACACCCCGAGCGCGCCAACGATGTCAAACTTTCAAGGGGCGGCATTCGTGAAATTGAATTCACTGTGCAACTTTTGCAGGTGGTGCGGGGCGGCCAGTTTCCAGAACTGCGAACTCGCCCCACGCTAGATGCCATACAGCGCGTGGCCAAAGCCGGTCTGATGCCTGCTGAAACTGCACAGGCCCTCACGCAAGCCTATGTGTTTTTGCGCAAGGTGGAACATCGGATTCAATATTTAGACGATCAACAAACACATGTGCTGCCCACGCAAGATGCCGATTTGCAGTGGATCGCTGGCACCATGGGGTATGCAGCAAGCCATGATTTTCTGACAGAGTTAGATGCCCATCGCGAAGTTGTGGCACATGAGTTTGAGATTTTGTTGGGGGGTGATCGCCAAGGCCAGCCAAGTGAAACGAGCGCCGCCAGCGAGAGGCCCGAGCTAGAGGCGGTGTTGGACCTTTTTCAGGGCGAGGCCCGCACCCGCTTGGCGCATTGGCAAGACAGCCCCAAAGTCAAAAGTCTTCGAGACGACGCAAGGGGCCGACTCCTGCGGCTATTGCAGCGCACTGCGCAGTGGTTGCAAGAAGGTCGGGTTGAAGAAGATGCGGTGGTGAGAATGGCCGACTGGATGGAGCCATTGATGCGGCGCGAAAGTTACTTGGCCATGATGCTTGAGCGACCAGCGGTCCATGAGAGGTTGCTTCGCTTGTTGGGGGCGGCCAAGTGGCCCGCACGCTATTTGGTACAGCATCCAGGTGTGATCGATGAGTTGGCCAATGGCGATGTGTTGCAACAAAGGTTTGTAGCGCAAGACTTTGAGTCTGAACTTCAGTCAAGGCGGGCCGCCTTAAAAAGAACCCTAGAAGACGACGAAGAGAACTTGTTGAATTTGCTTCGCCGGGCGCACCATGCCGAGGTTTTCCGAACCCTGGCGCGAGATGTGGAGGGGCGCCTGACCGTGGAACAAGTGGCCGACGATTTGAGTGCCATGGCCGATGCCGTTTTGCGTGTCACGGCCAAATGGTGTTGGTCGTGCTTGAAAAACCGACACCGTGAAGAGCCGCTTTTTGGCATTGTGGCTTACGGCAAATTGGGTGGCAAAGAGCTGGGCTATGGCAGCGATTTAGACATCGTTTTTGTGTATGAAGATCCGGATGAGCGGGCCCCAGAGGTCTACGGCGCCTTTGTCAGAAAGCTCATCAATTGG
The DNA here is from genome assembly GCA_044233865.1 of Limnohabitans sp. GTDB lineage: Bacteria > Pseudomonadota > Gammaproteobacteria > Burkholderiales > Burkholderiaceae_C > Limnohabitans_A. The sequence continues at coordinate 29,221 of JBIIJK010000001.1, forward strand.
TTCACGGTCAAAACCGCAGAAGGTGATTTGTTTGAAATCGATACGGCACTTCGCCCCAATGGAAGCTCAGGTTTGTTGGTAACCACTTTCGCTGCATTTCAAGATTATCAACAACAAAGAGGCAGCAACACGGCGTGGACTTGGGAGCATCAGGCGATGACGCGCGCCCGCTTTGTGATGGGCCATGATGCGATGGCCAGCCAGTTTGACCAAGTTCGGCGCAGCGTCATCAGCGCCCCCCGCGATGAAGCCTCTTTGAAATCTGAAATCGTGGCCATGCGCAATCGGGTCCGAACAGCACACAGCATCAAGCCCGATCTTTTTGATGTGAAGCACAGTCCGGGTGGCATGGTAGATGCCGAGTTTGCCGTTCAGTTTTTGGTCCTGATGCATGCCTGCGCGCACCCTGAAATGGCAGACAATGTGGGCAACATTGCCTTGCTTCAGCGGGCAGAAGTTGCTGGATTGCTTTCCAAGGACGTTGGCGTCAAGGCTTCTGCGGCTTACCGCGAACTTCGCCGCGTGCAACACAAAGCGCGGCTGAATGAGGCCCCCACCCAGGTACCAAAAGCCGAACTGCAAGAGGAAAGAGACGCCATCTTGACGCTTTGGCAGGCCGTTTTTCCCGAAGCAGCAAAGGGATTAAACAGCCCGTGACAAGTTAAAAAAATAGAAGTAAACTGTCCAGTCACAAAACAGAACGGACAGTTCAATGCTTAACATCAAGCTCATTAAATTGTTGGCCATGGTGCCTTGGGTCCTGGCCATGTCTTCCGGCTGGGCCCAGTCTGCTACCCCGCCTGGCACGCAGCCGGCGTCATGCCCGGCTTTGTTGAACCACACATTTCCAAGACTTCAAGATGAGAAGCCACAATCACTGTGCCAATACAGCGGCAAGGTGATCTTGGTGGTCAACACCGCCAGCTATTGTGGTTTCACATCCCAATACAAAGGCCTTGAAGCCGTCTACAGCCAATACAAAGACAAAGGTTTGGTGGTTTTAGGCTTTCCATCCAATGACTTCGCTCAGGAAAAAGGCAACAACCAAGACATCGCTGATTTTTGTGAAAGCACCTTTGGTGTGAAGTTTCCGATGTTCACCAAAACAGCCGTCACGGGCGATGCGGCTGCACCCTTTTTCAAGCAGTTGGCGCAGGCACCTGGCCAAAGACCTAAGTGGAATTTTTACAAATACTTAATTGGCCGCGATGGCAAGTTAATTGACAGCTACAACAGCATGACCAGCCCTGAAAGCAAAAGCTTGGTCCAAGCCATTGAGAAAAGCCTCGCTCGCAAAGCCTCTTGAACTTTGCATTAGCTAGACCTGTTAGACCCCACAGAGAACGACATCTTGAAGTACAAAAAGATTGCCATTGTTGGCTCGGGCATTTCGGGCTTGGCTGTTGCGCACAGCCTCCAAGGTCAAGCAGATATCTCACTGTTTGAAGCCGGCGCGTACTTTGGCGGCCATGCCAATACCGTTGACATCAGCTTGCCGACAGACAAAGGCATGCTCACCTACGGCGTTGACACCGGTTTTTTGGTTTTCAACGAAAGAACCTATCCCAACTTGATCAACCTGTTCGCGGAGTTGGGTGTCGAGACCGCTTTGTCAGACATGTCGTTTTCTGTGCAAGCCCCTAAGGCCTGGGGCCAGGAGGCCTTGGAGTGGAGTGGCAGCGACTTAGACACCGTTTTTGCGCAACGCCGAAATTTGCTTCGACCACAATTTTTAAAAATGTTGTATGACGTTTTGCGCTTCAACAAACTGTGTACGCGCATTGCAGAGCAACAAGCAGAAAGTGAAATGCGACAACCACTTTCTGAATTCTTAAATCAGCATGGCTTTGGCGAGGCTTTTAAGAACTGGTATTTCTTGCCCATGATGGGCTGCATTTGGAGTTGTCCAACCGATCAAATGTTGGCTTTTCCAGTGGCCACCATGATTCGCTTTTGCCACAACCATGGCCTGATTCAAGTGAGCAATCGCCCACGCTGGTTCACAGTCAAGGGCGGCTCACGCAATTATGTTGAAAAAATTGTGAGCGGCATTGCCGATAAGCGGTTGAACACCCCTGTTCAAATGATTGAGCGCGACGAAGACGGTGTGCGTGTGATGACGCAAGGCCATGCTGAGCGTTTTGACGAAGTGGTGTTGTGTACGCACTCAGATCAGGCATTGCGACTACTCAGAGCACCCAGCCAGGCAGAGGCGCAGTACTTGTCTGCCATCCGCTATCAAGACAATGTGGCGGTTTTACACACCGATGAAAAAGTGTTGCCAAGCAGACGCAAAGCATGGGCGGCATGGAATTATGTGCGCTCTGAAAATGAGCAGCAAGAAAGCAGCCGAGTGTGCTTGCACTATCTCTTGAACAAATTACAACCGCTGCCTTATTCTCAAGCGGTTGTGGTGTCGCTCAATCCAACCCAAACGATCGACCCGAAAAAAATCATTCAATCCATCGACTACGCGCACCCCGTGTTTGATTTGCCGGCCATTGATGCGCAACAACACTTGCACCAGATACAAGGACAACAACATACTTGGTATGCAGGTGCTTGGTTAGGTTATGGCTTTCATGAAGATGGTTTGAAATCAGGATTGTCGGTGGCCAGAGAACTGCTCAAGAGGGTCAATGCATGAGCACGGGTGGCGTCCTCTTGGGTCATGGCCAAGTGCGCCATGTTCGCTTGCGACCAGCGCGGCACGCCTTTGATTACAGCGCTTATTTTTTGATGTTGCCGATGCGGCATTTGCAGGCCTTAGCTCGCAGCCATTCAAAAAAAGACAAGTCAAATCAAACAGAATTGTCTATCAACAGATCGGGCTTGTTGTCGTTTTTTGATACCGATCATGGCGATGGCCGTCAACCCGAAAACGGTGGCGCCTTAGCCTGGATCGAAGAGCTGCTTGAAAGTGAAAACATCCATGATGCCAAAGGAGAAATATGGCTTCAAACATTTCCCAGAGTGCTCGGCTATACCTTCAAGCCCGTTAGCTTTTGGTATTGCCATCGACCTGACAATTCACTGGCCGCCATCTTGGCTGAGGTCCATAACACCTTTGGGGAGCGCCATTGCTACTTGTTGCCAGAACCGAAATTTGGCCGCACTGAACACGCCCATAAAATTTTTCACGTCTCACCTTTTTGCGATGTCAAAGGGGAATATGAATTTAGGTTCATGCGCACGCTTCAAGAAGGTGCTGAGCGCGTTGTCGCCCGGGTTGACCATGGCGACGACAACGGCCCCCTGATTCAAACCAGCATCAGCGGCGTTTTGCAGCCTGCCACGCGCGCTGAAATTCGGCGTACTTTTTGGCGCTATCCCCTCTTCACATTTGCCGTGATGCTGCGCATTCACTGGCATGCCCTTTTACTTTGGCTTAAACGTGTGCCTTTCTTTTCCAAACCGGAACCACCCTCTGAATTGGTTTCACGCGGACAAGCGTCTCCATCGATTATTTCCAAAATCAGCTGAACATGAACACCAGCCCCTCAACCAGCACGTCATTAGAACTTCAATCTGCCCCCATGGCAGTTCGCAGAGTTTTGCAATTGCTTGAAAAAATGGAACACGGCACTTTGACGGTCCAGTTTCCAGACCGCAGCACCAAAGTGTTTGGGAAGTCTTCAACCCTTCACGCCGCCATCAGCCTTCAAAACTGGAACGTCTTCACGGCCAGCCTGAAGTCAGGTGACATTGGCTTTGCAGAGACGTACATTGCCGGTGATTGGAGCACGCCCTCATTGAGCGACTTGCTGCGGGTCATGATTCAAAACAGACGCGTGGTTGACGAGCTGATTTTTGGTACTTGGTGGGGCCGCATGGCCTACCGCATCAAACACTTGCTCAATCGCAATCACAAGGCCAATAGCCGAAAAAACATTCATGCGCATTACGACTTGGGTAATGCGTTTTATGAGCTCTGGTTAGACGGCACCATGAACTACTCTTCAGCCTTGTTTGAAGGTGATTACAGCCAAAGCATGGGCGATGCACAGCGCGCCAAGGTTCGCCGCGCACTGCGCATGACCGATGTGGGCGTAGGGTCGCGGGTGCTGGAAATTGGCTGTGGTTGGGGTGCGTTGGCCGAAATGGCCACACTGGATTTTGGCGCCAGTGTGACCGGCGTGACCTTGTCGACAGAGCAACTGGCATTTGCCAATGCGCGCATGAAGTGGAATGGCAAAGCTGAAAAAACAGACCTGCGCTTACAAGACTACCGCGACATTGATGACGGCCCATACGATGCCATCTGCTCAATTGAAATGATTGAAGCGGTTGGCAAAGAGTTCTGGCCAACCTATTTTCAAACCGTGAGCCAACAATTGAAGCCCGGTGGCAAAGCTTGCATTCAAAGCATCGTGATTGACGATGCGCTGTTTGAACGCTACTTGAAATCGACAGACTTTATTCAACAGTACATTTTTCCCGGCGGGTGTTTGCCAAGTCCTTCTGAGTTCAGAAGACAAGCCCGCATGGCAGGCTTAGAAGTGATCGATGAGCTGAAGTTTGGGCCGGATTACGCAGAAACTTTAAGGCGCTGGCGCCATGAATTCATGGCCCAACAGGCGCAAGTTTTGACCTTAGGATTTGACACCCCGTTTTTGCGCTTGTGGGAGTTCTATTTGGCTTATTGCGAGGCTGCATTTGATGAAGCCAACACGGATGTGATTCAGTTCACCTTACAGAAAAAACATTGACATGTTTGCTCTTAGCTTTCAGCGGTTTTTTTCAGGTGGCATTGCGTTGCTCGCATGCCACTTGGCTTTGAACTTGGTGCATGCCTCGCCAGCCTTGCTACCTGGGGTTCAGCCTTTGCCCCAGCAACGCTTGAGCATTTGGGGTTTTGACATCTATGACGCACGACTCTGGGTGCGTCCCGGCTTTTCTATGTCAAGCTATTCAGCGCACGCCTTCGTTTTGGAGTTGTCTTACTTGAGAAGCCTAGAAGGCTCGGCCATTTCAAAAAGGTCCATTGATGAAATGCGCAAAGTAGGCGCCTTCTCGCGCGATCAAGAAAATATGTGGCTGAAAGCCATGTTGGATATTTTTCCCAATGTTCAAAAATCTGACCGACTTCAGGCGGTCTATGCTCCAAACGCAGGGACAGAATTTTTCTTGAACGACAAAGTAATTGGCCGCATACAAGACCCTTTGTTTGCGCAACTGTTTTTTGGAATCTGGTTGCACGAATCAACAACGGCGCCTGCTATGCGGCAAGCTTGGTTGAAGGGTCTATGAGCGTGCCTCCACTCATCACGCACAAGCAAAGCATGGGTTATGGCTTGTTGGCATTGCCCTTGGCTTTTGTGGCCTTGCCCATGTACGTGAATTTGCCGCACTTTTATGCCACCCAGTTTGCCGTGCCCTTGACAAGTTTGGGCGCCGTGTTGCTGTTCAGTCGTTTGATAGACGCCTTGGTAGACCCCATGCTAGGACGTTTGAGCGACGCCCTTTACTTGCGCTCTTCTGTGAGTGTGTTGGGCGTGGCCTTGGCCTATGCGATGGGCTTGTTGTTTTCATTTGCCGCGCTTTTTTTCCCGCCCACGTTCACAGACCCTTTTGACTATGTGATTTGGGTGGGCGTGTGGGTGACTTTGTGCCACCTTAGCTACAGCGGCATCAGCATTCTTCATCAAGCTTGGGCCTCAAGGTTGGGCGGCGGTGCAAGCCAACAAAGCCGGGTTGTCGCATGGCGCGAGGGGGCGGGCTTGGCGGGTGTTGTCATCGCATCCGCTTTGCCCGTGATGGCCGGCTGGCTCTCAACCACTGCTTTTTTAGGTCTGATGTTGTTCTTGGGACTGGTCGTTTGGTCTCGTGTGCTGCTTCAAACACAGATTCTCAAAGACAGCCATACTGAGTTAACGGACAAAGACAATTACTTGCCACTGAAGCAAATCAGTTTTCGCAAACTGCTTTGGGTGTTCCTGTTAAATGGCATTGCCAGTGCAGTACCTGCGGGGCTGGTTATGTTTTTTATTGAAGATCAAATTCAGGCATCGGCTGCCATGTCGCCTTTGTTTTTAGGCGTGTACTTTTTGTCAGGTGCGCTTTCCTTGCCCTTGTGGCTCAAACTTGTGCGTGCGCATGGTTTAGCCAAGTCGTGGTTGATTGGAATGGCTTTGGCCATCATGAGTTTTGGCAGCGTTGTTTTTTTAGGCCCTGGCGACGAAATCGCTTTTCTGGCGATTTGCCTCGCATCGGGCATCGCCTTGGGCGCAGACTTGGTGGTGCCTGCTGCTTTGCTGAACCGAGTGATTGACCAACTGGGACATCGAGGTCGTGCAGAAGGGCTCTATTTGGGCTGGTGGAATCTGGCCAGTAAATTGAACCTGGCATTGGCCGCAGGCCTTTGCTTGCCCCTGCTTTCCTATTGGGGTTACTCGCCAGGCACTCAAACGGCTGAAGGCTTGAGGGCCTTGTCTTTGGCGTATGGCGTATTGCCATGTGTACTGAAACTATTGGCGTTGGCCGTGTTATTTGTGTTTTGGATTCAACCGTCGGCGCAGCAGCCGGCAACAAGGAGCGATGGATGAACAGACGTCTGTGGTTACAAAATATAACGCAAGGCTTGACTGCGCCTTTGATTGCACGCGCAAGCACAGTTAGCCTGGCGGCTGGAAGCGCGCTGGCGTTATCGGCTTGTGCGGGCCCTCAAATTTCTGACTATTCGGCACAAACACCTGCTTTAGATTTGCGCACCTACTTCAACGGCATGGTGGATGCATGGGGTGTTTTCACCGATCGAAGCGGCCGCGTGGTCAAAAGATTCACGGTGGTCATGGACTGCAAGTGGCAAGGTGACGAAGGCGTGCTGGATGAAGCCTTTACGTATTCAGACGGCACAAAAGAGCGCAGGATCTGGCGCATGAAGGCCCTGCCCAATGGCAGATACGAAGGCCGCGCAGACGATGTGGTGGGTGTGGCGACGGGTCAAACACAAGGCAATGCCTTTCAATGGCAATACACCTTGGCCTTGCCCGTTGACGGCTCGATTTGGCATGTTCAATTTGACGATTGGATGTATTTGATGGACGACCGAGTGATGTTGAACAAGGCAGTCATGAGCAAGCTGGGCCTTACTTTGGGCGAAGTCACTTTGTCTTTCACTCGGCGCGAGCCCGTCGCCGTTGGCGTCGCTGGAGGCAAGCCATGAGTCTTCAGGCTGCCAAAATGACACCGCCTGTCAACGGCACAATGCCGCCAGTTGCACTGGCCAAGCGCCGGTGGGGCGCACCCATGAACCCGCCCCTTCAGAATTGGCAAGGTCGCCGCGTATGGTTGGTCGGAGCTTCCAGCGGCATTGGTTTGGCTTGCGCAAAAGCATTGCAAGCGGCGGGTGCGCATGTGCATGTTTCGGCTCGCGATTTGGGGACCCTGTCCGAGTGGGCGGCAGCCTGCAAGAGAGAAGGCTTGCCAGTTGAGCTCATGTCATTAGACGTGACCGACGCCTTACAAGTGAAATATGTAGCCCGGCAAGTTGCTGCCGGTGGTCCTTTGGATTTCGTGTTGTATTGTGCTGGACACTACCGCGCACAGCGAGCAACTGAATTTGATTTGAATGACATGCTCAGGCATCAAGATGTGAATTACAACGGTTTGCTGCGAGTTTTAGACGCTGTGTTGCCCGTCTTTTTGCAGCAAGGCCACGGCCACATAAGTCTGGTGAGCAGCGTGGCGGGTTGGCGCGGTTTGCCAAATGGCTTGGCTTATGGACCCACCAAGGCTGCTATGACGCATCTGGCCGAAACCTTGTACATGGATTTGCAAGACAAAGGCATCGGGGTGAGCGTGGTCAACCCAGGTTTTGTGGCTACCCCCTTGACGGCACAAAACAATTTTCAAATGCCCGCTCTGATTTCGCCGGAAGAGGCGGCGAAAGCCATGCTGGCCGGTTGGGCAGAAGGCTTGTTTGACATTCACTTCCCCAAGCGATTTACAAGCTGGTTGAAGCTCATGCGTTTGTTGCCCTATCGCGTTTACTTTGCGTTGGTTCGACGGTTTACCGGACTCTGATCATGAACCAGCGCGAAACATTTGCACAAATAGCCCAGCTCTTTGAAGAACTCCAACCGCAGAGTGTTGCGCAACTGAAAAACTTTTACAGTCCAACGGCGCAATTCAAAGACCCCTTCAACCAGGTGCAGGGCATTGAGGCCATTGAAGAAATTTTTCTGCACATGTACGCATCCCTTGAGAGCCCGCGCTTTGTCATCACCGCGCAGGTGATCGATGGCCATCAAGCTTTCATGACCTGGGACTTCAAGTTTCGCTTCAAACGTTTTGACACCATCACAGAGCAAGTGGTGAAGGGCACCACGCACTTTGTCTTGGATGATCAATTGCGCATCACCTTGCACCGCGACTATTGGGATGCCGCTGAGGAGCTTTACGAAAAGCTGCCTTGGGTGGGCAGCCTCATGCGCTGGCTTAAAAAGCGCGCCAATAGCAGCTGATTATTTGGGCAGGCTGTCAATGAAGCTTTGACGCTGCATGAGTTTTTCGTGAAGCTTGTCAAGGTTGGGGTAGGTGTTGCGCCATTGAATGCTGGGAAAGCGGAAGTCCAAATAACCCAGCGCACAGCCAACAGCAACGTCTGACAAACTAAAGTGTGAGCCCGAGCAATAGGACTTGTCTGCCAAGCCTTGCGACATGGCGCGCAGGGACTTGTTTATTTTGTCAAGCTGTCGATCAATCCATGGCTGACTGCGCTGCTCAGGGGGGCGATGCACCCATGCGGCTTCCATGCGCGCCAATATGGCCGCATCGAGCAGTCCATCGGCCAAGGCTTCCCACGTTTTAACCTCTGCGCGTTCTCGGCCATGGGCTGGAATCAACTTGCCAACCGGCGACAACGTGTCCAGATATTCCACAATCACGCGGGAGTCAAATACAGCCTCACCGCCCTCAAGCACCAAACAAGGCACCTTGCCCAGCGGGTTGGAGGCGTGAATGGTGGTCGTAGCTGACCAAACATCTTCGGCCACCATGCGGTACTCTAGTTTTTTTTCTGCCATCACGATGCAGACTTTGCGGACATAGGGGCTGGTAGGTGAACCGATCAATTTCATGGTTTGTTCTTAATAAAAAGAGTGAAAAAACAGGACTTACAGTTGAACATTCTAGAGGAATCCCAAGGGGGTTTCCTTGTAAGGGCTAGAACTTACAATGGGAGCATGACATCTTCTCCTATCTCCGCCCTTTCTCCGTTGGACGGTCGTTACGCCAACAAACTCAATGCCTTGCGTCCTCTCATGAGCGAGCAGGGCTACATGCATCGCCGTGTGCAAGTTGAGATTGCATGGTTCATGGCCATGTCGGACGCAGGCTTTGCAGAGTTCAAACCCTTGTCTTTGGGTGCAAGGCGCTATTTGACAGGATTGGTCGCGCACTTTTCTGAACAAGATGCATTGGCCATCAAGGACATTGAGAAGACCACCAACCATGATGTGAAAGCGGTTGAATACTGGCTCAAATCCAAATTCAAAGACCGCCCAGAGCTAGAGCAAGCCTCAGAATTTGTGCACTTTGCTTGTACCAGCGAAGACATCAACAATACCAGCCATGCCTTGCAGCTCAAAGGCGCTAGACACAAAGTCATCTTGCCTGCGCTTGATCAACTAATCGATCAACTGAGAAGCATGGCGCATGCCTATGCGGCGGTGCCCATGTTGAGCCGAACGCATGGTCAGACCGCGAGCCCCACTACGGTTGGCAAGGAGTTTGCCAATGTGGTGGTCCGATTGCGCGACACGCGCGAAAAAATTGCGGCTGTGCCACTCAAGGCCAAAATGAATGGCGCTGTTGGCAATTACAACGCACACCTTTCTGCTTGGCCCGAGTTTGATTGGGAGGCCTTTTCCAAATCTGTCGTTGAAATGCCAGAGCATACAGAGGCAGGTGCATCCGCAGAACACTGGGGCTTGGGTTTGTCGTTTCAACCCTACAGCATTCAAATTGAACCGCATGATTACATGGCCGAGTTGTTTGACGCCATAGCGCGCACCAACACCATCTTGATTGATTTGTCTCGCGATATTTGGGGTTATGTGAGCTTGGGTTATTTCAAGCAAAGCTTAAAAGCCGGTGAAATCGGCTCGTCCACCATGCCCCACAAGGTCAATCCCATCGACTTTGAAAATGCAGAAGGCAATTTGGGATTGGCCAACGCCCTGCTCAAGCATTTGTCAGAAAAACTTCCGGTGAGTCGATGGCAACGCGACCTCTCCGACTCTACCGTCCTGCGCAACATGGGTGTTGCATTGGGTTACACCGCATTGGCTTATGCGTCGCTTATGACGGGCCTGAAAAAACTGGAGTTGAACGAAGAAGCCTTGGCGCAAGATTTGGAAGCTTCATGGGAAGTCTTGGCAGAGCCTATTCAAACAGTCATGCGTCGCTATGGTGTGCAGGGCGCTTACGAGAAATTGAAAGAAGTGACGCGCGGAAAAACCGTCACAGCTGAAGCATTGCACCAACTCATTCGTCAACTTGAAATACCGCAAGCAGAAAAAGACCGACTCTTGGCCATGACGCCTGGCAGCTACATTGGCAAAGCCATTGAGCTGGCCCGACGCGTTTAACTCGCCCTCTTAGAGCTCACATTCAATGGCCCTCAAGTCTACGATTTACAAAGTCAATCTTTCAATAGCCGACATTGACAACAGCTACTATGCTGACCATGCACTAACCTTGGCGCGGCACCCTAGCGAAACCGACGAACGCATGATGATCCGTCTGCTGGCACTGGCCCTCAATGCCTTCAAACTACAAGCCGATTTAAATGGTGATGGCGTGTTGGCGTTTGGCTCGGGCTTGTCCGATCCCGATGATCCCGATTTGTCTTTGCGAGACTTCACGGGGCGAACGCGCTTGTGGGTGGAAGTCGGTCAGCCTGAAGACAAACCCTTGAACAAGGCGTGTCAAAAAGCCGATGCCGTCATGGTCTATTGCTTTAACCATGCCGCTGAAGTTTGGTGGCGCGGTATTGAAAACAAGCTCACGCGCATGGAAAAACTGCAGGTATGGCGCGTGCCGACAGAAGCCAGCCAAGCCTTGGCCAAGTTGGCAGAGCGCAGCATGCAATTACAAGCAACGGTGCAAGAGGGCGCCCTGACCTTGAGCAATTCAAAAGACAGCGTACACCTTGAAGTGCTGCGCTGGAAGTAATTCAGTTGGAAAACTTGAGCGGCACTTGCGCTTCTGCGGCAGCACGTGACAAGCTGCGATCTTCAGCAGCACGCTCTGCATAACGATTGAATCGCCATGAGGTGCCATCTACCGTGATGCGCCGCCAAACAGATCTTTTTTCCCCGGGACTCATTTCAGTCCAATACTGAACCTCTTCAAAAGTACGACCACAGCCTTTGCAGTCGGGGTCGCCTTGTGACGTAGAGCAAATGGCAATGCAGGGCGTATCGGGCGTGCTGGCATACCAAGTTTGCCAAGCCTCTGCCGCCGCGAGCGGCAGTGTGAATTCGTCGGCTTCATCTTCTTTGAAAAAAATCATCAAGGCATAAATCTCTGCCAGTGCTCTGAGCTCTCGCGGCAGCGTGACGCCGTCTGGGGAGGGATTTTTTTCGCGCCAGTAATTGATGGCCGCTTCGATGTCGGTGATGTGGATGCCAGCCATAGGTACTTTGAAGGGGGATCGCGATCATAGCGGTTTGTGAAAGGCGTTTTTCTCAGAGTGATGCTGCAAGCGCTTGCAAGCGCCAAAAGAACTTTGCGACTTTAAGATCTGCACATGATTACTTATTTGGTATTCATAAAAAGAATTTTATATGTACGAAAACACTCTAAACATACACACCATCAACTCAGACCTGGGGTCATTCGTTTCTTGGCGTCACCCAAACCTTGCCTCATTAGAGGGGCCACATTTTGTCATTTGGGGCTTGGTAGAGCTTGGCTTGGTTCCTCAAGCCCAACTCGATTTCCAGGCCCTGTTTGCCAAAGAAGTGTTCACTGAGGGGGATCAAGCCAGCGACATTTTGACGCCAGCCATCACCCCCTCAGAGAGGCCCATCCATTTGGTCGGGGTCTTGGCACCATCAGACATTTTGATCATCGATTATTTTTAAATGAACCAAGGAAAAACAAATGCAAGAATGCAATATCGAACTCACACGCCAAGTTCATGGCGGCGGATTTTGGGATTTTTTGAAATTTGAATCAGGCACCTCCAATGGTGCGAGAGAAGACGGCAATGCTTTGGGCGCAGGTTGCGGCACCGTTAAAAGTGATGCCTACGTGCCCGACATGATGTTTGGCATCGATGTGTCGCAAGCTTGCTTTCAGCACGACCAAAGTTACTCAACGTGTGGTTTCAGCAGGCGCACCGCCGATACCGACCTGTCCAACAACATCCTAAATGACTGCAAGGTACAAGGCGGCAACGCTTTGACTTGCAATGTCATTGCGGGTGTTTACGGTGTCGGCGTTGCCTTGTTGGGTGCCAGCGCTTTCAACCAAGCGCAGGCGCAAAGTTGTAATTGAGCCAAGGCATGTACCAAGAACAACAAGTCAATCGCTTGCACACCTACCTCAAATTGTTTGGGTCTTTGGTGTTGGGGTTTGGCTTGTTTTTCTCGTCAGGGTACGCTGCAGAATTTTTTGTGGACAAGGGTCATGTCGATGAGGTTAGTGGTATTTCTTTTGAAATCAAGCCGCCCTATTTGAATGAAAAAAAGGCGTTTAATTTGAGAGCCGAGAATTTGAGTCCGTGGCAACTTCAGCAAATTTCAGATGCAATGCCTTTCATTGCAGCTTTTACAAATGCTCAGCTTGGCAATGGCGCTTCACCCGCCCTGTTACCGGCCTCCGAAACCAAAGTCAGAAGTATTCGCAACATCCAAAACTTAAATTCAAACACCTTCTTGGCTGTAAAAACCATTCAAAATTGGCAAATCACAACGCAACAAATCCAATTCAACATCGATTACTTTTACACAGGGCAAGACGGTCACTTTGTGTTCTTCAGAGACAACTATATTTTTAAAACAAACCAGCAAAGGTGGGTGTTTGAAAAACATGCCAAGACAGAGCCAGAGGGAGTTTTGGCCTGTGAAAAAAGCACTCAAGGCTGGCGTGTTTGTGAGCCACTCCATCGGGCAAAGGCTCATTGACTTGCAGCCTTCAGCGGTCTCTTTCTAACAATTGCTCTCTGAAAAGGCTTTGTGCAAATCGCAGCCGAGCGTCCACGATGGACGCTTCAATGTGATCTCCCATTTGCGCAGGCCCTCTTCTTGAAGCATCTTGAGCCGCCCTGAATCTGTCTACCGCTGCACCAAAATCCATGCGCGCAATTTGTACTTCCCCTTCAGCGCGCAAGGATGCCAAGGGCCGACCTTGAGCAGCCAATGCGGTGGCTAGCACCTGCCAGGCCTGGGCATCTTGTGGTGTTTGCAAAACCAAGGCTTGAAGTGCTGCAATGCTGTTGGCCAATAGCTGTGCAGTCTCTACCGAGCTTGAAGTCGCATGCAAGCGAGCACTTGCCTGCGCCAAAGCAATGAGTTCTGGGCGAGGCCATTGGCGGTTAGCCTGGTTGGCTGTTGCACTGAGGGCGCGGAGCGCAGCGCGCATGTCATCTTCTTTGAAGGCCAGTTCTGACTCGAACAAACGAATTAAACGCAGCGCAGTGGCGTGACCACTCGCAGCTTCTTGCATGCGAGGTATCAAAGCGCGGGCTTGCTTCGTATCCCTCAATTGCATCCAAGACAAAGCGGCACCGTACAAAACGCCCATGCGCTTCGTTAGCACTTGCTTGTCGATGTGTGTGTCAGCTGCCTCATTGGCCCATGCGCGAAGTGCATCAACGCCTGGCTGTGCCATCACGCGAGCCCTAGAAGACATCATGGCTTGAATCAGATCACTTTCCAAATTGGCGGGACGCGGGGTTTGCAGCTGTTGACGCGACTGCATGTCGGCCATGCGTTCGCTGCTTAAGGGATGGCTTCGCAAATAAGGAAAAGAGCCGCTGTCGTTCAAGCCAGCTGCCTGCTGCAACTTACCAAACATGGTGACAAAACCAAGCGTGTCAAAGCCAGCTTCAGACATCACGCCATACCCAATTCGATCGGCTTCCCGCTCCATATCACGCGAAAAGTTCAGTTGCGACTGTGCAGCCATGGCTTGACCGCCCACAATCATGGCCTGCGCGCCTTGTGCACTTTTGCTGGCGGCCAACATGCCCAAGATCATGGCACCAATCAGCCAAGGGGTCATGCGCGCTTGATCACCCATGGACCGAGAGATGTGTCTTTGCGTCACGTGGCTAAGCTCATGGGCCATGACGGAAGCCAACTCATCGCGCGTCGTGACGACACTGATCAGTCCTAAGTGAATGCCCAAGTAGCCACCTGGTAAGGCAAATGCGTTGACCGATCGATCGCGCCCTATCAAAACTCTCCAAGCAAAGCGCTCTTGCAATTCGGGCGACAACTCGCCTCGCGCTTGAGCGCCCTTGACAAGCGGCTGCCAGATATTTTGCAAATACTCATCTAAGACCGGATCTTCCAGATAATCAGGATCCCTGAACAACTCGCGCGCTATGCGGTCGCCTAATTTGCGTTCTGCGCTTAAAGTGATGTCTGCGCCATCGCCCAATGCGGGAAGGCTTCCTGATGTTGCTGATGTTGGCAGCTGAGACGACACCGGCGTGATCCAAAGGGAGATGGCCAACAATGCCAGCAGGGGCTTAGATTTAGGGTGCGCAAGCTTCAAAGTATTGATACCAACAAGGATGGGGAATCCGAAAACCGTATCATGCTCGAACTCCGTCAATTTCTTGTAAATGGTTTTTACCAATTTTCCAGCCCATTGCCATGCCTCATTCTCTGCCAAATTCAACCTCACCCTTGACTCATTTTGACGCTCAAGGTCAAGCCCATATGGTGGATGTCGGTGCTAAAGCCGCTACGCACCGTGTGGCCATCGCGACTGGCCGAATCCAAATGTTACCTAGTACATTGGCTTTGGTGCAGGCTGGGACTGCCAAAAAGGGGGATGTTTTAGGCATTGCCCGAATTGCTGGCATTCAGGGTGCCAAGCGAACCTCTGACTTGATTCCTTTGTGCCACCCGTTGGCGCTCACGCGTGTTGCCGTTGAGTTTGAGGTTTTAGAAGGAAGCGTTCCGACCATCGTCTGCAATGCGACCGCAGAAACAGTGGGCCCAACTGGCGTAGAAATGGAAGCCCTGACCGCAGTGCAAGTGGCCTTGCTGACCATTTATGACATGTGCAAAGCCGCTGACCGCGGCATGACCATCACCGATGTGAAGCTGTTAGAAAAGCAAGGCGGTAAGTCGGGGCATTGGGTGGCTGAAAACAAAGCGATTTAGTCAGCCGTAATTTTTCGCTCACGCACCAGTTTGCCCCACTTGTCTGACTCCTTCTGCATGAAGGCAGTGAGTTCTGCACGGGAAGAAGGGGCGCCAGACAGGCCAAGCTTGGTGAGTGCGTCTTTGGTGCCCTGGTCGTTGAGCACTTTGACAATCTCTGCATTCCATTTGTCCAAAATGGCCGAAGGCACTTTGGCAGAGGCAAGGAACGCATACCAGTTCAGCGCTTCAAAGCCAGGAAAGCCAGACTCAGCCACTGTGGGCACATTGGACAGATAGCTAGGACGAGTGAGGCCGGTGGTGGCAATGGCCACCAACTTGCCAGACTCGACGTGCGGAATGGAGGTGGGCGGTGCAGAAAAATAACCTGTGAAGCGATTGGCCAACAGGTCTTGCATAGCAGGGGCACCTCCCTTGTAAGGGACATGCAGCATCTCGGTGTTGGTGCGAATGGCAAACAATTCGCCAGTGAGATGCGATGCGGATCCCGCGCCGGTTGAGGCAAAAGACACAGTGTCTGGGGCTTTTTTGGCCATTGCGACAAAGTCGGCCAGATTTTTGATGCCTGATTCTTTGTTGACCACCAGCATGTTGGGGAAGTTCACGCCGCCCGAGATGGGCGCCAAGTCTTTGAAGGGCTCGAAGCCCATTTTCATCATGTGCGGGGCAATGGTCATGGGGCCGATCGAGCCCAGCAAAATGACAGAGCCATCGGCCACACCGTTGGCTACTTGCTGGTGAACGATGTTGCCGCCAGCACCTGCTTTGTTTTCCACAATGACGTTTTGGCCGATGTTTTCTGTGAGCTTTTTGGCAATTAAACGGGCGGCCGCATCGGCGGCACCACCCGGCGCAAAGCCAACGAACAGTGTCACAGGACGCTTGGGGGGGAAGTCTTGTGCACTGGCAACGCAGGGCATGAGCAAAGTAGAAGCGGTCAGCGCGATGGCACTGAGCAGGTAGCGTTTTTTCATGGAAGCACCGTCATCAAGGGGTTAATTGTTAACAGCAAGCTTCGCTTGCTGCTTTGCAATGAGTTTAACTTCTTTGATGCATGAGCGTGGGCATGTTCGCTTAGGCTGACTTAGATCGCACCTTTGCAAGAGTTGGGCAGGTACTTCACGTCCAATGGGTTGGCTGCCGCAGGGCCGCAATTCCAAGCGCTGATGGACTTGCCGCCGTCGGTGGTGCCATTTAAAAGACTGTTGCCTGTTTGCACAGGGACGAGCGAAAGGGCATTGGCCGTAGCGCTGGTATTGCCGCGCAGGGTGTTGGTGTTACCGGTGACGGTGATGACACCATTGGCGTCTACCACCATGCCGCTTACGTATTTGGACGTTTGTGTTTCACATGCTCTAGGCAAAGCAGCGCTGACATCGGCTTGGGATGCCGTGCTGACAGTTTCTGTGACGGCAGTTTTGCATTGCGTAGCAGCCAACATCATTTCAGAGACCTTGGCTCGCACAGCATAGTCTTGGTAAGCAGGCAGTGCCAATGATCCTAATACGCCAATGATGGCGATGACCACCATAAGCTCGATCAGGGTGAAGCCGCGAAAATAGGTGGAGCGATGGCGTGTCATGGTGTTCCTAGGGGGTGGTTAATTTTAATCTCGAAGACCCTGATTAGGACGTAAAAAAGCCGACCACGGGGGATCGGCTTGGCTACAAATGCTTGCGCTAAGTCAAGCAGGTTCGTCTGATTTTTCTTCGCTTGCTTGCTTGCTTTGAAAGAACTTGCCAATGGCCAACACAGACAAAGCACCAACGGTGGCCGCGGCGTAATGAAGCCATGGGTTGGCTTCCGAGAACTCACGAAGCACCACGTCACTGACAATGGTTTCGCCGCCCACCCAACCAATGAGGCATGCACCAAAGGTGACGATGATGGGAAAGCGAGCCATGAGTTTGATCATGATGGCGCTGCCAAAAACCACCATGGGGATACTGATGGCCAGACCTAAGATAAGCAAGGTCGTATTGCCCTTGGCTGCAGCTGCAACGGCAATCACGTTGTCTAGGCTCATGACCAAGTCGGCAATCAGAATGGTTCTAATCGCCACCATCAAGCTGGCTTTTTCTACACCCCCCTCTTCATGATCGCCATCCTCACTTAAGAGTTGGGCGCCGATGTACAAGAGCAAGATGCCCCCAATGATTTGCAAGTAAGAGAGTTCTAGCAGCGCAGCAGCGACAACAGTCAAGGCGATTCGAAGCACAACTGCAGCGCCAGAACCAAACATGATCGCTTGGCGTTGTTGATTTTCAGGCAAGGAGCGAGCGGCCAAAGCAATGACCACGGCGTTGTCGCCAGACAAGATGATGTTGATCCAGACGATCTTCATCAAGCCGATCCAAAAGTCGGCTGTTTGTAACATTTCCATGAGAGTCCCTTTGCATTTTTAGTAGGAATAAGAAATGGCCCCTAAGGGCCATCTCTTTTGTCGGGACTTGAATTTTAACGGCCCGACTGGGCCGTGGGGTGCGTAGTACTGCTTATGGCTTTAGAGCATGGCCTTGAGCAAACGGGCCATTTCGGAAGGGTTGCGGGTAATTTTGAAACCGCATTCTTCCATGATGGCCAATTTGGCATCGGCTGTGTCGGCGCCGCCAGAGATCAAGGCACCGGCGTGGCCCATGCGCTTGCCTGCAGGTGCAGTGACGCCAGCGATAAAGCCCACGATGGGCTTTTTCATGTTGTCTTTGCACCAGCGCGCAGCTTCTGCTTCGTCGGGGCCGCCAATTTCACCGATCATGATCACGGCATCGGTGTCTGGGTCGTCGTTGAAAGCGCGCATCACGTCGATGTGCTTCAAGCCGTTGATAGGGTCGCCACCAATACCGACTGCAGAAGACTGGCCCAGACCGATTTCGGTGAGTTGCGCCACAGCTTCATAAGTCAAGGTACCTGAACGAGACACCACGCCAATGCGGCCTTTGCGGTGAATGTGACCGGGCATGATGCCGATCTTGATTTCGTCGGGGGTGATCAAACCCGGGCAGTTGGGGCCGAGCAACAAAGTTTTCTTGCCGCCAGCCGCTTCTTTGGCGCGCATGCGATTGCGAATTTCGAGCATGTCACGGACAGGAATGCCTTCGGTAATGCAAATGGCCAAGTCGAGGTCGGCTTCTACGGCTTCCCAGATGGCTGCGGCTGCGCCTGCGGGCGGCACATAAATCACAGACACCGTGGCGCCTGTGGTGGAAGCCGCTTCTTTGACGGAGGCGTAAATTGGAATGTTGAAGATGGACTCGCCCGCTTTTTTGGGGTTCACACCTGCAACGAAACAGTTTTTACCGTTGGCGTACTCTTGGCATTTTTCAGTATGGAACTGACCGGTCTTGCCGGTGATACCTTGGGTAATGACTTTGGTGTCTTTGTTGATAAAGATAGACATGTAATTAACCTTTCACCGCTTTAACGGCAGCTTGTGCTGCTTCTGCCATGGTGTCCACGGAAATAATGGGCAAACCGCTTTCTTGGAGCATCTTCTTGCCCAAGTCTTCGTTGGTGCCCTTCATGCGAACGACCAATGGCACGTTCAAGTTCGTGGCCTTGCAAGCGGTGATCACACCGGTTGCGATGGTGTCGCACTTCATGATGCCGCCGAAGATGTTGACCAAAATGGCTTTCACTTTGGGGTTCTTCAACATGATCTTGAAAGCTTCTGTGACCTTCTCGGGGGTGGCCCCGCCGCCCACGTCCAAGAAGTTGGCTGGCTCGGCGCCAAACAACTTGATGGTGTCCATGGTGGCCATGGCCAAGCCTGCACCGTTGACCAAGCAACCAATGTTGCCGTCTAAGCTGATGTAGGCCAAGTCGAATTTAGAAGCTTCCACTTCTGCAGGATCTTCTTCGTCCAAATCGCGGTATGCCACGATTTCTGGGTGACGGAACAAAGCGTTGGAATCGAAGTTGAACTTGGCGTCCAAAGCGCGAATGCCGCCGTTGCCTTCCAAGATCAAAGGATTGATCTCGACCAAAGACGCGTCGGTGTCCATGTAGCACTTGTAAACCTTTTGCAGTACGTCAGCGGCTTGGGCTGTAGAGCCAGCAGGCACGCCAATGGCGTCAGACAGCATCTTGGCTTGTGCATCGGTAAGGCCCAAAGCGGGATCAACGATTTCGGTGATGATTTTCTCTGGCGTGTCGTGTGCAACACCTTCAATGTCCATACCGCCTTCGCTAGACACGATCATGGCCACACGTTGTGAGGCACGGTCGGTGACGGCGGAGATGTAATATTCTTTTTTGATGTCGGCGCCATCTTCAATGAGGAGGCGACGAACCTTCTGACCTTCTGGGCCAGTTTGGTGCGTGATCAACTGCATGCCTAGAATTTCTGTGGCCAGTTTTTTCACTTCATCAATAGAGCGAGCCAGCTTGACGCCGCCGCCCTTGCCGCGGCCACCCGCGTGAATTTGTGCTTTGACAACCCACACTGGGCCGCCTAATTTTTGAGCGGCTTCCACCGCTTCTTGCACTGTAAAGGCCGGAATGCCGCGGGGCACTGGCACACCAAATTGACGCAAGATTTCCTTGCCTTGGTACTCGTGGATCTTCATGAGGTTTCTCTCAGAGGGTGGTTATTTTCACCAGCCCGTCAGGGCGATTTGCCCTAAACAAGCACTGGACACTTCAGCCGACGACTGTATCATGTTGCAACGCACCAATCTTGAGCCGAGTCACTTACATTGATATGACGGCGTCACGAAATTTCTTGGGAGAGCCCTAAATGGCCAAAATATTCATCGATGGCGAAGCTGGAACCACTGGACTGTTGATCCGTGAACGTCTGCTGGCCATGCCTGAAGTTCAGCTTTTGAGTATTGCACCTGAAAAACGCAAAGATCCAGAAGCCAAGCGTGAGCTCATGTCCCAGGTCGACTTGGTCATTTTGTGTCTGCACGATGAAGCCGCCAAGGACTCGGTGGCCATGATCGATGCTTTGGCCGGTCACAAACCCCGCATCATCGATGCCTCCACAGCGCACCGTGTGAACGACAGCTGGGTCTTTGGCTTCCCTGAAATGCGCGCAGGCCAGCGCGAGGCTGTGGTCAATGCGCAACGCGTCAGCAACCCTGGTTGCTATGCCTCGGGCGCCATCGCCATTCTGGCCCCTTTGGTCAGTGCCGGAATTTTGCCTTCAGATTTTCCAGTGTCCTTGCCATCAGTGAGTGGTTACTCCGGAGGCGGACGCACCATGATTGAAGACTATGAAGCAGGCCGCGCACCCTTGCATGAAGCCTATGCTTTGGGCCTGCAGCACAAGCACGTGCCCGAGATCATGAAGTACACCGGCCTCACACGCCGCCCCATTTTCTTGCCAGCGGTTGGCAATTTTCGGCAAGGTATGTTGGTCGAGTTGCCTTTGTTTTTAGACGACTTAACAGGCAAACCCAAAGTGTCTGATGTGTTTGAAGCCATGCGCGCCCACTACGCAAGCAGCCAAAACGAGGGCGGTTGGGTGAGCGTGGTACCTGCAGAAGAAAGCGGCAAGTTAGGCGCCACAGGCAACAACGATTCCAACAAACTCGAAATTCGGGTGTTCGGAAACGAGACCCACAGGCAGGCCGTGGTGGTTTCTCGCCTAGACAACTTGGGCAAAGGCGCGAGCGGCGCCGCCGTCCAAAACCTGAAGCTGATGCTGGGACTCTGAGGCGCTTGTCCCGAAACTCAGTGCTACGAAACTTAGCTTTCGAAGTCTTCGTCGGAGGCGCCAGAAAGTTTCACGACCTTGCGGACGACTTCTGAAGAGAAGCCGCGAGTGAGTAAAAAGCGGTAATGCTTGGCGCGCGCATTGGCGTCGGCAGCAGGCGTGCCAAACTTGCGCTGCCAAACGCCTTGAGCTCGCGCAAATTCAGAGTCTTTTAAATCGTGCATGGCCTGAGCCACTGATTCAGGCGCCAAGCCTTTGGCTTGCAACTCTTGCTTGATGCGCCCATTGCCCAGTTTGCTTGCACGGTGATTGACGACGGACTCTAGAACGCGAGCTTCATTGATGAAGCCCTTGGCGTGCAAATCGTCTAAAACTTTTGCCAACTCACCTGGCACTTCTTCGTGTGGCGACAGTTTGCGAACCAGCTCAGCCCGTGAGTGTTCGCGCTGCGACAAAAGCCGCAGCGCACGTCCTTTGAGGGACAACTTAAACCCGGGCTGAGCCATTGATCAAGGAGCGCAACTGTGGAAAAGACTTAGCAACGCATTTCATTAAGCCGCGTTAACCGCTTCGGCCAGTAAAGGGATGCCCAAAGATTCGCGAACTTTGTTTTCAATTTCGGCGGCCAGTTCTGCGTTTTCGCGCAGAAACTCACGGGCGTTGTCGCGGCCTTGGCCAATTTTTTCGCCGTTGTAGGCATACCAAGCACCCGACTTATCGATGATTTTGGCTTCGACGCCCATGTCGATGATCTCGCCATGGCGGCTGATGCCTTCGCCAAACAAAATGTCGAATTCGGCTGTTTTGAAGGGCGGCGCCACTTTGTTTTTAACCACCTTGACCTTGGTCTCGTTGCCAATGGCCTCGTCGCCGCGCTTGATGGTGCCGGTACGGCGAATGTCTAAGCGAACAGAGGCGTAGAACTTGAGGGCATTGCCGCCGGTGGTGGTTTCGGGGGAGCCGAACATGACGCCAATCTTCATGCGGATTTGGTTGATGAAGATCACCATGCAATTGGTTTTCTTGATCGTGGCGGTGAGCTTGCGCAAAGCTTGGCTCATGAGGCGTGCTTGCAGGCCAGGCAGTGAGTCGCCCATGTCGCCTTCGAGTTCGGCTTTGGGGGTGAGCGCGGCCACAGAGTCGATGACGACCAAGTCGACGGCGCCTGAGCGGACCAAGCTGTCGACAATTTCAAGGGCTTGCTCGCCAGTGTCGGGTTGGCTGATGAGCAGGTCTTGCAAGTTGACGCCCAGTTTTTGGGCATATTGGATGTCCAGGGCGTGCTCGGCATCGACGAAGGCGCATTGGCCGCCCACTTTTTGCATTTCGGCAATCACTTGCAAGGTGAGGGTGGTTTTGCCAGAGGACTCTGGGCCGTATATTTCAACGACGCGCCCGCGAGGCAAACCGCCAACGCCCAAGGCGATGTCAAGGCCCAAAGAGCCGGTAGACACCACTTGGATGTCTTCGATGACTTCGCCTTCGCCCAAACGCATGATAGTGCCTTTGCCGAATTGTTTTTCAATTTGGGCCAAGGCTGCTTGCAGGGCTTTGGTTCTGTCGCTGTTTTGCTCGCTCATGAAAATCTCCTTGAGAATCAACGGGTTAAAAAGTTTGCACTCAGAATGTTGATCAAAGACTGGATGCTTGAACAGTACTGTAAACGCATTGTCTCAGGCAGTAAATAGATTTTTTAGTCAGTTTGCTTTACTATTAGCAAATGCCAGTCAATGACAGTTCAGCGCCGAATTTAGAGCCCAGAGATGCGCTGACGGTCGCTTTGGACGATCGCTGGCGTGAGACCCATTTGGGTCGCCTACTAGGGCATGCAATGCGCAGATTTGATGCGCGCGTTTTGAGCCTGATGGCCAACAACGACCAAGTGCCATTGGCCCTGTCCAACTTGGCGGCCAGAGATCAAATCAGTGCAGCCCACATTCACATCACGCGCCATTTGTCGCTGCAGGGTTCAAGGCTGACAGAACTGGCGCAAGCGGCCGGCATGAGCAAGCAAGCCATGGGCAATTTGGTGAACCAATGCGAAGCATGGGGCTTGGTCAAAAGAGAAAGTGACTCAAGAGATGCCAGGGCCAGGCAGGTCGTTTTTACGCCAGCAGGCTTGGCATGGTTGGCCGCATTTCAAATGGCTGTTGCACAGGCGGAAGAAGAGTTCAAGGCCTCAGTGGGCAACGAAGTTGCAACAGTCGTCGCGCTTGGATTAGAAGCCTATTGCATGTGAGGCGTTTGCCAAATGGCAAGGCGCATGAAAGCAAACTTAGCACCTGAAGAAAGAATCGACTGCAAAGACCCAGAGTCGCCTAAAATTTGTGCCAGACCCTCACAGGGCCTCGCAAAGCCGTTCAATGGCAAAAGCAGGAGACGAAGATGCGTATTTTGATTGCAGAAGACGATCAGGTATTGGCCGATGGCTTGTTGAGAACCTTGCGCAGCAGTGGCGCCGCAGTGGACCATGTGGCCAGCGGTTCAGAGGCCGATGCGGCCCTCATGACCAACAGCGAATTTGATTTGCTCATTTTGGATTTGGGCTTGCCCAAAATGCACGGCTTAGAGGTTTTGAAAAAGTTGCGCTCACGGGGTTCTACGCTACCCGTTTTGATTCTGACCGCAGCCGACAGCGTGGAAGAGCGAGTCAAAGGCTTGGACTACGGCGCAGACGATTACATGGCCAAGCCCTTTAGCTTGCAAGAACTTGAAGCGCGGGTGCGAGCACTGACACGCCGCGGTATGGGTGGGGCCAGTTCACAAATCAAACATGGGCCATTGATCTATGACCAATCTGGCCGTGTGGCCACAATTGACGGCAAGATGGTCGAGCTCTCGGCGCGTGAATTGGGCTTGCTTGAAGTCTTGCTGCAGCGCGCGGGACGTTTGGTCAGCAAAGACCAATTGGTCGAGCGATTGTGCGAGTGGGGTGAAGAGGTGAGCAACAATGCCATTGAGGTGTACATCCATCGCCTGCGCAAAAAAATTGAAAAGGGTCCTATTCGCATTGCAACCGTGCGGGGACTGGGTTATTGCCTTGAAAAAATACCAGGATAACGGTGCCTTGAACACCGTGGGTGAATGAGCCGTAAAAATTGGCAAGTGTCTTTTTTTCGCCGCGAACAGCGCTCGTTGTTTGGCGAAATTTTGGATTGGATGCTCACCCCACTTCTGCTGTTATGGCCAGTGAGCTTGGCGCTCACTTGGTTGGTGGCGCAGGGGCTTGCCAACAAACCGTTTGACCGCGCCTTGGTCTACAACGTCCAAGCGCTTGCGCAGTTGGTCAAGCTAAGCCCCGATCAACAACGCATTCAATTTAACTTACCCCAGCCTGCCAGCGAATTGCTGCGTGCCGATGATGCCGACTTGGTGTATTACCAAGTGATTGGACCCAAAGGCGAGCTGCTTGGAGGCGATCGCGATTTGCCGCAACCTCAAGACGAGGAAAAACTGGGCAGCTACGATGTCAAAATCCGCGACGATGAAATGCGCAGCCTAGAGGTTCGGGTGGCCTACACATGGGTTCAGTTAACTTCTGAAAAGTCGACCTCAGAATTAGGCTCTGTCCTTGTTCAAGTGGCTGAAACTCGAGAAAAAAGATCAGTCTTGGCCACTGAAATTATCAAAGGCGTCATGCTGCCTCAGTTTGCAATATTGCCCCTGGCTGTCTTGCTGGTTTGGTTGGCTTTGGTCCGCGGCATCAAGCCACTGTCGGAATTGGAAGAGCGCATACGCGCCAGAAAATCCGATGACCTGAGTCCTTTGGATGAAAAAACAGTGCCATTGGAAGTGGCCCCGCTGGTGTCCTCAGTGAATGATTTATTACGTCGATTAAAAGAGTCGATAGGCACTCAAAAAAGATTTTTAGCCGACGCGGCCCACCAATTGAAAACACCCCTTGCCGGTTTGCGCATGCAAGCTGACTTGGCGCAAAGAAAAGAAGCTGGAGAAGAAGAGTTAAAACAGTCGCTGCAACAAATTGGTCGCGCGAGTGTGCAAGCTACGCACACCGTCAATCAACTGTTGTCACTGGCTCGGGCAGAAGGCGCTGGGTCCATAGACTTGCAATCGTGTGACATGGCGGCCTTGATCAGCGAGGTGCTCAATGACTCATTGCCACACGCCATGGAAAAGGGTTTGGACCTGGGTTATGACGGCGTCGACACAGCTAAAAAACGGCGCTTTTTGACCTTGCAAGGCAACCCGACGCTGCTCAAAGAGATGATTCGAAATTTGGTTGACAACGCCATTCATTACACCCCTAGCACCCCCGAGCGAATAGGCGTCATTACAGTGCGCCTTTTGTTAGACCCCTACAGTCAAGCCTTGGCCGTACAAGTGGAAGACAACGGTCCTGGCATCAGCGCGGCCGAAAGAGAGCGGGTGTTTGAACCCTTTTATCGAGCCTTAGGAACCAATGTAGATGGCTCTGGCTTGGGCTTGCCCATTGTGCGAGAAATTGCAAAGCGCCATGGCGCCACTGTGACGGTTGAAATGGCACACCCCGGACAGACGCCCCCTGGCGCTTGTTTCACCATTCGCTTTTCGCGCTAACTTTGAACTAAAAGCAAAAAAGACTTTAGCCTTTGAACAAGTTCAACTGAAGCCGTTCACGCTCGATCACCACAGAGACAGCCTGGTCAGCCGCAACCCTTTGAACGTGTGCCCACAATAAAGCGTAAGAGCTAGGGTTGATGCCGGCGATAGAACCCCATCGAGTGAGCGTCAGCGCATAGGCATCCAAGGGCCCGAGGTGATCGCCCGATAACCATGCAGATGGTGCTTTGGCGCTCACGAAACTTTCCAATTCAGACAGCAAGCCTTTGTAAGTTTGCGTGTTGAACGCTTTCAAGTTGGCTTGAACGTCTGCTTGATCGCTGAACTTTTGCGGCATGAAGATGTGTGTGAACGTGGGATGAACGGTGTTGTTCATCCAGGCCAAAGTTTCAATGGCCTTGGCCCTAGCCATGGGCGATGTTGGCAAAAACTGCGCGGCAGGAAACTTTTGATCGAGGTGCAAAACGATGGCCAAAATCTGTGTCACCACCTGTCCATCGTCAACCAGCACCGGAACCTGACCGCGAGGATTGATGGCCTGATAGTCGGCTTCGTGTTGCTCACCTTTGTGCAACTTGACCATGATGGGCTCGTATTCGGCGCCGGCCCGTTGCAACATGCAATGGGGCACAAATGAACAAGCGCCTGGCGCAAAATAAAGTTTCAAGCTCATGAGATTTTCCTCGTGATGATCACGTTGTCGGGCTGGATCTGTTGCAAAGTGCGCGAGGGTTCACGCGCACTTTCAGGCGCGAAACCCCAGGCTTCAAAGAGGCCATCGCGCCAACCATACAACAGCGCATTTGACAGCATCAAGACCAGAATCAACCATCGCAATTTCAAGTGTTTCATTTTGGCCGAACACTCACTTCTGCGCTACTGACTTTCACTCGACCTTTGGGCGTGTCAATTTGCATGGCGCCTTGATCGTCCACGCCAGCACACAAACCGACCAGCCCATCGCTGGTTGCGACGTCCAAACCGCAAAGTGCGTCGCGCGCATTGAAGCGTTCTTGTAAGGGGCTGAAGCCGTTTGCTTCAAAGCTTCTCAAAGCGTCTAGCAAGGGCTTCACAACGCGTTCTAAAGCCAAGGGCGCGCTGACGCCTTGCCAAAACTCAGAGAGAGCCGCAGGAGGCGCTCGGAGGTCTTTGTTGGCGGGCCGTTGGATGTTCAAGCCGATGCCGATCACGGCATAGCTTTGGTCGCCTTGGCTGGCGGCCTCAATCAAGATGCCGCCGAGCTTTCTTTGATGGCACCACAAGTCATTGGGCCACTTGAGTTGGATGTCCTCACCCAGCGACTCAGCCAAGCTGAGCCCGACAGCCAGCGAAAGACCGGACCAATTGCTGGGGTGGTAGGGCAAGCCGATGGAAAAAGTAAGTGCATGCCCAGGCTCGCCAACCCAAGCGCGCCCTTGACGTCCGCGCCCTGCCGATTGGCGCTCTGCGAGCAACAAAATAGGATCGAGGCAGCCTTGTCGGGCACGCCGCATCAGTTCGCTGTTGGTGGAGTCAATCTCTGGCAGGATCTCGATGCTGAATCCTGGCCATTGCGGTACCACGGACTGCCAGATGGCTTCCGCGGGCCAGCGTTGATGGGGAGCCCCAGAGTTCAATGTCACCTCAATTCAGTTCTGTACCGATCAGGCCGCTTTTTTCTTCACGATCTTCAGCTCTTTTTTGAGCTTCTTGATTTTCTTTTCAATCTTTTTGATTTGGCTGGGAATCTTGGGGGTGGCGGGTCTGCGTTTGGGGGCCAGCAAAGTTTTGCGGCAATTGACACTGCCACACCAGCAGGGGTATTCCGCCTTCAGCTTAGGCGTGTAGGGCTCGTCAATGATCAAGCCATAGTCGTAATTGAGCTCTTCCCCGGCCTTGATGTTGCGCAGGGCCTTGATGTAGATGCGGTCATTTTCTTCATCGGCCTCGCAATTAGGGTTGCAGCTGTGATTGATCCACCTCGAAGAGTTGCCGCCATGCAAAGCGTCAATGACCCTGTCTTCGTTCACATGGAAATAAAAGGTGTGGTTGGGGTCTGCGGGGTCGTGAGGGTGGCGGTCTTGCGCTTCATCCCAGCTGATGATCTCACCCACATACTCGTACAAGGTCTCGCCTTCTGCAATGTCTATAAGTGCAAATACACCTTTGCCGTGCACACCAGAGCGACGCACCTGCACCCGACGGCCTGCCCCAGGAGGGGTCAATGACTTGACCTTGGCCGCGGGCTTTAAACTTGATTTTGTCGACAGATGAGTTTTTTTGACCACGGCGTGAAAAATTTGTTATTGTGAAAACATGTGGGCGCGCGTGTGCGCGTGCCCGTGTGTGTACACGTGCGCATGCGCGCACGCGAGACCGGATTGTATGAGATGAAAACATTGGTAATTGCAGAGAAGCCTTCAGTGGCTCAAGATATCGTTCGCGCTTTAACGCCGATCGCAGGTAAATTTGAGAAACACGAGGATCACTTTGAGAGTGAAACCTATGTGGTCACCAGCGCGGTGGGCCACTTGGTGGAAATTCAGGCCCCTGAGAAATTTGACGTGAAACGCGGCAAGTGGAGCTTTGCCCATTTGCCCGTCATTCCGCCCTACTTCGACTTAAAGCCGGTCGACAAAACCAAAACGCGCCTGAACGCGGTGGTGAAGCAAGCCAAGCGCAAAGACGTGAACGCCTTGATCAACGCCTGCGATGCGGGGCGTGAGGGCGAGCTCATCTTTCGGTTGATTGAGCAATATGCAGGCACGCAAAAGGCGGGGCAGACCATTCCGTTGGGCAAGCCTGTGCAACGCCTGTGGCTTCAGAGCATGACGCCGCAAGCCATTCGCGACGGTTTTGACAAGTTGCGCTCTAACCAACAAATGCAAGGCTTGGCCGATGCGGCGCGCAGCCGTTCTGAAGCTGATTGGCTGGTGGGCATCAATGGCACCCGTGCAATGACCGCATTCAATTCGCGCGATGGCGGCTTCTTTTTAACCACGGTCGGCCGCGTACAAACGCCAACCTTGGCAGTGGTCGTGGTGCGCGAAGAGCAAATTCGACAGTTCATCAGCCGCGATTATTGGGAGGTTCATGCGCAGTTCGATGCTGCCGCGGGCACCTACCCAGGTAAGTGGTTCAACACCGCATGGAAAAAAGATGCCGAGGACGTAGAAAAAAAGGCAGATCGTGTGTGGACTGCAGCAGAGGCGCAAGCCATTTTGCAGGCCGTTAAAGGCGCCAAAGCCAGCGTCACAGAAGAGGCCAAGCCCACCTCTCAGGCCAGCCCCCAGTTGTTTGACTTGACCTCTTTGCAGCGCGAAGCCAACGGTAAATTCGGCTTCTCTGCCAAAACCACCTTGTCGCTGGCGCAGTCTTTGTACGAGCGCCACAAGGCCCTTACCTACCCGCGTACCGATTCGCGTGCATTGCCCGAAGATTATTTGCCGGTGGCCAAGGACACCTTCAACATGTTGGCCGACAGCGGCATGAAGCATTTGGCACCGCATGCCCTCACGGCGCTCAACAACGGCTATATCAAGCCCTCTAAGCGTATTTTTGACAATGCCAAGGTCAGCGATCACTTTGCGATCATTCCTACCTTGCAGGCCCCTTCTGGCTTGTCTGATGCGGAGCAAAAGTTGTATGACCTGGTGGTGCGCCGCTTCATGGCGGTGTTTTTCCCAAGCGCCGAGTACATGGTGACCACGCGCATCAGCACGGCGGCAGGACACAGTTTCAAAACCGAAGGCAAGGTCTTGGTCAAGCCCGGTTGGTTGGCCATTTACGGCAAAGAAGCGGCCGATGAGGTGGACGATGCCAAAGAAGGTGACAAAGGACAAAATTTGGTGGCCGTGGCGCCAGGTGAGCAAGTGGGTGTGGGCTCCGTTGAAAGCAAGCCCCTCAAAACACGTCCGCCGGCCCGCTATTCAGAAGCCACCTTGCTGGGCGCCATGGAAGGTGCAGGCAAGATGGTTGACGACGACGAGTTGCGCGAAGCCATGCAAGAAAAAGGTTTGGGTACACCTGCTACACGTGCGGCCATCATTGAGGGATTGATCAATGAAAAATACATTTTGCGCGATGGTCGCGAAATGATTCCAACCGCCAAAGCGTTCCAGTTGATGACCTTGTTGCGTGGCCTGGGCGTGGAAGAGTTGTCCAAGCCAGAGCTCACGGGGGAGTGGGAATACAAGCTGTCGCAAATGGAGCAAGGCAAACTCAGCCGAGAAGACTTCATGCAGCAGATTGCCAACATGACCGAGCACATCGTCAAAAAGGCCAAAGAGTACGACCGCGACACCATACCCGGTGACTACGCCACCTTGAGCACACCCTGCCCCACTTGCGGCGGTATCGTGAGAGAAAACTATCGTCGGTATGCCTGTGTTGGTAAAGATGCTGCGTCAGATGACACGGCTGCTGCCGGTTGTGGTTTCTCATTTGGCAAAACACCTGCAGGCCGAACTTTTGAACAAGCTGAAGTTGAGCAATTCTTGCGCGACAAAAAGATTGGACCTTTAGAAGGCTTCCGCTCCAAGGCGGGCTGGCCATTCACCTCTGAAATTGCACTGAAGTACAACGAAGAAGAGAAAAACTGGAAGCTCGAGTTTGACTTTGGCAACGACAAAAACAGCGAAGAGACCGGCGAAATTGTCGACTTCACAGGCAGCGAATCTTTGGGCGCATGTCCCAAATGCAGCGGTGCTGTGCATGAGCATGGCAGCAATTACATTTGCGAAAAAGCCGTACCCACAGAAGGTCAACCCACACCCACGTGTAATTTCAAAAGCGGCAAAATTGTGTTGCAGCAAGTAGTGGAGCGCGAGCAAATTGCCAAATTGCTGAGCGACGGCAAAACCGATTTGCTAGAAAAGTTTGTGAGCAATCGAACGCGCCGCGCCTTCAAGGCTTTCTTGTCGTGGAATGCCGAAGAAGACAAAGTGGTGTTTGAGTTTGAGCCCCGCAAGAGCAAGTTTCCGCCGCGCAAAACACCAGCGAAATATGCAGCTGGCGCTAAAACAGCGGCTGGAAAAACGGCGAGTAAGGCCGCAGCTAAAACCACCAAAGCTCCTGCCAAAAAAGCAGCCGCCAAGAAAACGGCTGCAGCCAAAACACCACGCAAAGCGGCAGTCGGCAACCTTACGCCCAGCGCCGATTTGGCCGCAGTGATTGGTACCGACAAAGTGGCGCGCACAGAAGTGGTGAAGAAGTTATGGGACTACATCAAGGCGCAAGGCTTGCAAGACCCTACCAACAAACGCGCCATCAATGCCGATGCCAAACTCAAACCTGTGTTTGGCAAAGACCAAATCACGATGTTTGAATTGGCGGGGTTAATTGGCAAGCACCTGAGTTGAGTCTTTGCATCGAGTGACAACGGCGCAATTTTTTATCAGTCGAAAAAAAGCCCAGCCAGAAATGGGTGGGCTTTTTGCATTCACGCCTTGAAGCGTGAATTTGGGGCCAAGCAAATTACTTAGAAATCACGCGAACCATTTCCAAGCACTTGTTGGAGTAGCCCCACTCGTTGTCATACCAGCTGACAATTTTCACGAAGGTGCTGTCGAGTGCCAGACCTGCGTCGGCATCAAACACACTGGTGCAAGGCTCGCCGCGGAAATCGGAGGCTACCACTTTGTCTTCGGTGTAACCCAAAACGCCTTTCAAGGCGCCTTGTGATTGGGCTTTCATCTCTGCGCAAATTTCTGCGTAGGTGGCCTCAGAGTTCAACTCAACCGTGAGGTCAACCACGGACACATCGGATGTGGGCACGCGGAAAGACATGCCCGTGAGTTTTTTGTTCAAGGCAGGAATGACCACGCCCACAGCCTTGGCAGCACCTGTGCTGGAAGGAATGATGTTTTCCAAAATACCGCGGCCGCCGCGCCAGTCTTTGTTGCTAGGACTGTCCACTGTTTTTTGCGTGGCGGTGGCAGCGTGAACGGTGGTCATCAAACCGCGCTTGATGCCCCACTTGTCATTCAACACTTTGGCCACGGGTGCCAAGCAGTTGGTGGTGCAAGAGGCGTTGGACACAATGGCTTGACCGGCATACGTGGCGTGGTTCACGCCAAACACGAACATGGGTGTGTCGTCTTTAGAGGGTGCAGACATGAGCACTTTTTTAGCGCCAGCAGCCAAGTGTTTCTCGGCAGAAGCTTTGTCCAAGAACAAGCCAGTAGCTTCGATCACGATATCGGCGCCCACTTCGTTCCACTTGAGGGCTGAAGGATCGCGCTCTTGGGTCAAACGGATTTTGCGGCCATTCACGATCAGATGATTGCCTTCTACAGACACCTCGCCTTTGAAGCGGCCGTGCACACTGTCGTACTTGAGCATGTAGGCCAGGTAGTCGGGCTCGAGCAAGTCGTTGATGCCCACCACTTCAATGTCAGAAAAATTTTGAACAGCGGCGCGAAACACCATGCGGCCGATGCGGCCGAAACCGTTGATACCTATTTTGATCGCCATGATCTATTTCCTTTAATGTTAATTTTGAATTTTTTCAAGTGCAGCGCGAAGTGAAGATTTATTTCTTCTGCAAAGCCGCTTGCACGGTCTCGGCCACGTTTTCTGCCGTGAAGCCAAAGTGTTTGAAGAGCACAGGTGCAGGTGCAGACTCGCCGTATGTGTCGATGCCCACCACGGCAGCAACACCATATTTCCACCAACCATCGGTACTGCCCATCTCAACCGCCACACGTGGCAAGCCGGCTGGCAAGACTTCAGATTTGTAACTGCTGGTTTGACGATCGAAGGTGGTGGTGCTGGGCATGGACACCACACGCACGCCAATTTTCTTCGCGGCCAACAACTCTTGTGCCTTCAAAGCCAATTGCACTTCAGAGCCTGTGGCAATGATCACGGCTTTCGTCTTCTTAATGCCCACGCGTGAAGGCTCAGCCAATACATAAGCACCGCGGCTAATCTCGCCCAAATCTGACTTGGGAGAGTAAGGCAGGTTTTGTCGAGACAACAGCAGGGCTGTGGGGCGGTCTTTGTTTTCCAAAGCCACGGCCCATGCCACAGTAGTTTCTGCAGTATCGGCAGGACGCCACACATCAAGGCCGGGAATCAAACGCAAGCTGGCCGCGTGCTCAACGGACTGGTGTGTCGGGCCGTCTTCACCCAAACCAATAGAGTCGTGCGTGAAAACATGGATCACGCGTTGCTTCATGAGCGCTGCCATGCGGATGGCATTGCGCGAGTAATCGCTGAAGGTGAGAAAGGTGCCGCCGTAAGGGATGAAGCCGCCGTGTAAAGTGACACCATTCATGATGGCCGCCATGCCAAATTCGCGCACACCATAGTTGATGTGGCGGCCTATTTGGCCTTTGTCGTTCTTCACCACATCGCCTGCCAAGTTGATGCGCAATGCGGGCGTGGAAGACGTGTTGGTCAGGTTAGACCCTGTGAGGTCAGCAGAGCCGCCCAGCATTTCAGGCAAGGCGGCGGTGAATGCTTCTAATGCCAATTGGCTGGCTTTGCGGCTGGCCACTGTTTCGGCTTTGGTATGCGCAGCAATGACGGCGTCTACCGCAGTTTGTGCAAAGTTCTTGGGCAACTCGCCTTTCATACGGCGCACAAATTCATTGGCCAAGGTGGGGTGAGCTGCTTTGTAGGCGGCAAACGCTTTGTTCCAATCGGCTTCGCGTGCAGCACCACTTTGCTTGGCATCCCAGCTGGCGTAAACATCTTTCGGAATTACGAAGGGCTCGTGCGCCCAACCCAATGCTTCGCGCGTGAGTTTGATTTCTTCGGCGCCCAAAGGTTCGCCGTGTGCTTTGGATGTGTTGGCGCGGTTGGGGCTGCCTTTGCCGATAGCCGTTTTGCAAACAATGAGTGTGGGTTTGTCTGAGCTGTTCTTGGCATCTGCAATGGCTTTGGACACAGCCGCAGCATTGTGGCCATCAACAGCATCGATCACGTTCCAACCGTAAGCGGCAAAACGTTGCGGCGTGTTGTCAATGAACCATGGGGCCACTTGGCCGTCAATTGAAATGCCGTTATCGTCGTACATCGCGATCAGTTTGTTGAGCTTCCAAGCGCCAGCCAATGCGCATGCTTCGTGGCTGATGCCTTCCATCAAGCAACCATCGCCCATGAACACGTAAGTATGGTGATCAACGATGCTGTGTCCAACTTGATTGAATTCTGCGGCCAATAATTTTTCAGCCAAGGCCATGCCCACCGCATTGGTGATGCCTTGTCCCAAAGGACCTGTGGTGGTTTCTACACCGGGGGTGATGCCCACTTCGGGGTGACCGGCGGTTTTGCTGTGCAACTGGCGGAAGTTTTTCAACTCAGTCATGGGCAATGGATAGCCTGTGAGGTGCAACAATGCATAGATGATCATCGAGCCATGACCATTGGACAAAACAAAGCGATCGCGGTTGGCCCAATGTGGGTTTTTGGGGTTGTGTTGCAAATGCTCGCCCCACAAAGCCACGGCCATATCGGCCATGCCCATCGGCGCGCCTGGGTGACCCGAATTGGCTTGTTGAACAGCGTCCATGGCCAGGGCGCGAATTGCATTGGCCATTTGTTGAGCTGCGGGTTGGGTGATTGCCATGGGGGCTCCAAATAAAAGGTCGGGTGAAATTGACAAAGAAATCGACAACTAAGCCCGATATTTTACTGCCCATGAGCTTGCGCAAGCCGCACAGCATGGCAACATAGCGGGATGCGTTTGAACACCATGGATTCAAGTTTAGAAACCGATGCACCCAAGCGTTGGGTGGGCGCCTCGCCTGAGGGCTTGGCCAGCGCCATGGTTTTGGCTGCCGGTCGCGGTGAGCGCATGCGCCCATTAACCGATACCACGCCCAAACCCATGCTTGAGGTGCACGGAAAACCATTGATGCAATGGCACATGGAGGCTTTGGCTAAGGCTGGCCACCTTGATCAATTGATCAACACCGCATGGCTAGGACCCCAAATTGAGGCGCACTTTGGTTTGAATCCCAATTTGCCAAATGGCGGCAGGGTGCGTTTGCGCTATTCGCATGAGGGCAAAGAGTTTGGCTACGCCCTCGAAACGGCTGGGGGTATCGTGCGGGCGTTGCCCTTCTTGGCGCCTGTTTTTTGGGTGGTGGCTGGCGACATTTACGCGCCCCAATTTGATTTCGCTCCCGCCATTGCAAAAGAGTTTATGCGCAGTGACAAATTGGCCCACTTATGGCTGGTCCCCAATCCCGCCCACAATCCAAAGGGAGATTTTGGCTTGTCCTCTGAGGGCTTGGCGTTGAACTTACCCAAATCGGCCACGTTGTTTACCTTCAGCACATTGGCTTTGTACAAAAAAGAGTTCTTCGCCACGGCTTTGACGGGCTTGCCCGAAGGCAATCCGCAAGGCAAGTCTGCACCTTTGGCCCCCTTGTTGCGCGCCGCCATGGACCGCGGTATGGTGAGCGCCAGCCTTTACACAGGCGCTTGGACGGACGTGGGTACCCCTGAGCGTTTAAGGGACTTGAACCAATCACCAGCAACGCCTTAAACTCTTTGTACACATTCAGAAACCCCCCAACAACATGACCATTGATTCAAATTTGTACGCCAAGCGCCGTGCTCAATTGGCCGCCAAAATGGCAGCGCAAGCCCCCAACAGCATTGCCATTATTCCCACAGCGCCAGAACGTCAACGCAATCGCGACAGTGACTTCTTGTTCAGACATGACAGTTATTTTTATTACTTAACCGGCTTTACCGAACCCAATGCTTGGTTGGTCTTAACTTCAGATGGCCAGGCCACTTTGTTTTGTCAACCCAAAGATTTAGAGCGCGAAATTTGGGATGGTGTTCGTGTGGGGCCAGAAGCTGCGCCTTCTCAATTGGGCGTTCACAACGCCTGGTCGGTGTTGGCCCTTGATGCCAAATTGCCTGCCCTGCTTGAAAACAAGTCGGTCGTTTGGTACCCCTTTGCAACGCACAAAGACTTGTCTGCGCGCATTGAAACAGGCCTCAATGCCGTTCGCTCGCGCGTGCGCTACGGCGCATTGTGCCCAGAGCAGCAACGCGATGTGTGCGGCATTTTGGATGAAATGCGATTGGTCAAAGACGCACATGAACTGGACATCATGCGTCGCGCATCTCAAATCAGTGCGGGCGCTCACATTCGTGCAATGAAAAGATCTGCAAGCATGTTGAGAGCAGGGCAAGACGTCCGTGAATACCATTTGGACGCCGAACTGCTTCATGAATTTCGCCAACACGGCTCCCAATATCCGGCTTATGGCTCTATTGTGGCCGGCGGTGCCAATGCATGTGTGCTGCACTACCGCGCTGATGCTGCGCCTATTTTGAGTGGCGATTTGGTTTTGATCGATGCCGGCTGTGAACTTGATGGCTATGCCAGCGACATCACACGCACGTTTCCCGCTAACGGCAAATTCAGCTCGGCACAACGCGAACTTTATGACTTGGTCCTGGCATCGCAAGAGGCTGCGATTGCAGCCACGCATGAAGGCGCACGTTTTGTAGATCCGCACGAAGCAACGGTCAAGGTGTTGGCGCAAGGCATGCTCGATGTCGGTCTTTTAGATGCCAACAAAGTGGGCAATGTGCAAGATGTGATTGCCAATCGAAGCTATTTCCAGTTTTACATGCACCGAACCGGCCATTGGCTTGGCATGGATGTGCATGACTGCGGCAGTTATGTCGAACCATCAGAAGTGGGCACCTTCAGTGAGCGCAAAGACCCCTTAAGCGGAGAACTCATCAAGGACCGCCCAAGCCGCATTTTGCGACCTGGCATGGTCTTGACCATTGAGCCGGGCATTTATGTCAGACCCGCCCCAGGGGTGCCCGAGCGTTTCCACAACATTGGTATTCGAATTGAAGACGATGCGGTCGTGACCGCAAATGGTTGCGAGTTGATCACGCGCGGCGTGCCTGTGAAAGCCGACGAAATTGAAGCAATCATGCGCGATTGATCGCTCACCTTAGCGCACCTCAGTTGTGCGCCAAAGTTAAAACACTGCAGACTTTGCATGCAGTTTTCCACAAACTGACCCTTGACTTGGGGGGTCTAGAATCAGATGTAGCAGACCGCCATTCCCTTCAATCAGTGAAGCCGGCGTTTATTGCCTAAAAGGAGACCGAAAATGACCCAAGACAATGCCGAAGAGCGCCGCGCTCAGTTGCGCCGCGCCGCCCTCGAATATCACGAATTCCCCACCCCCGGCAAAATCTCCATTGCGGCCACCAAGCAATTGGTCAATCAGCACGACTTGGCTTTGGCCTACTCGCCAGGTGTGGCAGCGCCTTGCGAAGAAATTGTCAAAGACCCCAACGCAGCATTCAAATACACCAGTCGTGGCAATTTGGTTGGGGTGATCACCAACGGAACCGCCGTACTGGGTTTGGGTGACATTGGCCCCTTGGCCGGTAAACCCGTCATGGAGGGCAAGGCGGTTCTTTTCAAAAAATTCTCTGGCATTGATGTGTTTGACATCGAAATCAATGAAAAAGACCCGGAGAAGCTGGTCGAGATCATTGCCGCGCTAGAGCCCACATTTGGCGGCATCAACTTAGAAGACATCAAGGCGCCAGATTGTTTTTATGTAGAGCGCAAATTGCGCGAACGCATGAAAATTCCAGTCTTTCACGATGATCAGCACGGCACGGCCATCACCGTAGGCGCCGCCATTTTGAACGGCTTGAAGGTGGTGGGCAAAGATGTCAGCAAAGTGAAATTGGTCACGTCAGGCGCGGGCGCGGCAGCTTTGGCCTGCCTAGGCTTGTTGGTCAAACTGGGCATCCCACGAGAAAATATTTGGGTCACCGACTTAGCAGGCTTGGTTTACGAAGGCCGCACCGAGTTGATGGACGAAGACAAAATTCAGTTTTCGCAAAAAACATCGCAACGCACATTGGCCGAGGCCATTGAGGGCGCCGATGTGTTCTTGGGCTTGTCCGCTGGCGGTGTGTTGAAACAAGACATGGTGAAAAAAATGGCGGCCAAGCCTTTGATTTTTGCTTTGGCCAACCCCAACCCCGAAATCTTGCCTGAAGAGGTCAAAGCGGTTCGCGATGACGCCATCATGGCCACGGGGCGAACCGACTACCCCAACCAAGTCAACAACGTTTTGTGCTTCCCCTACATTTTTCGAGGTGCCTTGGACAGTGGTGCCACCACCATCACGCAAGAGATGGAAATTGCCGCGGTGTATGCCATTGCCGAATTGGCGCAGGCAGAACAAAGTGAAGTAGTGGCCGCCGCTTATTCCGGCGAGCCCTTGGTTTTTGGCCCTGAGTATTTAATTCCCAAGCCATTCGATCCGCGTTTGATGATCAAAATTGCACCGGCGGTTGCGCAAGCGGCGGCTGACAGCGGCGTGGCGCTGAGGCCGATCGCTGACATGGAAGCCTATCGCGAGCGTCTTCAAAATTTTGTGTATGCGTCCGGCACCACCATGAAGCCTATCTTCACGGCGGCCAAGCGAGGCTTGAAAAAACGCGTGGCCTACAGCGAGGGCGAAGAAGAGCGCGTTTTGCGTGCCGCGCAAATTGTGAGCGACGAAGGCTTGGCTCGCCCCACCCTGATTGGCCGCCCAGCGGTCATTGCTGAAAGAGTTGAAAAATTTGGTTTGCGATTGAAAGAGGGCCTCGATTACGAGGTTGTCAATGTAGAGGAGGACCACCGCTACCGTGACTTTTGGCAAACCTACCATCGCATGCAAGAGCGCAAGGGCATTACGGTTCAAATGGCCAAGATAGAAATGCGTCGACGTTTGTCCTTGATTGGAACGATGTTGTTGCACAAGGGTGATGTCGATGGCCTCATTTGTGGCACTTGGGGCACCAATGCCACCCACCTGCCCTACGTGGAACAAGTGATCGGCAAGCGCCCTGGCGTCAATACCTTTGCTTGCATGAACGGATTGTTGCTACCCACTCGACAAGTTTTTTTGGTCGATACGCATGTCAATTACGACCCGACGGCAGAGCAGTTGGCAGAAATCACGGTCATGGCCGCCCACGAAATGAAGCGATTTGGTATTCGTCCGAAGGTTGCTTTGTTGTCGCACTCAAACTTTGGTACCTCCAATGAGCCGAGCGCTGTGAAAATGCGCGACACCTTGGCCTTGCTGCAGAAAAACGCACCATGGTTGGAAGTGGACGGCGAAATGCATGGTGACATTGCCTTGGATGGTGACGCACGCGCCCTGCTAATGCCCAATAGCACTTTGCAGGGCGATGCCAACCTCTTGGTCTGCCCCAATATTGATGCGGCCAATATTTCCTACAACCTCTTGAAAACAGCTGCTGGCGGCAATATTGCCATTGGCCCCGTTCTTCTGGGCGCAGCCAAACCGGTCCACATCTTGACGCCTAGCGCCACGGTGCGCCGCATCGTGAATATGACAGCCCTGACGGTAGCGGACGCTAACGCCGTTCGATAGCCCCTTCTGGTAATTTCCCTTTATTGGGGAAAGTACTTGCATTTTTTAGCGCATTGCGGCAAAATTGCGGCTTCGAATTTTCGGGTTTACCCGAGAGTTTTGAAGGTTTAAAGTGGGTGTGCGGCACCGTGTCACAGGAATGAAATGCGCTCTAAAACGCTTAATTTTTCTGCGCTAGCCGTCTGTTTGGGCCTCTTGTTTGCGCCTTGCACAATTTTGGTGCAAGCCAAATCGGTTGCCGAATCAGTTGTTGTTGCCCCCATTGCTTTACAGGACTTGCCCAAAGAAGGCCAAGAGACCTATCTACTCATCCGTCAGGGTGGGCCGTTTCGGTACGAAAAAGATGGTGTTGTTTTTGGCAATCGAGAGCGGCTCTTGCCTCAAGCAAAGCGTGGTTTTTACCGCGAATACACCGTCAAAACTCCAGGTGAAAAGAGCCGTGGCGCCCGTCGAATTGTGTGTGGAGGGGAAGAACCTCGCGTGCCAAAACATTGTTTTTACACGCAAGACCACTACAGCAGTTTTAGGGAAATTGTGAACGTGCCGTGAAAGCGGTCTTTGCGACTGTTTGGCCACTGTTTGAAGTAATTCTAAAGATGAGTGCTTGCAAGCGAGTACTCGGTATATGTCAATCAAAAGCCCAAAAGGCTGGTTTTAAAAATTAGAGAGTGAGAACGGCGATGGACAAGCCAATTCGACAGGACCAAGAAACACCTTTGAAGGGTGTGCGGGCAAACATTGTCCAGTCGATTCGTGCATTTCGCGTCAGCGACCTGCAAGAAGCGGCAGATGGTTTGGGACAACACTTTTTGTATGCCAATTTGTCGAAGGCACAAAGCAAACAAGATGTGCTCGATTTGATCGCAGCACAGTTCACCTTGCCTTCGCACTTTGGCAAGAACTTTGATGCCTTGTATGACAGCATGACCGACCCGCTGCACAAGTCTGGCCCACAGCCTGGCTTTATCGTGGTCTTGGAGCACATTCCTGCCAATTTAAAGTTTGACAAAGAAGCCCGCGAACAGCTGCTCGATATTTTCCGCGACACGGCCGATTATTGGGGCGACCGCAAAGTGCCTTTCCGTTGCTTCTATTCTTTCTCTGTGGCACGCGCTGCTACTGCAGGTGCCGAGAAACTGGCGGATGCTGCTCCCGAGTTGGATGCTGATGGTGTTGAAATGCTGGTTGAAGAAGGCGAAAAAATGCCGACCGATAAGTTGGTCGATGTTTCACCATTGGCGCTTCGCATGAGCAGTCCCTTCAATGCTGGCTATTGGCTCGCAGCTGCCTAATCAGTGATTCAAGGCCATGGCCAGCTGAAGATATTCCTCAACTGGAACTTCTTCAGCACGGCGTTGCACATCAAAAGGGCCCGCAAAATTTCGCTCTGTTAACCAAGCACCTAGGGTGTGCCTTAGCAGTTTGCGCCGTTGGCTGAAAGCCACTTGAACCATCTTTTCCAAAAGCTTCACATCGATGTTGGCTGGCGCACTGCGCGGCACCATGCGCACAACTGCGCTGTCAACGCGCGGCGGTGGATCAAAGCTTTCAGGTGGCACAAAGAGCACATTTTCCATTTCATAACGCCACTGCAACATGACAGACAAACGGCCATAGTCTGACGTTGCAGGAGAGGCTACCATGCGGTCAACCACTTCCTTTTGCAGCATAAAGTGTTGATCTTCGATGGCGCTGACATGCGCTAGCAAGTGAAACAAAATAGGCGTAGAAATGTTGTAAGGCAAGTTGCCCACGACCCTCAGTTTGTGACCGGCCGCCAGTGCCGTGAAGTCAACGCGCAAGACATCCGACTCCACCACGGTGAGTTGTTTGTGAAGTCGAAGGCGCATGGCCAAGTCACGGTCTAACTCAATGACAGTCAGATGCCCCAAGCGCTCAACCAAGGGTTGCGTGAGGGCCGCCAAGCCAGGGCCAATTTCAACCATGGCTTGCCCAGCTTGTGGGTGTATGGCATTCACGATGGCATCAATGATGCCGCCGTCAGATAAAAAGTGTTGGCCGAAACGTTTGCGTGGAATGTGCTTCATTGGGGAGGGTCGCGCAATTCAACATAAGCGCGACCGCGTAATTCCTCAACCCATGCTGAATAAAGTTCTTCAATTTTCTTTTCGCGCAGTTGTGTGCGAATCATTTCACGTTGTTCACGAACCGACAATGGCACCTCGCGACGCTCCATGACCTGAATGAGGTGCGCGCCAAACCGAGAAATCAAGGGATCGGAAATTTGTCCAGGTTGCAGGCGCGCCATGACCTCTTCAAACTCTGGGACAAACTGACCAGGGCTTGCCCAGCCTAAATCACCGCCTGCTGAAGCGCTGCCGTCTTGCGAGAACTGCCGAGCCAAATCGGCAAAATCTGTTCCAGTTTGCACCCGTTGCTTGTAAGTGACCAAGCGATTGCGCGCGGCGGCTTCGGACAATTCGCTCCCAGTACGCAGCAAAATGTGGCGAGCACGCGTTTGTAAAATCAAAGTGCTGCTCATCTCACTTTGCTTTTTGTCCAGCACCTTCAAGATATGAAAACCAGCGCCAGAGCGAACGGGGTCTGAGACCTCGCCTTTGTTGAGATTTTGCGTACTGTCAATAAACAGAGTGGGGTAGCGGTCGGCGGTGCGTAAACCCATTTCGCCACCATTGGCGCCTTTGTCAGGGGCTTGGGAGAAGGCTTTTGCCAATGCCGCAAAGTTCTCGCCACTTTTGGCGCGTTGCACAATTTGTTGTGCTTTGATTTTTAATTCAGCGGCCTCTTGTTCAGAACTATTCTCTGGCACGGCAATCAAAATCATGGCCAGGTTGATATCCACTGGACTGCTGGCCATAGGCTTGCCTGCTTGCTGACTTTGAAGGTACTGCGCGATATCGGTGTCGGAAATACGGGCTCTGTTGTCAACGTCCCGTTCACGCAAACGGCTGATCATCAATTGGTTTCGCAATTGCTCGCGAAATGCAGAGACGCTTAAGCCCTCCGAAACAAGTCGTTTGTACAGCTCTTCTTTGGAGACTTGATTTTGACGTGCAATGTTGAGCTCTGTTTGATCGATCTCTGTGTCATCAATGCGAATACCATTGTCGCGAGCTTGTTGCAATTGGGTTTTCTCATTGATCAATTGATCAAGGGCCTGCTGCGTCAAAACTTGTGCGCTGGGTACGGCGACACCGGGCTGCAATTGCTTTTCTAAACGCAGCTTTAGATTTTTAACCTCGTTGTTGGTGATGGGCTCTGAATTCACAACGGCAACAATGTAGTCAACGGGACGTGATTTCAAATTGCTCTGGGCCTGCGCCAGGCCCGGTCCAATGAGCGCCCCTGCAAAGCTTGCGATCATGCCGATGGTCAATGGAAAAAATTTAGTCATATGTCGTGAATCTGGTGGTGGGCGCTAAATCTTCGCGGAGGTATTGGTAACGAGGGATATTGTCGCGCAATGTTTTCAAAGGACTAGAGCCAACACGGGCCAATCCCA
Source organism: Limnohabitans sp. (assembly GCA_044233865.1). GTDB lineage: Bacteria > Pseudomonadota > Gammaproteobacteria > Burkholderiales > Burkholderiaceae_C > Limnohabitans_A. The sequence goes on from JBIIJK010000001.1 coordinate 71,659, forward strand.
CAAATTCAAGCTGAAAAAGAATTCGACTGCGTGAGGTGCTTGTCGTGCTTTGAAGGCGCTCATAAACCACGCGACCTAGCCAGCAACCTGAGTCGTATTCAAACCCTAGCAAGGTGTCGACCATTTTGCGATCCTTCAAGCTGAAGTTCATGCGTCCAACGCTGTACCAGCGATCGGCGCCTAAGCCTTGGCCAGGACCCATGACCTGTTGGTTGCCCGTGGCCTCGTCATGCTTGGCAAAGGAAAAGTCACGCAAAGGCCATTGCCAGCCCACGTCAATTTGCTCGCTTTGATCGCGCGCCAAGCGGTAGGCGGTATTCAAAACACGGTACGGTGTCGGATTGAACCGGGTACTTAGCGTGGTCCGAGATGTGCGGTGGGTTTGTGCATCAAATTGCAAGCTTGAGTCGAAGGTCCAGCGGTTGTCCCAGCGGACACCCGCACCCAGCAAAATATCGCTGTAGCCAGAGGACACAGGCAATTCGCCTGGCAACCTGACCAATTGATCAGAGAATCGATAGCGCTGTGCAAATCCAAAGCGCGCCAGCTCTGCGCCCGTGTTGCTGTCAAATAACCGGCTGTTCACGCCCAAAGTCACCAAGTTGTTGTCTGCTAGGCGGTCTTGCCCCACATACGGATTTTCGGAGTAGATCGTGGTGAGGTTGAAGTCTGTTGCGCCACTGTCGTAACTGGGCAGTTGACTTTGATCTTTGTAAGGTGTTCTGACAAAAAAGGCCCGAGGCTCCAGAGTTTGTCTTAAGCCTCGACCCAAAATTGAAGCGTCTCGCTCATAGACAAGGCCCGTGTCCAAGCTGAAAGTCGGCAGCAAGCGGTTGGCTTCCAATTGACCGTTAGCAAGCGCTGAGTCCAACTGGTAGCGTGTGGCGTGAAGCTGTATTTTTGGAATCACAAAGCCCCATGGTTTGAGCCACGGCCGGCTGATTTGGGCGGCTGCAAAGCTGCGCTGACCATTGCGCAAAATAGAACTTGTGCCACCGGGTATTCGGCTGTAGTCTGCCTCAAAGCGGGTGGTGTCGGCCGTGACGCCCACATCAAAACCGCTGAGATCCCATGTGTTGTAGCGAGCCACTATTTGAGGCGATCGATCGTAAGGCGGCGTGATGGGTGAACTGATGTCTTGTAAAGTTTGAAATTTCAAAACCTGGGTCATCATGGAGAGATCACCTTGCGCCCAATGCAGACTACCAGAGGCAGGCAGCAGACGTTGTGACAGCGACAAGCCGGCCCGTGGGAAATCCCGCCAGTAGTTGTCGTCGCTGACGCGGTTCAAATTCAAATTCAAACCTAAGCGGCCTAAGGTGCTGCTGCCGGTTTCAATGCCGCCGGTATGCTGAGTCGAAAGACCCCAGCGAGATTGCTGGCGCAGGGTGTCGTTGGGCATCAGGTTGAAACGTGTCTGACCTTGGCTGTCAGGCTCTAGGTAGCGAAATTCAGAATCAAAAGCGACGCCGCGCTTGCTCATGAAAGTCGTTGTCAGTGTGGCATCGCGATTGGGCGCAATGTTCCAATAATAAGGCGAAGAAATCTCAACACCGCTGACGGTATCGATACCAACCAGTGGCGACAGCAAGCCCGACTGTCTGGTGCTATTGAGCGGAAAAGTGAGTGAGGGCGCAGCCAAGATCGGCACATCTTTGAAGCGAAGTTGCAAGTCCTTGGCTTGAATGGTGTCGTTTTCTTCATTCACTTGAAGGCTGGCCGCTTTGAGCACCCATTCAGGCAGCCAGCTAGGGCCTGGCAAGCGTGCGCAGGTGGTGTAGGTCGCATTGCGAATGATGGCGCGCTGCTGATCGATGAACTCAATTTCAGAAGCCTTGCCATGGCCGCCACCTTTGAGCAAGGTGTAGTCAGCTTGCGAAAATTTGCCTTGAAAGGCGTCCGCCTGCAAGATCAAGGAGCTGCCTTGAAATGTATTCCCATCTCGATTGATTTTGACACCGCCGGTGGCTTTCAAGGTGTCTTGAGACTGATCGTATTCAATGCGCTGGGCCTTCACAGTCAAGCCTTGTTTGCGCAGCAAAGCATCGCCTTCGATGACCATGTCCAGGTCGGGCCGGGCATCAATGCGCTTGCCCGAAATAAACAAGGGCGATTGCTTGCGCTCGACTTCAGAAATCTTTTCTTCTAGGTGAGTGCTGCTTCGAAGAATGACGCCAGGGATGGCGGCAGGCAGACTGAGCGCTGGAGGCCCTTTGGCGGGACCCGCAACTTGGCCCCAGACCGGCGCGAGCCCAAGTAACATACCAGCCAAAGGCAGGGCTTGTAGGTGCTTGAGCGTCTGAAATGAGGGGCGTGTCTTCAAAGGGCTATCGTCCAGGTTGACGGGTGTTTGTAGAATGGATTATCCATGAGTGCCGCCCAACATGACCCAAGAACGCGGCCCGGTGGCATGGCTTGACTTATACAACTGGAATGAGAACTTGAATTCTGATCAAATTTCGACGTCGAATGTGACTTGGGCCGAACCGCAGCGCCAATTGGCGTGCATTTCATGGCTAGAAGCTTTGGCGCAAACCCATGGCCTTGTGCTATCCAGTTTAAGAATTGCATCTGCCGATGCCAGCTTCAGGCGTTATTTGCGCGTTGACACGCAGGCGGGCGCCAGCCTGATTGTGATGGACGCACCGCCCGACAAAGAAAATTGTGAACCCTTTGTCAAAGTTGCCAAACTCATGCAGTCTGCAGGACTCAAAGCCCCCGAAGTTTTGGCATGGCACGAAGCACAAGGCTTCATGCTGCTCACAGATTTGGGCGACCAGACCATGATGTCCGCCATTGACGTCAAAAACCCGCAAGCCAATCATGCGCTTTACATGCAGGCTGTCGATGCCTTGATAGCGTGGCAGCTGTCTTCTAAAGCGGGTGTCTTGCCGCCCTACGATGAGGCTTTGCTGAACCGAGAGCTGAGCTTGTTTCCAGACTGGTACCTTGCGCAGCATCGTCAAATTGATGTTCAAGGCAAAATGAGGAACACGCTAGACAGCACCTTCAAAATGCTGGTGGCGCGCAATCTGGCCAGCCCTTCGGTGTTTGTCCATCGTGATTTCATGCCGCGCAATTTGATGATGCCCACGGGCAGTGATGTCGCTTTAGGCGTGTTGGATTTTCAAGATGCGGTGTATGGCCCTGTCACCTATGACGTGGCCAGTTTGATGCGCGATGCATTTCTGACTTGGGAAGAAGATTTTGTGCTCGATGTCACCATTCGCTATTGGGAAAAAGCGCGCAAGGCAGGTCTGCTCGACTTTGAAGATTGGCACCAAGATTTTGGTGTTTTCTACCGCGCCGTAGAGTGGATGGGCTTGCAGCGCCATCTGAAAGTGGCTGGCATTTTTGCGCGCCTGACTTTGCGCGATGGCAAAGAAAAATACTTGGCCGATGCACCTCGTTTTATCGCCTACATTCGCTCAACAGCCGCCCGGTACATTGAACTCAGACCCCTGCTACGCTTGATCGAAGAAGTAGAAGGCAAAGACGGTGTGACGGGTTTTGCGTTTGGCCGTATGTAAGTGCTGAAAGTCAAACATTGATGTCAAACCTGCCACGCTTTCATTGCCCAACGGCGCTCATCCCAGGTGACGCCTTGAATCTGCCATCAGGCACTGCAAGGCATGTGCAAGTTCTGAGGCTTCAGCCCAACGACCAAATCACCCTTTTCAATGGTCAAGGCGGTGAGTTCAAAGCCGTGGTCACGCACATGGGCCGCAGTGATGTGTCGGTGCGCGTGGGTGAGCAAAACCACATTGAGCGTGAGTTGAACATGGGCGTCCATTTATGGTCTGGCATCACGGCCAATGAGCGCATGGACTGGTTGCTTGAAAAAGCCACTGAGTTGGGCGCCGCCACGCTGTTGCCCATCACGGCCGAGCGCAGTGTCTTGAAACTCAAGGGTGAACGCGCAGATAAAAAATTAGCCCATTGGCAAGCCATTGCGGTGGCCTCAAGTGAGCAGTGTGGTCGTAACCGAGTTTTGCAAGTGGCCACGCCGGTTAATCTTTCCCAGGCCATTGCGCAGTTATCAGGCGCACCCTCGCAAGCCGCAAGGTGGGTCTTGTCGTTGGCGCCCGGCACTCGATCGCTTCAAGACATGATACAAGCGCTCAAAACCGCCAAAGGCCAGGGTGAGGCCAAGCGGGACGAGGTTATTTTGCTTAGCGGGCCAGAAGGGGGTTTGAGTCCCACAGAGGAAGCGCAGGCCATTGCAGCAGGGTTTGTCCCTGTGAGCTTAGGCCATCGGGTTTTGCGTGCTGAAACAGCGCCTGTCGCCGTTTTGTCTGCACTGAGTTGTTGGGATTAGATACACTCCGGTGTATGAACCCCAATCTTTTTTTGTTGGCCTTGTGCCAAGGACTGTTTCTCACCAACAACGTCACCTTCATTGCAATCAATGGCCTTGTCGGCCTAAGCCTTGCGCCCGAGGGATGGATGGCCACGCTGCCGGTCATGGGTTATGTGGTGGGCGGCGCGTTGTCGACAGGCCTGGTGGCCAAGTCCCAATCCAAGTGGGGCCGCAGAGTTTCTTTTCAGCTGGGTTTGTTGGTGGGCTTGTTGTCGGCCATCCTGTGTGCCTATGCGGCGCACACTCACAATTTTGAGCTGTTGGTTTTGGCAACGGTGGTGGCCGGTTATTACAGCGCCAATGGCCAACTTTACCGATTTGCCGCCGCCGAATTGGCAGAAGCTTCCTTTCGAGAAAAGGCGGTTTCATGGGTCATGGCGGGTGGCTTGATTGGTGCCATCGTGGGCCCCAATTTGGCCTCTCAAAGCAAAGGCTGGTTTGAAACGCCTTTTATGGGCGCCTATGTGGCCCTCACAGCCGTAGCGGTGCTGGGCATGGTGCTGATGCACTTTGTGAAGTTTCCGCCTGTGGTTGAGAAAGTCAAAGGCAGCTCAGAAGGTCGCCCCTTGAGCGAGATCATGAAACAACCGGTTTTCATTGTGGCTGCAGCTGCAGCCGCGCTCAGTTATGGCGTGATGAATTTGTTGATGGCTGCAACACCCCTGGCCATGCAGGTGTGCGGCTATCCGTTCAGTGATGCCGCATTGGTTTTGGAGTGGCATGTCATTGGCATGTTTGCGCCTGGTTTTTTCACAGGTCACCTGATTAAGAAATTTGGCGTCCTGCAAATCATGGCGGTGGGCGTGCTGTTGAACTTTGTCTGCATTGGCATAGCGCTTTCTGGCACGGAGCTGCATCAATTTGTGTTGGCTTTGTTTGTCCTGGGTGTCGGTTGGAACTTTGTTTTCACAGGCAGCACCACGCTGGCCATGACAGCTTGGCGACCTGAAGAGAAAGACCGTGGTCAAGCGGCCATCAACTTCTGTGTCTTTGCCACCATGGCCGTTACCTCTTTTGCCTCTGGCGCACTGGTGACCACACAAGGCTGGACGTGGTTGAACTATGGCTCAGTGGTGCCTGTAGCACTCACGGCTCTGGCCTTGATGTGGCTGGTCTGGATTCGCAAAAACCAGACCGCTGCGTAAAAAAATCAGGGCAGCGATGCCATGACTTCAGCTACCGAGGCGGTGAGTTTTTTGGCATAAGGCACATGCAAAAATTCATTGGGGCCGTGCGCATTGCTTTTCGGGCCCAACACACCACACACCATCATTTGTGCTTTTGGAAAGCCTTGGCTCAACATGCTCATGAGAGGAATGGTGCCGCCCTGACCGATGTAGCCCACCGATGCACCAAAGTGCGATTGACTGGCACGTTGCAGTGCACTTTCAAACCACGGTGTGCTGCTCGGTGCGTTCCAACCGGTCGCGCCGCCGTTGGATTCAAAAGTCACTCGCGCTTGGTAAGGCGCGTTGTCTTCTAACATTGCTTTCATTTTGGCAACAGCGGATGCTGCATCGACCAAAGGCGGCAAGCGCAAGCTCAGTTTGAACGCCGTGTAAGGCCGCAGCACATTGCCTGCGTTTTCTAATGTGGGAAAACCTTCGGCACCGGTGACACTCAGTGTGGGTGTCCATGTGCGATTGAGCAAAGCCTGCAAAGGGTCGGTGGTGGTGGGCAATGCAAACATGGTGGAGCCGCCGCAATCGTAGTGCGCCCAAGGAAAACGTTTGTAAACCTCTTCACCCAAAATGCCCGCGGTGGCTTTGGCTTGTGCCAATCGATCGGCAGGCACTTCGCAGTGAAAGCTGTCAGGCAAAAGTCGACCCGACTTGCTGTCTTCTAAACGGTCTAGCACCTGGCGCATGATGCGAAAGCTGGAGGGTACCAAGCCTGATGCATCACCTGAGTGAATGCCTTCCGTCAAAATTTCAACCTTCAAAGTGCCACTGGCCATGCCGCGCAAACTGGTGGTAAGCCACAGCTGATCGTAGTTGCCTGCGCCACTGTCTAAGCAAATGACCAGGCCCACATCGCCCAGGCGCGGGCGCAGTGCATCGATGTAGGGCAACAGATCGTAGGAGCCCGACTCTTCACACGTTTCAATCAAGCCCACAATGCGGGGGTGTGGTGTATTTTGATTCTTCAAGGCCTGAACAGCAGCGATGCTGGCATAAGCGGCATAACCGTCGTCTGCACCGCCGCGGCCATAGAGCTTGCCGTTTTCGTATTTGGGCGTCCAGGGGCCTAAGTCATTTCGCCAGCCGCTGAACTCGGGTTGTTTGTCTAAGTGGCCATACATCAACACCGTTTGACCAGAGCCTTCAGACGCAGCACGCGTGGCGGGAACGTCAAAAAACAAAACAGGTGTGCGACCCGGCAAGCGCAAAATTTCCAATGTGAGACCGGCTACTTTTTGCGCTTCAATCCACTCGGCCGTTTGGCGCAGTACGGTGTCGAGGTAACCATTGGCTTCCCAGTTGCTGTCAAAGGACGGTGACTTGGCGGGAATTTCAATGTAGCTTGTAAGCTCTTTCAAAATGCTGCTGTCCCACGATTGGGTGACATCTCGCAAAGCTGTTTCAGCGTTCAAAAGGTGCGCAGGAAGTTCTTTGTGAATGGGTGCGTTCATGATGCTCTCCAAAAATTCAGTTTGATTTCAACCAAGACAAGCCGCGAGAAGTGCCACCCGAGGTGGTGTCTGCAGGAACGTACTCACAACCGATCCAACCTTGCCAGCCCCATTGTGCAGACAGTCGATCGATCAAGTCAAATAAATAAGGCCAATTCAATTCACCCGTGCCGGGTTCGTGACGAAGTGGCACATCGGCAATTTGAAGGTGACCTACTTTGCCTGTGGGAAAGTAGCGCTCCAATTTGGTGGTGACATCGCCTTCCACAATTTGGCAGTGGAACAAATCCATTTGCACTTTCAAATTAGGCTCGTTCACTTGTGCCAATATTTCGTGAGCATGGTCTTGGCGGTTGACAAAAAACCCTGGAATACCGCGCAAGTTAATGGGCTCAAGCAAGACATCGAGGCCTTGAGCGCGCACTTCTTGGCACGCCCACTTTAAATTGGCTACCAAGGTGGCTTGGGCTTGATCGCGTGAAACACCAGCAGGCAACACTCCCGCCATCGAGTGAATGCGAGGACAGCCCAAAATTTCTGCATAGCGCATGGCGCGCTTGACGCCCGCTTTGTATTCGGCCTCGCGGCCCGGAGAGCAAGCTGTTCCGCGATCGCCCTTTTCCCAAGCGCTTAAGGTGCTTGCATCATCAATGCCGCCGGGGGGCATATTGAACAAAACCTGCTGAAGGCCGTTGCCTTTGAGACGAGCGGCCAATTCTTCGGCGGCATAAGCGTAAGGAAATAAATACTCAACGGCTTTGAAGCCATCTTTGGCCGCAGCTTCAAAGCGGTCTAAGAAATCCATGTCGGGGTACATCATGGAAAGATTGGCAGCGAATTGAGGCATGTTCAGCTTTCAAACAGAAAGAGTGGGTGCAATTTAAAAAGGTCGATGTGAGATGGGGCAATGCACTACCACGCAGCATGAAAATTCTGACGCAGCTCTTCGATGTGTGCATCCGATAAATTCTCAAGTGCTTGAGAACCTGCCATTTGTACAAGCTTAGCCGTCTCTTCTAATTCTTCCAGAGCGGCCATAGCGCTGCTCAAATCTTGATGCCAAACGTTGGGCCCAAGTTTGGACAACATCACAGCGCGAATCGGTGTGTCTAATTGGGCGTAGTGAAGAATGGCATCTGCCACTGCATCTGCCGCCATGGGGTCGCCAGGCCGGAAATAAGGGATCAAGGGCACGTGCCCCACTTTCATGACAAAGTAGGGCGTGATGGGCGGCAGAAGCTCGGGACCCTTTGAGCTCAAACTCAAAGAAACACAATGGGTGCTGTGGGTGTGAATCACACATTGAGCTGGCCAACTGCCCAGTGCATGGTCGGTGGCCTCGTAAATTTTACGGTGTAGCGCCATCGTTTTGCTGGCGCGTTTGCCACTCAACTGCTGGCCTTGCGCATCTAGCAAAGCCAAATCGGCAGGTTCTAAAAAGCCCAGACATGCGTCTGTGGGTGTGATCAAGAGGCCGTCTTCTAGTCGCACACTGATATTTCCTGCAGTGGCGTGCACATAGCCTCTGTCAAACAAGCTTTGACCCACGCGGCAAATTTCTTCGCGGGCCTGCGCTTCTGTGAGATGCAGCGTCTGATTTTGTCTGTTGCTCATGCGCATGTCTCCGACAAAAGCTTCAAGGCCTTGGTAAAAAAATCGGGCGTTCCAAAATTGCCGGACTTTAAAGTGAGGTGCCCTGCCGCATGTTGTGGCGCATAACACCAAGGCACACCCGGATCAATTTGTGGGCCAATTTGCATTTGCGAAATATTCAAAGCTTGAACGCAAGCCCCCGAAGTTTCTCCGCCCGCAATGACCCATTGCTTCACTCCCAATTGCAACAAGCCCACGCTGACTTGCGCCAAGGCAGACTCCATCCATTCACCCGCTTGCTCGCGCCCAAACTTGGCCTGCACTTGTTGCAATGTGTCGGCATCGGTGGTGGCATAAATGAGAACAGGTCCTTTGCCAAGCAAGGGCTGAGCCCAAGCCAAAGCTTGCGCCACTTGGGATTTGATCTGTGCAGGCACATCGTGGGAAGACCAGCTTAAGGGCTTGAACTGCCAGTTAGGCAAGCCCAAACTTTGGTAGTGCGCCACTTGCCCTTGCGTCGCAATAGAGCAACTGCCAGACACGATGGCCTGATGACCGGTGGCTTTGGGCAGCGCGGCTGCACTGGCCGATGCGTGCAAGTTCCAATTGGCAGGCAAGCCAATGGCCACGCCCGAGCCTGCAGTGACCAAGGGCATTTTTTTCAAGGCGGGTCCAAGCGTTTTTAAGTCTTCATTGCTGGTGGCATCGACAATGGCCACGCCCACGCCATCGGCTTGGAGTTGCTTTATTTTTTCACTGATGGCAGCACTGCCCTTGGCCATCACGGTGTGATCGATCAAGCCAACTTTCCGCTTGGTTTGCGCTTGCATCACGCGAACCAAATTGGCATCGGTCATGGGGGTGAGCGGATGGTTTTGCATGCCGCTTTCATTCAAGAGCACGGCCCCGGCAAACAAATAGCCTTTGAATACCGTTCGGCCGTTGTCTGGGAATGCCGGTGTGGCAATGGTGAATTGGCAATCAAGCGCCTCCATCAAGGCCTCTGTCACAGGACCGATGTTGCCCGCAGGGGTGCTGTCAAAGGTTGAGCAGTATTTGAAATAGATTTGTTCTGCGCCTTGCGCCTGAAGCCATTGAAGGGCTTCGAGAGATTGTGCAATGGCTTCCTTGGCGGGTAGGGTGCGAGATTTCAAAGCCACGACCACCGCGTCGACATCAGAAGACAGCGCAGCTTGCGGCACACCAAAAGTTTGCATCACCCGCATCCCGGAGCGAACCAAATTGTTGGCCAAGTCTGTAGCCCCCGTGAAGTCGTCCGCAATGCAACCCAATTTCATGTTGTCTCGCCTTTGATCGTTCGCTCAGTTCAAGCTGCAAATATTGGAATTTTGCGAGCCGTTTATTTGGCTTTAGGCAAGTCAATGCCTGGGAAAATTTTGATCACAGCGCTGTCATCTTCTTTGGCAAAACCAGCGGTGCTGGCTTGCATGAACATTTGATGCGCGGTGCTAGAAAGTGGCAGTGGAAATTTGCTGGCGCGCGCCATGTCCAACACCAGACCTAAGTCTTTGACAAAGATATCAACAGCAGACAAAGGCGTGTAGTCAGCAGCCAACACATGCGCCATGCGATTTTCAAACATCCAGCTGTTGCCTGCGCTGTTTGTAATGACTTCGTAAAGTGCATGGGGGTCAACGCCTTCGCGCAAACCCAAGGCCATGGCCTCTGCAGCCGCGGCAATGTGAACGCCTGCCAGCAGCTGGTTGATGATTTTGACTTTGCTGCCGGCGCCTGCGCTGTCGCCTAATTTGTAAACCTTGGCGGCCATGGCATTGAGAAAAGATTCTGCCTTGGCATAGGCCGCAGGCGTGCCAGCTGTCATCATGGTCATTTGACCTGAGGCTGCTTTGGCAGCGCCGCCAGAGATAGGCGCATCGATGTAGAGAAGACCTTTGTCGTTTAACTTTTTCTCAAGGCCGACTGAGAAGGCGGGCTCGACGGTAGAGCACATGACAAAGACGCTGCCAGGCTTAAGGTGGCTGGCGCAGCCAGATGTTGGCGTGCCATCTCCAAACAACACCGATTCGGTTTGTGCGGCATTGACCACCACAGATACCAAAATGTCAGACGTTGCAGCGATCGCTTCTAGGGAAGCGCAAGCGACCCCGCCTTCAACAGCAAATTTTTGCGCTACTTCTGCGCGAACATCGAAGACATTCACAACATGACCGGCACGGCGCAATGATTGCGCCATGCCCATGCCCATGGCGCCTAAGCCAATGACACCGACAGACAAATTGGCGTTCATGCGATTATTCTCCTGCAACCGTGAGCATGATTTTGCCGATGTGCTGCGATGACTCCATCAATGCGTGAGCCTGCGCTGCATCTTTCAAATCGAAAACTTGGTAAATAACGGGCGCGACGTCGCCAGCCTCTAGCAAGGGCCACACTTGCGCATGCAATTCATTGGCAATTTGCGCTTTGTCTTGCGCACTGCGTGGACGCAAAGTGGAGCCTGTGAAAGTGAGGCGCTTGACCATGAGAGAGACCCAGTCGACTTCGACTTTGGAGGGCTGTAAAAAAGCAATTTGAAGCAAGCGGCCTTCGATAGCCAGGGCGCGCAAATTGCGCTGCATGTAGCTGCCGCCCACCATGTCCAAAATGGCATTCACACCGGCTTGATCGGTGAGTTTGAGCACTTCTTCGACAAAGTCTTGGGTCTTGTAATCGATGGCCGCATGTGCGCCCACTTTCAAGCAGGCGGCCACCTTGTCGGAATTGCCAACGGTGCAAAATACTTTGGCGCCAAAAGCATGGGCCAGTTGAATGGCGGTTAAGCCAATGCCAGAAGACCCGCCGTGAACCAAAATGCTTTCACCCGACTTCAATTTTCCGCGCTGAAAAACATTGGTCCAAACAGTGAAAAAGTTTTCAGGCAGCGCTGCAGCTTGCAGCATAGAGAAACCTTTGGGAATGGGCAGCGCTTGTCCCTCGGGCACAGTGACAAATTCTGCATACGCACCGCCGTTGGTGAGCGCACAAACCTTGTCGCCCAAACGCCACTTGCTAACGCCTTCTCCCAGTGCCACCACTTCACCCGAAACTTCTAAGCCCACAATGCTGGACGCGCCAGCAGGTGGCGGATAACGACCGCTGCGTTGCAAACAGTCAGGGCGATTGACCCCCGCATAGGCGACCTTGACCAAGACCTCACCGACTTTGGGTGTGGGTGTTGCACAGGTGCTGGGCGTTAAAACTTCAGGCCCTCCGCCGGTACCGTGGTCAACAAAATGCATGGTGCTTGGAATTGGCATGTAATTCTTTCTGCTGTGAGTGTGGTTGGTGAGCTATCGCTGCAATTTGAAGACAGCGGTACCCGCCATCAGGTTAGGCCATAACCTGACTTCTTGGCCTTCTTGCAAGCCAAAACTGTCGATGATTTTCAATTGATTTTGCAATGCCAACTGTTCGAAATCGGCGAAGGTGCCAACACGAATGTTGGGAGTGTCGTACCACTGGAAAGGCAGTCGTTTGGTGACCGGCATACTGCCTGTCAAAATGCTCAAGCGATTGGGCCAGTGTGCAAAATTAGGGAATGCCAAAATACCGTTGTGTCCCACGCGAACGGTTTCGCGCAACATCACCTCGGCATTGCGCAAATGTTGAAGCGTGTCAATTTGCAAAACCACATCAAAGGATTGGTCTGCAAACATATTGAGGCCTTCATCCAGATTCAATTGAATGACGTTGACGCCGCGTTTGACACAAGCTTGAATATTCCGATCGTCAATTTCAACGCCATACCCCGAGCAACCGCGATGCTTTTGCAAGTAATCAAGCAAGGCACCGTCGCCACAGCCTAAGTCTAAAACGCGCGAGCCTTTGGGTACCAAGCGCGCTATGGCTTGCAGGTTGACATGCTCGCTCATTTGGCACCTCTTGCTGGGTGGTCAATTGCCATGTTGTCAAAGTAAGAGCGCACCACATTCAGGTAGCGCTCGTCGTTCAACAAGAAGGCGTCATGGCCATGCGGCGCATCAATTTCTGCGTAGCTCACATCGCGTTTGTTGTCGAGCAAGGCGCGAACCATTTCGCGGCTTCGCTTAGGTGAGAAGCGCCAGTCGGTGGTAAAGCTGACCAGTAAAAATTGACAAGTGGCTTTGGCCAAAGCGCTTGTAAGATTGCCGCCCAGTGTGCGAGCTGGATCAAAATAATCCAAGGCCCGAGTAATCAGAAGGTAGGTGTTGGCATCAAAGTACTCACTGAACTTGTCGCCTTGATGGCGCAAGTAACTTTCGATTTGAAACTCGACGTCTTGTGTGGAGTAGCGATAGCCTGTGGCGTTGTGCGTGACGGCATCTCGCAGTTCACGGCCAAACTTTTCATTCATGACATCGTCGCTTAAATAAGTGATGTGGCCAATCATTCGCGCAATGCGCAGACCTCGCGCGGGCACGACCTTGTGCTTGTAAAAATGGCCACCATGAAAGTCAGGGTCGGTGACGATGGCGCGCCTCGCCACCTCATTGAAAGCGATGTTCTCGGCGGTGAGGTTGGGCGCACTTGCGACCACCACGGCATGGGCTACGCGTTGTGGATAGCGCAGTGTCCAAGAGAGCGCTTGCATGCCGCCCAAGCTGCCGCCCATGACCGCTGCCAAAGTTTGAATGCCCAAAGCATCGAGCAGTCTGGCTTGCGCGTCGACCCAGTCTTCTACGGTGACAACCGGAAAATCAGCGCCGTAAATTTCACCTGTGTCAGGGTGCGCATGCATGGGGCCGGTAGAGCCAAAACATGAGCCCAGGTTGTTCACGCCAATGACAAAGAAACGGTTTGTATCGACAGATTTTCCAGGGCCAATCATGTTGTCCCACCAGCCTTCACTTTTGTCTTGGCCTTCGTAGACACCCGCGACATGGTGCGACGCATTCAACGCGTGGCAAATGAGAACCGCATTGGATTTGTCGGCGTTGAGCGTGCCGTAAGTCTCGAAGGCCAACTGATAGGCGCGGATAGAGGCGCCACTTTGCAAAGCAAGTGGTGCTTCAAAAAACATCGACTGAGACTTAGCGATCAATGGCATGAAGAGGTCAACCCCAAAAACGGTTCAGCGAATTATCGGTGCATTAAAGCTTGGCCGGCGCGTTGTGGTTGGCGATGGCTTTTGGGGGTGCTTCAACAGGTGCTTCATTTTTTTCAAGGCTTGCAGGCCCCCCCCACAAGGCCAAGCCACCAAGCACGGCAAAAACCACCGCAGATATTCTATGTATCCACTTGAGCGAAACTCTGCGCGTGATGACATCACCCAACCAAACCACAGGTGCATTGGCCAGCATCATGCCCAAGGTGGTGCCTGCCACCACCCAAAACCAGCTGTTGAATTGAGCGGCCAACATCACGGTGGCCACTTGTGTTTTGTCGCCCATTTCGGCAATGAAGAAGGCCACAACCGTCGTCGCAAAAATGCCAAATCGCGGACTTTTTTCTTGTTCCTCGTCATCCAGCTTGTCTGGAACCAAAATCCAAACGGCCATGGCTAAAAAGGAGCCGCCTAAAACCCAGCGCAAAGCATCTGGCCCAAGCTGAGTGGTCACCCAACTGCCTAGAGCGCCAGCCAAGCCGTGGTTCATGAGCGTGGCGACCAAAATGCCCCACACAATGGGCCAAGGTTTGCAAAAGCGAGCCGCTAAAACCAAGGACAAAAGTTGTGTTTTGTCGCCCATTTCGGCCAGGGCAACGATACCGGTAGAGACGAGAAATGCTTCCATGAGTCCATCATATAGACCGTGCAAGACCAAATTTGGCGCGTTTTTTGCTTGATTTTGGTGCGAGATGACCATGCATGGATTTTTTGCACCAAATTAATTCAAAAATAAGTAGAGATCGATATGGAAGCACTAAAACAGGGCGCGGATGCGCTCTTTATTTTGTTGGGCGGCATCATGGTGCTGGCCATGCACGCGGGATTTGCCTTTTTGGAGTTGGGCACCGTTCGCAAGAAAAATCAGGTCAATGCCCTGGTCAAAATCTTGGTCGACTTTTCAGTTTCGACGGTGGTTTATTTTGTCGTCGGTTACAGCGTCGCCTACGGTACTCACTTTTTTGTGGGCGCAGAGCAATTGGCTGCAAAAAATGGCTACGACTTGGTCAAATTCTTTTTTCTATTGACCTTTGCAGCCGCCATCCCTGCCATTGTTTCTGGGGGCATTGCTGAGCGTGCTAAGTTTTGGCCACAACTGATCGCCACGGCTTGCATTGTGGGTTTTGTGTATCCATTTTTTGAAGGCATTGTTTGGAACCAGCACTTTGGAGTGCAGGCTTGGATCAAGGCCACCACTGGCGAAGAGTTTCACGATTTTGCGGGTTCCGTGGTGGTTCATGCCATGGGTGGTTGGATCGCACTGCCTGCCGTGATCTTGTTAGGTGCACGCTACAACCGCTACAAAAAAGATGGCGCAGTGTCTGCGCATCCGCCTTCTAACATTCCTTTTTTGGCCTTGGGCGCATGGATTTTGATCGTGGGCTGGTTTGGTTTTAACGTCATGAGTGCTCAAACACTCGACAAAATTTCTGGTTTGGTGGCGGTCAATTCATTGATGGCCATGGTCGGTGGCACATTGGCCGCTTTGCTATTGGGCAGGAACGATCCAGGCTTTGTGCACAACGGGCCTTTGGCTGGGCTGGTTGCAGTGTGCGCGGGCTCTGATCTGATGCATCCCTTTGGCGCCCTGGCTGTGGGCGCCGTGGCAGGCGCACTGTTTGTGGTGATGTTTACCTTGACACAAAACAAATGGAAGATAGATGACGTTCTGGGTGTTTGGCCCTTGCACGGAATTTGCGGCGCTTGGGGCGGCATTGCAGCTGGTATTTTTGGCCTGCAATCGTTTGGTGGTTTGGGTGGCGTGAGTTTTCAGGCCCAACTTATTGGTACAACGCTCGGCGTGGCTTGGGCCCTGATTGGGGGTGTTTTGATTTACGGCATTTTGAAAATGACCATGGGTCTCAAAATGACGCCAGAAGAAGAATACGAGGGCGCGGACCTGACGGTTCACAAAATCAGTGCCGCCCCAGACCGCGAAGCCAGCTGGTAATTCATGAAAAACACGTCTAATCCCAAGTATTTAAAGGCCTTTCAGAGAATTTACTTGCCAAACACTTTGTTTTGTGGCCCATAATGGGTTAGCTCACGTCTTAAGGCGTGTGCTTTGTTCGCGGTGTACAGGTGTCAGTTTCGCTTCCTTCCGAGGTTTTTAGGTTTGTTGATGCGTTTTTGGGGCTCCATCGCTTTTGTTTTTGTGTTTAGAGGAGTCCCTTTCAATGGGCAAAAAACTATACGTCGGCAATCTGCCGTACTCGGTTCGTGACGGCGATTTAGAGCAGGCCTTCGGCCAGTTCGGTTCAGTAACCAGCGCCAAAGTCATGATGGAACGCGACACAGGTCGCTCAAAAGGCTTCGGCTTTGTGGAAATGGGTTCTGATGAAGAAGCCCAATCTGCAATCAACGGCATGAACGGTCAGCCTTTGGGCGGTCGCAGTGTTGTTGTCAACGAAGCACGTCCCATGGAAGAGCGTCCTCCCCGTTCCGGTGGCGGTGGCTTTGGTGGCGGCGGCGGTCGTCGTGAAGGCGGTGGCGGCGGTTATGGCGGCGGCGGCGGCGGCGGTTACGGCGGTGGCGGCGGCGGTTATGGCGGCGGCGGTGGTGGTCGTCGTGAAGGCGGCGGCGAGTCCGGCTTTCGTAGCCCGTACGGCTCAGGCCCACGTGGCGGCGGCGGTGGCAATGGTGGTGGCGGTCGTCGCGAAGGCGGCGGCGGTTATTAATCGCTGGTTACATCTGCACTCACACTTTCGGGTGTGAGACACAAAAAAGCCCTGCATGCAGGGCTTTTTTCATGTCGGGAGCGCACAGAGTTTTTTCTGAGATGCTCGTTTTAAGAAAGAAATAGTCTTTAAGGTTTAGCAGCTTGGACGAGGCCCCGAACTCTGCCGCTCAATTCATATTCACCTGTTCTGCTGTTCATTTGCATTTTTTCAGCAGTGAACAGATCTTGGCCGCGCCGAACTTCAACGGGAACTTCACTCACCAAGTGCTCTTCATTGACGAACGCTTTGATTTCTTGGCTGCGCATCTCAGTTGCAGGCCGAGGCCCATTGGGGCTTGTGCTTGCGGGCTGAGAAATGTGCACGTTGCCAACCAATGTCACTTGCGTACCGTCCCCTTTAGCCAGAGCCTGATCTGCAACAGCAGTGACCTGCTGACCCTCCTGGCTGTGTCCGCGCAGTTGCACTTTTTGAATGTCAAGCGTATCGGTGTCAGGAAAATGTTGAGCGTGCTCGCCACTTAACTCTCGCATCAGGCGGCCCTGGCTGTCAAAAGATTTGACAGAAAAAATCTGCAAAAAATAATCAGGCTCATGGCGAACCAATGGGGCAGCAGTTTCATTGAAGAAATTTGGCAGACTTCGGACAAGCCACCAACTTCCCAAGGCAAATACGGCCATGAGAATGGCGGGCAAGTAAAGAGACAAACGATCTAGGACGCGCCGTAATGCATTCATCATGCGGCCGATGAAGAACCAACACGCGCAAGCAAGGGTGCGTATTGCCCACTTGCAACCACCAGCAAATCACACAACTCTCTGGCAGCGCCAAAGCCGCCTTGGCGGCTTGTGACAAAGTGTGCAAGGGCCAGTGCTTGTGCATGGGCATTGATGGGGGCACACGAAATGGCAGCGCGTTGCAGCATGGGCAGATCTGGCCAATCATCGCCCATGGCGGCAGCTTGGTGCCATCCAAAGCCGAGGGTTTTTAAAAAATCTTCAGCAGCAGGCAGTTTGTCTTCCGTGCCAAACTTGGCGTGCTCAATGCCAAGCGCTTTGAGCCGGAACCTCAGGGGCGCAGAGTCGCGGCCTGTAATGATCACAGGTGTGATGCCGGCTTGCTTTAAAAGTTTTAAACCATGGCCATCTAGAGTGCTGAAACGTTTGAGTGTTTCACCCTGCTCAGAAAAGTACAAGCCACCGTCTGTTAAAACACCATCCACATCAAAAAAGGCCACTTTGATGCCTTGCGCTTGAAGCAGCAGCTCTGGTGGAAAATGGAGCGCAGGTTGAATGATTTGCATGGTGTTGGAGCGGCCAGTGAATTGTTCTTAGATGACTTTAGCGCGCATGAGGTCATTGCTGTTGAGGGCGCCACACAAAGCGCCAGATTCATTCACCACCAAAACGCTGGTAATTTGGAATTGCTCCATGAGCTCGGCCGCCTCTACAGCCAATGCATCGTGCAGAACAGTTCGTGGATTGACATGCATCACCTCTTTGGCACGCAGTGCTCGCAAGTCAACACCTTTTTCGATGAGGCGCCTTAAATCACCATCAGTGAACACTCCCAAGATTTTAAGATGTTCGTCCACGATGGCCGATGCACCCAAACCTTTTTGGCTCATTTCACGCATGAGCTCAGTAAAACTCGCATCAGCTAAGACATGCGGTACTTGATCACCTTTGCGCATGACGTCTTCGACATGCGTCAGCAAGCGACGGCCCAAAGAGCCACCAGGGTGTGAGCGAGCAAAGTCTTCAGCTTTGAAACCGCGGGCGTCTAGCAGCGCGACAGCCAAAGCATCACCCAAGGCCAATTGCGCCGTGGTGCTGGCAGTGGGTGCCAAATTCAAAGGACAAGCCTCTTTGTCAACACTGCTGTCTAAAACCACATCGGCGTGTTTGGCCAGCGCCGAGTTCATGCCGCCGGTCATGGCAATCAGGGGCACGCCTTGTCGTTTCAAGACGGGCAGGATGGAAACAAGCTCATCGCTTTCGCCACTGTTAGAGATGGCCAATACGATGTCGACGGCTTTGATCATGCCGAGGTCGCCGTGGCTGGCTTCTCCGGGGTGAACAAACATGGCCGGTGTGCCTGTAGACGCCAAGGTGGCTGCTATTTTGGAGCCAATGTGCCCGCTCTTGCCCATGCCGGTGACCACCACGCGGCCTTTGACGTTGAGCATCATCTGAACGGCTTGTGAAAAGCGATGGTCCAAACGGGATTTGAGTCCGATCAGGGCTTGTGCCTCAATGTCCAATGTCTCGCGTGCGAGTTGGAGGGCTTGGTCTGGGTTGAATGACATGGGCTTATTTTAGCGAGTGATGGCCCAAAGCGTGACTATGATGGTGCTTTCGACCAGTTGTCGTCGTGGAGTGCGTAAGATGAGTCAAGGATTGGGTTCAATGAGGGGTGAGCGGGCAATGGGAGCCACAGATGAAATGGCCGTGTCGGTCAACGATTATTTAAGAAACAACATCCGCACCGTGCCCGATTGGCCGGTAGCGGGCGTGCAGTTTCGAGACATCACGCCCTTGCTTCAAAATCCAAGGGTTTTTCGTGTGCTGATCGATGCCTTTGTCCATCGCTACATGTCACCTGCCATGCGGCCTGATGTAGTGGCCGGCCTAGATGCGCGTGGCTTTATTTTGGGGGCTGTGGTGGCCTATGAATTGAACGTTGGCTTCGTACCTGTTCGCAAAAAAGGAAAGTTGCCTTTCACCACGGTAGAAGAAACCTATGAATTGGAATACGGCACAGCTACCGTTGAATTGCACACCGATGCGGTCAAGCCAGGTCAAAGAGTCTTGTTGATTGATGATTTGATCGCAACAGGTGGCACCATGATGGCGGGCATGAAGCTCCTCGAAAAACTGGGAGCTGAAGTGATTGAAGGTGCGGCCATTGTGGATTTGCCGGAACTAGGCGGATCAGAAAAACTGAAAGCCGCAGGATTGCCCTTGTTCACATTGGTGAACTTTGAGGGACACTGAAATTGAAGCCTAGATGTCAATGCTCACATCGGGCTTGAAGACCCCAGCCGCTTATCAAGCGTTGAACTGAAGCGCTGCCAAGCCAGCATAAACACCGCCCATTTCAACCAGCGCTGCGTGCTTACCTTGCTCTACCAAGCGGCCATGCTCCAAGACCAAAATGTTGTCAGCTTTTTGCACAGTGGCAAGTCGGTGTGCAATGACCAAGGTGGTTCGACCGCGCATGGCCGACTCTAAAGCGGCTTGAACCATCCTCTCACTGTGTGCATCCAAGGCGCTGGTGGCTTCGTCCAACAGCAAGAGCGGTGGATTTTTGAGCATGGCGCGCGCAATGGCAATGCGTTGACGTTGGCCGCCTGATAAACGCACGCCACGCTCACCCAGAAAGGTGTTGTAGCCATCTGGCAGGTCGACAATGAATTCTTCAGCAAAGGCTGCCACGGCCGCAGCCTTCACCTCCTCGTCGCTTGCATCTGGTTTGCCGTAGCGGATGTTGTCCATGGCACTGCTTGAAAAAAGAACAGGCTCTTGCGGCACGATGCCAATGCGTTGTCGAAGATCGTGCAGGCTGAAGCTTTGAATGGCCACACCATCCAACACAATGCGTCCTTGTTGCGGATCGTAATAACGAAGCAACAAACCAAACAAAGTGGTTTTGCCCGCACCACTCGGGCCAACCAGTGCCACTGTTTGGCCCGCTTCAATGGCCACTGAAAAGTCTTGCAGTGCCAATTGAGAAGGACGAGAGGGATAATGAAATTGGAGTGATTCAAATTTCAAAGTGCTGCCAGTCGATGGTGCGATAGAGGTAACGGGCTTTGCAGGTGATTGCACGGGAGATACGCTGCTGAGCAACTCTATGAGACGTTCTGTAGCGCCTGCAGCACGCAGCAAATCGCCATAGGTTTCACCCAGCACAGCCACAGCACCTGCAAAAATAATCACATACAAAACGGCTTGGCCCAACTGGCCTGCTGAGAGTTCACCTGCTAGAACTGCTTGTGTGCCCTGATACAAACCCCACAGCAAGAAAGCAGCATTGGCAATGATGATGAAGGCGACCAACACCGAGCGCGCGCGAGTGCGCCGAATGGCTGTTTGAAAACCTTGTTCTGTAGCGCTTGCAAAACGTGCTGCTTCACGGTTTTCGGCTGTGTAGCTTTGCACCACTGGCATGGCATTCAAGATTTCAGTGGCAATGCTGCTGGCATCTGCCACGCGGTCTTGGCTGGCGCGTGACAAACGGCGCACACGGCGGCCATAGAGGGTGGCGGGCCATACAACCAACACCACGGTCACAACCAATTGCAGCATGACAGTGGGGTGAGCCCATACCAACATGGCCAAAGCACCCACACCCATGACCGCATTGCGCAATCCCATGGACAATGAACTGCCAACAACGGTTTGTACCAAGGTGGTGTCGGCCACCAGGCGGCTGATGACTTCGCCAGTGGGGGTGGTTTCAAAAAATGCGGGGCTTTGCTTTAAAACATGGTTGTAAACCGCGTTGCGCAAATCGGTGGTGACGCGCTCGCCTAGCCAACTGACTGTGAAGAAGCGAGCAGCAGAAAACACACCCAGTGCAACGGCAACGCCAAACAGCATCATGAAATTGCCTTGCAATGCCATGGCCTGTGCGCCAGGGTCGGGGTGCTGCAAGCCGTTGTCTATCAATTGACGCAATGCAACTGGAAAAATCAAGGTAGAGGCTGCAGCCAAGACCAAGAACACCATCGCTAAACCAATTTGCAACTTATAAGGTTTTAAAAAAGGTACCAAGCCACTCAATGACTTTGGATTTTGTGGTGCAGGTCGATCGATGATGGGCGTCTTGGCCATGTGTTATTTACCAATGCAAAAGCTGGAGAAAATAACGCCCAGCAAATCGTCGGCGTTGAACTCGCCTGTAATTTCATTCAAAGCTGTTTGCGACAAGCGCAACTCTTCAGCCAACAAGTCCAGCGATTGGGCTTGTGCGCGCAAATGCGCATCGGCCATTTCAATGTGCGACTGAACACGTTTGAGTGCTTGAACGTGCCGTTCGCGCGCCAAGTACAAACCTTCACTGGCCGGTTGCCAGCCTGCTGTCTGAAGCAACTTGGCTCGAAGTCGATCAATGCCCAGCCCTGTTTTGGCAGACAAATGAATGTCATTGGTGGTGTTGTCATGGGCACGAGGTGTTGCAGCATCAGGTGCAAGGTCGAACTTGTTCCAGACGTTTAGCACAGTCACGCCATTCGGAACTTGCGCGGCAAGACTTTCTTGTATTTTGAGATCGGCCTGCAAATACTCAGGGTCATGACTGCGCGTCAGGTCGTGCAAAAACAAGACAGCATCTGCCCCAGCAATTTGGGCCCAAGCGCGTTGAATGCCAATTTGCTCGACCTCATCAATGCCTTCACCTTCACGCAGACCTGCGGTGTCAATGATGTGAATGGGCACGCCTTCAATTTGAATGGTTTGTTGCACCACATCGCGCGTGGTGCCTGCAATGGGGGTCACGATGGCCAACTCAGCACCCGCCAAGGCATTGAGCAGTGAGCTTTTTCCTGCATTGGGTTGGCCTGCAATGACCACCTTGATGCCCTCACGCAACAATGCACCTTGCTGGGTTCGCACCAATACTTTTTCAAGTTGCGTTTGCAGCCGCTCGAGCTGACCCTGCGCATCGGCTTTCTGCAAAAAATCAATTTCTTCTTCTGGAAAATCCAAAGTGGCTTCGACCAACATGCGCAAGTGAACCAAGCTGTCGCGCAGCGTGTGAATTTCTTGAGAGAACACACCGGCCAAAGATCTACTGGCACTGCGTGCAGCAGCACTGGTGGATGCATCAATCAAATCGGCAATGGCTTCGGCTTGTGCCAAATCAATTTTGTCATTTAGAAATGCGCGTTGTGTGAATTCGCCAGCGTGCGCCAAGCGAAGACCCTGAAGCAGCACCTTGCCAGTGTGCGGGTTAATAGACTCCGCCAACTCAATGCAGCGCGCTAAGAGCAATTGCAAGACCACCGGACCCCCGTGTGCTTGCAACTCAAGAACATCCTCACCTGTATAGGAGTGAGGGCCAGGAAAGAAGATGGCCAGTCCCTGGTCAATGGGCTCGCCCGTTTCGTCGTTGAAGGGCAAGTAATGTGCTTGACGTGCTTGGAGTGGCTTGCCGCAAAAAGCGTCAGCCCACGTTTTCAAGTGCGGCCCTGAAACTCGCACGATGCCCACCGCGCCTCTGCCAGGGGCCGTGGCAATGGCAATGATGGGATCTTGATGGCGAGACAACATGGCGGTCATAAATTTAAAACATCAATGAGGCAAAGCAACAGGGCCGCATGAGCGGCCCTGTGTTGGTCATTTCACTGCAGGCCAATGGGCCCTGCTGTTGAATGAAGGGCGTTCAATTGAATTTTGGCAGATTGAACTGCGGCGGTACACCCATTCTGGTGTTGATCATCCATTGCTGTGCAATGGACAAAATGTTGTTGGTGATCCAGTAAAGCACCAAGCCCGCTGGGAAAAAGAAGAACATGACGCTGAACACCAAGGGCATGATCCACATCAGCTTGGCTTGCATAGGATCTGGGGGCGCAGGGTTGAGCGCGGTTTGCAGCATGGTAGAGAGCGTCATCACCACGGGCAAAATGAAGTAGGGATCAGGTGCTGATAAGTCTTGAATCCAACCAATCCAGGGCGCATTGCGCATTTCAACGGAGGACAACAACACCCAATAAAGCGCAATGAACACAGGAATTTGAACCATGATGGGGAAGCAACCGCCCATGGGGTTGACTTTCTCTTCGCGGTAGATGCGCATCATTTCTTGCTGCATTTGCTGTGGGTTGTCTTTTAGACGTTCGCGCATTTCCATGATTTTGGGGTTGATGGCTTTCATCTTGGCCATGCTGGAATAGGCCTTGGCATTGAGCCAATAGAACGCCAACTTGAGCAAGAACACCAGAGCCACAATGGCCCAACCCCAGTTTTGCAAAAAGCCAAACAAGCGATCAAGCAACCAGTAAAGTGGTTTTGCCAAAACGGTTAACCAACCGTAGTCTTTGACCAACTCCAAGCCGGGTGCTAAAGCCTCGAGTATTTTTTCTTCTTGAGGGCCGACAAAGAGGGTGGCGTCCATGGTTTTACTTTGACCAGGCGCAAGCTCATTGAAGGGCGTGATCATGCCAACGGCGTACAAATTGGTATCCACTTTTCGGGCAAAGTTTTCACGCGAAGTGTTTTCAGGCAGCAACCAGGCCGATGCAAAGTAGTGCTGCACCATGGCCACATAGCCCTGTTGGGTTGTTTTCTCAAAATCGGGTTTTCCTTTTTCGATGTCAGAGAACTCAATCTTTTGGTATTTTTTCGCATCGGTGTAAACAGCGGGCCCCGTGAAGGTCATGTAAAAAGAAGACTCACCTTCAGGCTTGTTGCCATCGCGCACGAGCTGAACATACAGTTGTGGGGCCGCAGGGGCCGCGCCTGTATTGACAACTTTGTGCGAAACCTTCAAAGCATAACTGCCGCGTGTCAAGGTGTATGTTTTGACCAATTTCAAGCCACCCGTATCGGCAGACTCAAATGTCAAGATCAGTTCATTTTGACCCGCTTTGAGCTCACGCTCGCCAGTGAATTTCATGGGTGTTTTGTGCGAGGCAAAGGGGCCGCCAATCAAGCCCGTTTGGGCCAAATAGACGCGAGACTTGCTTTGGTCCAACAGAACAAAGGGCTTCTGCTCGTCTGCAATGTCTCCAAACTTCAAGAACTCGGAACGCACAAGGGAGCCGCCTTCCGTGTCAAAGCTTAGTTTTAAAACATCGGTGCTGACATCAATGCGCTCGAGCGGGGTGGCAACAGGCGCGTTGGCAGAAACTGGAACTTGTGAGGGGTCGGCTGGCGTGTTGGTGGCTGTAATTGGGGTGGATGCAACAGGCAAGTCTTTAACCGCAGAAGGCGTGGCGGCTGCCGTTGCTTTGTCGGCGGGTGCCGCTGTAGGGGCAGGGAAGAACGTGGCCTTGTTCCCGTTGTAAACCTGCCATTGGTCCCATAAAAGAACCATGGAGAAGCCAAAAATGACCCATAAAAAGGTACGGCGAATATCGTTCATGAAGACTTCTTCGAAGAGGAGTGAGTTAACGGGTGATGCAATAAACGCGAAAGCCACTTGGGTGCTTGTTCGGGCACCGGGTCGTGGCCACCGTTGCACCATGGCTGGCAACGGCCTATACGTCTGAGGGTGAGATAACTGCCAACTCCGGCGCCATGTTGCTTTAACGCATCGATGGCATAAACAGAGCAGGTGGGCTCAAACCGACATGCCGATCCTAACCAAGGGCTGAGGAAAAGGCGATACCCTTTCACAATGCCGATCAATAGTTTCTGAATCATGGCTTGTTGGTTGCGTGTTCAAACAGCTGCTCTAGCTCAAGCCGCACAGCTTGCTTGAGGAGTGTGGATGTGGCGCTGATGAATTGTTTCCGATCAAATCCTGAACGCAATCGAACAACGTGGGCTGCACAGGGCAATCGAACTTCAAACTGCGCACTGATGGCGTAGATTTGTCGCTTGATGGTGTTGCGAGTGACGGCACGTCGGGCCCAACGTTTGGGCACCATGGCGCCAAGCCAAACAGCTTGCGGGTGAAAGAGAGGGGGATGCGCATCTTCAACCTGTGGGTTGACTGCAGTTGTGCCAGAGTTAGGCAAACTGAGTCGATGCAATGCGAAATGTGGGGTGCGAGAAACCGTGCCACCTGCGAGGGCAGCCTGGAATTGAGGGCGGGTTTTTAATCGCTGCACACCACTGCCGAGTCATGGGATTGCCCAATCAACAAGGGGCAATAACCAGGCTTAAGCAGCCAAGCGTTTACGGCCTTTGGCGCGGCGTGCATTGATCACAGCGCGGCCACCACGTGTTTTCATGCGAACCAAAAAGCCGTGAGTACGTGCGCGGCGTGTCTTAGAGGGTTGATAAGTGCGTTTCATTTTGAATCAGATATTTTTGGGGGAAACCGGCGATTATCGCAAACTTTCTGGGGGCTGGCAAACTCTGTTGACCTAAAGCCCAGAAAATATCCATGGACCCACCTGAAAATTCTGGTTTATGATGACACAAGCTGTCCGCCGTGCATGTGGATAAACTCTTGATAAAGTTACTTTTGAGTCCAATGAAACAACCATCTGTCCACACCCTAGGCGCTTGCCAATGAGCAACGGACAGCATCCTTCAGACGCAGACGAAGCTGGCCAAGCGCTTTGGCAGGTGTGCCTAGACGAGCTGGCTCAGGAGATCCCTGAGCAGCAATTCAACACTTGGATCAAGCCGCTGACCGCCCAGGTCTCTGATGACCTTTCTAAGGTCACATTGTTCGTGGCCAACCGATTCAAATTAGATTGGATACGGGCCCAATACAGCGCTAAATTGGCCGACGTCTTGTCTCGATTGCACGGCCAAAAAATTCTAATAGAGTTAGCACTTGCTACCCGAGAGGTTCAAGGAAAAACAGCATTCTCAATGGCGAAAGCTGCTTTGGAGGCCAGGCCCGAAACAGTCGATGCGCCAGATGAAGCGCCCGCCGATGGCCATCGTCATCGTTTGAACACAGCCCTCACTTTTGACACCTTGGTGGAAGGCTCTGCCAACCGCATGGCCCGCGCTGCAGCCATGCATGTAGCCACCATGCCCGGCCACCTTTACAACCCGCTTTTCATCTACGGTGGCGTGGGTTTGGGTAAGACCCACTTGGTGCATGCGGTGGGAAACAAGCTGTTGGCTGACAGGCCCGACGCCAAAGTTCTCTACATTCACGCTGAGCAGTTTGTGTCGGATGTGGTTAAAGCCTATCAACGCAAAACATTTGACGAGTTCAA
The DNA here is from genome assembly GCA_044233865.1 of Limnohabitans sp. Lineage (GTDB taxonomy): Bacteria > Pseudomonadota > Gammaproteobacteria > Burkholderiales > Burkholderiaceae_C > Limnohabitans_A. The sequence continues at coordinate 97,879 of JBIIJK010000001.1, forward strand.
GCACCGTTACCACTCGCTCGATTTGCTCCTCATTGACGACGTGCAATTCTTTGCCAACAAAGATCGCACCCAAGAAGAGTTTTTCAACGCCTTTGAGGCCTTGCTGGCCAAAAAGTCGCACATTGTGATGACCAGCGACACCTATCCCAAAGGCTTGGCCGACATCCATGAGCGCTTGGTTTCCCGATTTGATTCGGGCCTCACGGTGGCCATTGAGCCGCCCGAGCTTGAAATGCGGGTGGCCATTTTGATCAACAAGGCCATCAGTGAAGGCAGTGTCATGCCAGAAGAAGTGGCCTTCTTTGTGGCCAAGAACGTGCGTTCGAACGTGCGTGAACTTGAAGGTGCATTGCGCAAAATCTTGGCGTATTCGCGTTTTAACCAAAAGGAAATTTCCATCCAATTGGCACGTGAAGCCCTGCGCGACTTGCTGTCCATTCAAAACCGCCAAATCAGCGTCGAAAACATTCAAAAAACGGTGGCCGATTACTACAAAATCAAGGTCGCCGACATGTACTCCAAAAAGCGCCCGGCCAGCATTGCCCGGCCGCGTCAGATTGCCATGTACTTGGCCAAAGAATTGACCCAAAAAAGCTTGCCCGAAATTGGCGAGTTGTTTGGTGGCAGAGACCACACCACAGTCTTGCATGCTGTGCGAAAAATCAGCGCAGAACGCCAGCAATTGACCGAGTTGAACCAGCAATTACACGTTTTGGAACAAACCCTAAAAGGTTAAGCCAGATGGTCTTTCTGGGCGTGTTTTTGGGACGGGGCTGAAGCCCCCCCAAAGAATGCTGAATTAAGGCGGTCAAAAGCTCAATTTAAGGCAAAAAATCAGCGAAAATCTAGGGGCGCCCGAATTCCAAATCGGGGCCCCCTAAAACAGAGGAAGACATGATCGTACTGAAGGCCACCCAAGACAAATTGCTGTCTGTTTTGCAATCCGTTTCTGGCATCGTTGAACGTCGTCACACATTGCCTGTTTTGGCCAATGTGTTGATCCGCAAAACTGGTAAAGCACTGCAGTTGACCACCAGCGATCTTGAAATCCAAATTCGCACCACCGCCGAAATGGATGGCGATGCCGGCGACTTCACCACCACAGTGGGCGCGCGCAAACTGATCGACATTTTGCGCACCATGCCATCCGATCAAACCGTCAGTTTGGAGTCCAGCCAAAGCAAATTGATTTTGAAGGGCGGCAAATCCAAATTCACCTTGCAGACTTTGCCCGCCGAAGATTTTCCTCTGGTGCAAGAAGCAGCCAGCTTTGGCCCCGTTTTTAGCGTGCCGCAAAAAACTTTGAAGCAGTTGCTCAGCCAGGTGTCATTTGCCATGGCCGTGCACGACATTCGTTACTACCTCAACGGCATTTTGTTTGTGGCCGAAGGCAAGCAGTTGTCTTTGGTGTCCACCGACGGTCACCGCTTGGCTTTTGCATCGGCCACCTTGGACACCGATGTGCCCAACAAACAAGAAGTTATTTTGCCGCGCAAAACCGTGCTCGAAATGCAGCGCTTGTTAAGCGACGCAGAAGGCGCCATCGACATGCAGTTTGCCAACAACCAAGCCAAGTTCAGTTTTGGTGGCATGGAGTTTGTGACCAAACTCGTTGAAGGCAAGTTCCCCGATTACAACCGCGTCATTCCCAAAGGCCACCGCAACAACCTCACGCTGGGCCGTCAAGCCTTGTTGTCTTGCTTGCAACGCACCGCCATTCTCACCAGCGACAAATTCAAAGGCGTTCGTTTGAATTTGGACCCCGGCACATTGCGTGTGGCATCCACCAATGCCGAGCAAGAAGAAGCGGTTGACGAACTCGACATTGATTACGGTGGCGACAGCATAGAAATTGGCTTCAACGTCACCTACATCATCGATGTGCTGACCAACATGGGCCAAGACATGGTGCGCATTGATTTGGCCGATGCCAACAGCTCTGCACTCATCACCATCCCAGAAAACGACCAGTTCAAATATGTGGTGATGCCCATGCGCATTTAAGGCTTGAACTGCTTGAAGGTGACTTAAAAAACACCCCAAGAAGAGCCTTTCGAAACCCGCGTTGATTCGCGGGTTTCGGCCATTCGAGAGATTGAGAAAAGAAAAAATGACCGAAGAAAACAAGCCCACCGCAGAAGAATTCACCACGCTGCAACCCACCATCGATACCAATCAAGCGGGTGCCTCTGAGGGCTATGGCGAGGGCTCCATCCAAATTTTGGAAGGCTTGGAAGCTGTTCGCAAGCGCCCTGGCATGTACATTGGCGATACGTCCGACGGTACCGGCCTGCACCACTTGGTGTTCGAAGTGGTTGACAACTCCATCGACGAATCATTGGCCGGCCACTGTGATGACATCGTGGTCACCATTCACTCCGACAACTCCATCAGCGTCACCGACAACGGCCGCGGTATTCCCACCGGTGTCAAGATGGACGACAAGCACGAGCCCAAGCGTTCAGCGTCAGAAATTGCCCTCACCGAATTGCACGCCGGCGGCAAGTTCAACCAAAACAGTTACAAAGTGTCGGGCGGTTTGCACGGCGTGGGCGTGAGCTGTGTGAATGCGCTCAGCAAGTGGTTGCGCCTCACAGTGCGCCGCGAAGGCAAAGTGCATCAAATTGAATTTGCCAAAGGTTTTGTGCAAAACCGTTTGCTCGAAATGGTCGATGGCGTAGAAGTGTCACCCATGAAAATCACGGGCGCCACTGAAAAGCGCGGCACAGAAGTTCACTTCTTGCCCGACACCGACATCTTCACGCAAAACCACGATTTCCATTACGAAATTTTGGCCAAGCGTTTGCGCGAACTCAGTTTCTTGAACAACGGTGTGCGCATTCGTTTGAAAGACGAACGCAGCGGCAAAGAAGACGACTTCTCTGGCGCCGGTGGTGTCAAAGGTTTTGTCGACTTCATCAACGCCAATAAAAAAGTGTTGCATCCCAATGCCTTCATTGCTTTGGGGGAACGCCCTGCCGATTCGTACGGCGGCATTCCTGGCACCAGCATTGGTGTCGAAGTGGCCATGCAATGGAACGATGGCTACAACGAAAATGTTTTGTGCTTCACCAACAACATTCCACAGCGCGATGGCGGTACCCACCTCACAGGTTTGCGCGCGGCCATGACGCGTGTCATTGGCAAGTACATTGAGAAAAACGAAATTGCCAAAAAGCAAAAAGTCGAAGTCAGTGGCGACGACATGCGCGAAGGCTTGTGCTGCGTCTTGAGCGTCAAAGTGCCTGAGCCCAAGTTCTCTAGCCAGACCAAAGATAAATTGGTATCGAGCGAAGTGCGCGCTCCCGTGGAAGACATCGTGGCCAAAGCATTGGGTGACTTTTTGGAAGAGCGCCCCAACGATGCCAAAATTTTGTGCGGCAAAATTGTAGAAGCTGCACGCGCCCGCGAAGCTGCACGCAAAGCGCGCGAAATGACACGACGCAAAGGTGTTCTCGACGGCATGGGCTTGCCCGGCAAGTTGGCCGATTGCCAAGAAAAAGATCCAGCGCTTTGCGAAATCTACATCGTCGAGGGCGACTCCGCCGGTGGCTCTGCAAAGCAGGGTCGAGACCGTAAATTCCAAGCCATCTTGCCACTGCGCGGCAAGATCTTGAACGTTGAAAAAGCACGCTACGAAAAATTGCTCACCAGTACTGAAATCGTCACGCTTATTACGGCGCTTGGCACCGGCATCGGCAAGGTCACCGCAGACTCTGGCAAGAGCGGCACCGACGACTTCAACGTCGACAAATTGCGCTACCACCGCATCATCATCATGACCGACGCCGACGTCGACGGCGCGCACATTCGCACTTTGCTGCTCACCTTCTTCTACCGTCAAATGCCCGACCTTGTTGAGCGCGGCCACATCTACATTGCACAGCCGCCACTTTACAAAGTGAAGGCCGGCAAAGAAGAGTTGTATTTGAAAGATGCGCCCGCACTCGACAGTTTCTTGTTGCGAATCGCTTTGAAAGACGCCAGCATTGCAACCGGTGGTGCTTCTCCGCAAGTCCTCAGCGGCGACACACTCGAGTCCTTGGCGCGCAAGCACCAAGTAGCCGAAGCAGTCATTCAGCGTTTGTCTAACTTCATGGACGCAGAAGCATTGCGCGCCATTGCCGACGGCGTGTCCCTCAACCTGGACAACTTAGATCTGGCGGCTGAATGCGCCCCCGCATTGCAAGCCAAATTGCGCGAACTTAACACCACCGGCATTCCTGCCGAAGTGAGCGCTGAGTTTGACGTGCGCACCGACAAGCCATTGCTTCGCATCAGCCGTCGGCATCACGGCAACATCAAGAGCAGCGTCATTACGCAAGATTTCGTGCACGGTGCCGACTACGGCGCGTTGGCCGAAGCCGCCAACACCTTCCGCGGTTTGCTGGGCGAAGGCGCCAAAGTCATGCGGGGTGAGGGCGAGAGACAAAAAGAAGAAAAGACCAACGACTTCCGCCAAGCCATGCACTGGCTTATCGGCGAAGCCGAGCGCACCACCAGCCGTCAGCGTTACAAAGGCTTGGGCGAGATGAATCCTGCTCAGTTGTGGGAAACCACCATGGACCCCACGGTGCGCCGTTTGCTGCGTGTGCAAATTGACGATGCCATTGAAGCCGATCGCGTGTTCACCATGCTCATGGGCGACGAGGTCGAGCCACGTCGTCACTTCATCGAGAGCAACGCATTGCGCGCGGGCAACATCGACATTTGATGCCTTGAATCAATCAGCGATCTTGCGCTGACCCGCCGTCATGGCGCTTCCCATCGAAGCGGTCATGATTAAGCCGATGGCACCCAGCTGTTGCGTGCTAAGTTGTTCTGAAAGAACCAGCCAACCCGCCAATGCACCGACGGCGGGCTCTAGACTGAGCAAGATGCTGAAGGTTTGTTTGGGCAAGTGTTTGAGTGAATACATTTCCAAGCTGTACGGAATAGCACTCGACAGCAAGGCAATGCCTAAGCCAGCCAACATCCACTCTGGGTTTAACAATGAACTGCCCGCCACACTGATGCCAACAGGGGTGACCAGCAAAGCTGCCACCAACATGCCCATGGGTGTGGCAAATGCCCCAATGCGATCGGCCACGCGTTGGCCGACAACAATGTAGACGGCCCAACAAGCACCGGCGCCTAAGGCATAAGCAATTCCAACAGGATCGATCGCAGCAGCCTGCATGTCCGCACCTGAAGCGTTTCCAAGTGGCAAGATCAGGCCCATGCCGGCAACGGCTAAAACAATCCACACAAAGTCGAGCGGTTTTTTGGAAGACCACAAAGCGACGGCTAAGGGCCCCGTGAACTCAACGGCGATGGCCAAACCAAAGGGCACGGTTTTGATGGCGTTGTAAAACAGCAAATTCATCAGGCCCAAGGTGGCGCCAAACAACACCAGGATGGGCACATCGGCCCAAGTCCAAGCGCGGCGCCAAGGACGCCAAAAAGCCATGAGCAGCAATGTGGAAAACACCAAGCGGTAGGTGGTGGTGCCCTCGGCACCTACAAAGGGAAACAAGCCTTTGGCCAAGGATGTGCCAGCGCACAGTGTGATCAAACTGACCATGAGGGCGGCAACAGGAAGCGCAGGAAATTTCAAGTTTTTATTTTCCGAAACATGTGCGCATCATAGTGTTGTCGGCATCGACACCCCAGCGACTTAAATTTCTAAGAAGATGGGCTGTCCATGAGGTGTCCGTGCAGCGGCAGCTTCCCACGCATGTTCTAAATCATGAATTTGATCGGCTGTACCCAATTGTTTGGCCAGCACCATGCTTTCCAAAGCGTTGAGCCAATGCGTGTAATAGGTGTTGCCACTGTCTGCATCGCCTGATGCTTGTGCGCTTCGAATTTCCTGTGTAAGTGCAGCGGCCCACTCTGGCCAGGTGAACAAACCCTTTTCGTGCAACTGAAGCGTCATGGCAAAAGCATGCGCTTGCCAAGGTTCTGCAAAGACAACGCCGTTGGCTTCTTGGATGGGCAGAGGCATTTCGCCGCCGCACTGTTGGGCAATGTCTTCAAGGGTCAGGTGGGTGTTTTGCATGACTGTGCTTGAGAAGGTCTCAGTCTGTGGCTTCTAAATAAGATTCCCATGCGTCCACAGTCACCTCCAGGCTGGGGTCACTGCCAACGCCCCACAAGGTGGGCCCGTCGAAGACCACGGTGTAGAGCCATTCAACCGTCACGTTGAAGGGCGGCAATGCGCGCAGGGTGTGCTGATCAGGCATCACATGACCGCCGTGCAAGCTGACGATGGTGCCCACATGCCCGCGCACATAACGCGGCAAACGGGTGTGTCCTTGTGGATGCATATTGAGCGCGCGTACTTTTTGGCCTACTTTGAACAAGGCGGGCTGAGCGATGGGCCGCTCGGTGGGGGAGCCCGCTTTCAAGGCTGCGTCCACGTTGTCAAGCGTAAGCACTTTGTTGACTTTGGCAGGGAGTGTGATTAACTGACCTGCTTCAAGCTCTGCCTGCGTGACCATGCCACGTTCTAACAAGAGTTTTTCCAACCCACGAATCCAAATCTCGTAATAAGTGCTGGACAAATAGGTGGCAGGTGGCAATGACTCTCGGGCAGCGCGACTCAGGTCAATGTTCCATTGCCCGCTAGCGCCCATGGCCACGGTCATTGCCATGGCTCGGCTTTCCCAGTCGGCGTGGAACAAGGGCTCGGCTTGTTCTATCAGGACGGCGCCAAAACCTTGTTGGCCGCCCATGTCGTGCACGCCGTTCATAAAAGGGCCGTTCCAATCATGGCGTCGCGCGTGACCATAGCTGCAAGGTCTGTTTGCGACAAATTGTCTGTGCCAGTGGGGCGTTTAGGCAAGACCAAATACCGAACTTCGGCGGTGGAGTCCCAAACGCGAATGCGGGTGCTTTCTGGCAAGGCAACCCCAAAGTCGGCCAATACCTTGCGGGGCTCAAGGACAGCTCGGGAACGGTAGGCGGCGCTTTTGTACCAAACGGGCGGTAAGCCTAAAACGGGCCAGGGGTAACAACTGCAGAGGGTGCAAACCACCATGTTGTGTTGGTCGGTGGTGTTTTCTACCGCAACCATATGCTCCCCTTGCCGGCCCGTAAAGCCTAAAGAGGCGATGGCGGCGGTAGCGTCCTGAAGCAGCCAAGCTTTGAAGTCGGGCTCGGCCCAGGCTTTGGCCACCACCTGGGCGCCATTGTGAGGGCCAACTTCGTTTTCGTAAGTCTCAATGATGCGGTCGATGCCGGCAGGGTCGATGTACCCTTTTTGGGTGAGCAGGGTTTCCAAGGCTCTAACTCTGACGTCCATTTCACTTAAGGTGGAATGGTCGTGATCATGTTCATGAGAATGGCTAGCCATGGTCGTCTCCCGAGTTGGACAAGGTCATTGGTTGCCATCATAGCCCCGCTTACAATCGGAGGTTGGCCTGAAAAGCGGCTTTAAGCCGATTTTTGGGAGTTACCTTAAATTTATTCGTGGAGTTCGTCGATGTTCATTTCATCCGCTTTTGCCCAAACCGCCCCAGCAGCTGCATCGGGCGGCGACCTGCAATCTTCTTTGATGAGCATGTTGCCCTTGCTCTTGATGTTTGTGGTGCTGTATTTCGTCATGATTCGCCCCCAAATGAAAAAGCAAAAGGAGCACAAGACCATGATTGATGCGCTCGCCAAAGGCGACGAAATCGTCACAGCCGGTGGCTTCTTGGGCAAAGTGAGCAAATTAGGCGACGGCTATTTGCACGTTGAGATTGCCAATGGCGTTGAAGTTCAAATGCAACGCTCTGCTGTGATCCAAGTTTTGCCCAAGGGCTCAATGAAGTAATTGCTAAACAACCCTGAGCATTGAATGTCCAGGGGAGTTTGCTTGTTGCTCTTTTTTCTTCTTTGAAGCGGCCGCCATCATGAACCGTTATCCGGTGTGGAAATTTGCGATCATCGTCATCGCTTTGTTGTTGGGCTTGGTATACACCTTGCCTAACTTTTTTGGTGAAGCACCTGCGGTGCAAGTTTCTTCATCCAAGATGAGTTCAAAGGTGGACGCTGCCACTTTGGCGCGTGTGGAAGACGCTCTCAAGGCGGCCAATGTGCCTTCTGCAGCAGTCACGCTGGAAGGAACATCCATCAAAGCGCGGTTTGAAACCACAGAGCAACAACTCAAAGCCAAAGACGCCATTCAAAAAGCCTTGACGCCAGAAGGCTCAGACAACGGCTATGTCGTTGCTTTGAATCTGCTGTCACGTTCACCTGCTTGGCTCACTGCGCTGTACGCATCGCCCATGTACTTGGGTTTGGACTTGCGCGGTGGTGTTCACTTCATGTTGCAAGTGGACATGAAAGCCGCGTTGTCGCAAAAAACAGATTCATTGGCAGGCGACATTCGCACCACATTGCGTGAAAAAGATGTCCGCCATGGTGGCATCACTCGCAACGGCCAAAGCATTGAAATCAAAGTTCGCGATCAAGCGCAATTGGATGCCGCACGCCGTGTCTTGGCTGATCAGTTTGCCGACTTGCAAGTCGTTGATGCGGCCGATGGCGGCGAGTTCAAAATCACGGCCAATGTCAAACCTGACGCTGCGCGCCGCGTGCAAGAGCAGGCCTTGAAGCAAAACATCACTACCTTGCACAACCGAATCAACGAGCTGGGTGTGGCCGAACCGGTCATTCAACAGCAAGGTCTTGACCGCATTGTGGTGCAACTGCCTGGCGTGCAAGACACTGCCAAGGCCAAAGATATTTTGGGTCGCACGGCCACCTTGGAAGTTCGCTTGGTTGACGAGAGCAGCGAGGCACGTTCTGCAGAGCAAACCAATGGTTTGGTGCCCTTTGGCTCTGAGCGTTACTTAGAGCGCAACGGACAAGCTGTGATTGTGAAAAAGCAGGTCATTCTGACAGGCGACAACCTGACCGATGCGCAACCAGGCTTTGACGGTCAAACACAAGAGCCGGTTGTGAACTTGTCATTGGATGGCAAAGGCGCGCGAATCTTTAAAGATGTGACGCGCGAAAATGTGGGCAAGCGCATGGCCATTTTGCTGTTTGAAAAAGGCAAAGGCGAAGTGGTGACAGCGCCTGTCATCCGCTCAGAAATTGGTGGCGGCCGCGTTCAAATTTCTGGCCGCATGACCACCAGCGAAGCCAACGACACGGCGCTGCTGTTGCGCGCAGGCTCTTTGGCCGCGCCGATGGAAATCATTGAAGAGCGCACCATTGGCCCCAGCCTGGGTGCCGAAAACATTGCCAAAGGCTTCAACAGTGTGATCTGGGGCTTCTTGGTGATTGTCGCTTTCATGTGTGTTTATTACGCGGTGTTTGGCATGTTCTCTAGCATTGCGTTGGCCGTCAACTTGTTGTTGCTGGTGGCGGTGCTGTCGATGTTGCAAGCCACCCTCACCTTGCCCGGCATGGCCGCCATGGCCTTGGCGCTGGGCATGGCCATTGACTCCAACGTGCTGATCAATGAACGTGTACGTGAAGAGTTGCGTTTGGGTGCCTCGCCTCAAGCGGCCATTCACACGGGTTACGACCGTGCTTGGGCCACCATCTTTGACTCCAACATCACCACCCTGATTGCGGGTGTGGCCCTGTTGGCTTTTGGCTCTGGTCCTGTGCGCGGCTTTGCGGTGGTGCATTGCTTGGGCATTTTGACCAGCATGTTCTCTGCGGTGTTTTTCTCGCGCGGGTTGGTCAACCTTTGGTATGGCCGCCAGAAGAAACTCAAGTCGGTGTCTATCGGCACAGTCTGGCGACCTGACGGTTCTGCACTGCCTGCAACAATCGACGACAAAGCATAAAGCGGAGCAGCACCATGGAATTTTTCAAAATCCGCAAAGACATCCCGTTCATGAAGAATGCGTTGATTTTCAACGTCATCTCCCTGGCAACTTTTTTACTGGCAGTGTTCTTTTTGTTCAGCCGTGGTTTGCATTTGTCGGTGGAGTTTACGGGCGGCACCGTGATGGAAGTCAGCTACAGCCAACCCGCCGACCTCAATCAGGTACGCGGCGTGGTTTCAAGCTTAGGCTACTCCGAGGTGCAGGTCCAAAACTTTGGCACAGCGCGCGATGTGATGATTCGCTTGCCTGCGCAAAAGGGCGTGAGTTCTGCGCAGCAAAGTGACAAACTTATGGAAGCATTGAAAGCGCAAAACGCAGAAGCCAGCTTGCGCCGCTCAGAATTTGTGGGCCCTCAAGTGGGTGAAGAGTTGGCGACAGACGGCCTGAAGGCTTTGGCCTTTGTGGTGATTGGCATCATGCTTTACTTGGCAGTGCGCTTTGAATGGAAATTTTCGGTGGCCGCCATCATTGCCAACTTGCACGACGTCATTATTATCTTGGGCTTTTTTGCCTACTTCCAGTGGGAATTCTCCTTGGCGGTGTTGGCCGCGGTGCTGGCGGTGCTGGGCTATTCGGTAAACGAGTCGGTCGTGATCTTTGACCGAATTCGCGAGAACTTCAGGCGATATCGCAAGATGAACACGGTTGAAATCATTGACAACGCCATCACGTCCACCATCAGTCGAACCATCATCACGCACGGCTCAACCCAAATCATGGTGCTCTCCATGTTGTTGTTTGGTGGCGAGACCTTGCACTACTTTGCCATGGCGCTGACCATCGGTATTTTGTTTGGCATTTACTCCTCGGTGTTTGTTGCGGCGGCCATTGCCATGTGGTTGGGCATTCAGCGCGAAGACTTGATCAAAGCGCCGCCGAAAAAAGACGAAGACCCAGACGACCCCAACTCTGGCGCCGTGGTTTAAACAAGAAACTTATCGCCGTGGGCTAAGCTTTTGGTAAAGGCCGCCTTGCAAGCGGCCCAGTGCTCCGTTTAATTCCAATTGAAACAATTCAGCTTGCAATTGAGAGGTGCTTAAGCCACTTCTGATTTGCAGCTCATCTAGGCCCACAGGGTCTTGTCCCAAATAGTCAAGCACCCTCAAAGTTGAGGAGCCAATCTGTTCATTTTCCAAAAAGGGTTCGAGCGCCCTGCGTGGATTTAACAGGTCGGGTGCAGACGCGGTGTGCCAATCAACCGCAGGCAGGTCTTTCAACTCTTCCAAAATATCTTGTGCACAGTCGACCAACTTAGCGCCTTGCTTAATGAGGTCGTGACACCCCTTAGAGACGGTGGTGTGAATGGAGCCGGGTATGGCAAACACCTCTTTGCCCAAGTCCAAGGCTTGCTTGGCAGTAATCAAAGAACCAGAACGCGCTGCGGCTTCGACCACCAAGCAGCCCTGAGACAAGCCAGCGATCAGCCGATTGCGCTGTGGGAAATTGGAGGTAAGGGGCGGCGTGTTCAATGGGTATTCGCTGATCAACAAGCCATGCGCCGCAATCTCTAAGGCCAAGGCATGATTTTGATGCGGATAAACGCGGTCTAAACCCGTTCCTACCACTGCCACCGTGTGCAAGGGATGATGCGGGCTGCCACCTTTTAAAGCGCCTTGGTGCGCTGCTGTGTCTACCCCCAAGGCCAAACCAGAAACCACCGTGAGACCCGCTTGTGCCAGATGGACAGCAAAGTCGTGTGCATTCAAACGGCCTTGTGGCGTGGGATTTCGGCTGCCCACCACAGCCATTGCACGTGGCGCTTGGTGGGCGGGTGGGCTGAGCAAATGCAGGTGCTGAGTTTGACCTAATACGTACAACAGGCAAGGGGGGTCAGGTGTGAGCATGAGACTGCTTGGATAGTCGCTATCGGCCAAGGTGAGAAGTCGCTTGTAAGCGACCTTGCCCGTGCCGAGATCAGCCTGCGTTTGGAGCCATTCCCAAGTGGTCTCTAATGCGTCTTCTAAGCCGAGGGGAATGAGGCGAAGTTGCTGGACAATGGCGCTGCTTACAATTGTTTGCAGCTCGTATGAAGGTTGTTCAAAGACGACCTCTGGTAAGCCAAACTTCAAAAGCAATGCGCGCGCTGTGATATTGCCAACGCCAGGCGTGAGGCTCAAACGCAGCCAAGCCTTTAGACTTTCTCTAGACGAAACCATTTTTTTCCTAAACAGTGCCCCGCAGATTGGGGGAGGCCGATTTTGGGTACGATTCGTTACTTGCACAAGGCTTCTTCAAATTGGCGAAAATAGAGGTATTGCTAAATAAATCACCATGGCACTTTTAAACATTCTTTGCTACCCAGACCCCCGCTTGCACAAGGTGGCAACGCCCGTCACGGCGTTCGACGAAAAGCTTCGCAAGCTTGTGGCGGACATGCTCGAGACCATGTACGAGGCACAAGGCGTCGGCTTGGCGGCAACGCAAGTCGATGTGCATCAGCGCTTGGTGGTGTTGGATACGTCTGAAGAGCGCAACCAAGCCACCGTGTTGGTCAATCCAGAAATCACTTGGTACAGTGAAGAGCGCGTCAAGGGTGAAGAGGGCTGCTTGTCTGTGCCTGGCATTTACGATGGGGTCGAGCGCGCTGTGGCTGTCAAGGTCAAAGCGGCCGATGAACATGGCCAAGTTCGCGAGCTTGAAGCTGAGGGTCTGATGGCTGTGTGCGTGCAACACGAGCTGGATCATTTGATGGGCAAGGTTTTTGTGGAGTACTTGTCGCCGCTCAAGCGCAATCGCATCAAGACCAAAATGCTCAAAGCTCAAAAAGAAGACGCTTAAATCTACAGTGAAAGAATTTCTATGCGCGTGATGTTTGCGGGCACGCCCGAATTTGCTCGCAGCGCATTGACCGCATTGCATGCGGCAGGGCATGACATCGTGGGGGTTTTGACACAGCCCGACAGGCCCGCGGGGAGGGGTATGAAGCTTCAAGCCTCAGCCGTGAAGCAATTTGCATTGTCAAAAGGACTGACAGTTGTTCAGCCGCACAGTCTGAAATTAGATGGCAAGTATCCCGATGAAGCCCAAGCGGCCCAAGCCTTCATTTCAAATGCGCAAGCCGATGTCATGGTGGTTGCGGCTTATGGCCTCATCTTGCCGCAGTGGGTCCTTGATGCGCCCCGCTATGGCTGTCTGAATATTCACGCCTCACTGCTGCCCAGATGGCGAGGTGCTGCGCCCATCCACCGTGCGATTGAGGCCGGCGATGCTCAAACCGGAGTGACCATCATGCAAATGGATGCGGGACTGGACACGGGTGACATGTTGCTTGAAGAAAGTTGCCCTGTTAATGCGCAAGACACCACGGCCAGTTTGCATGACACTTTGGCCGAGATGGGCTCGCGAATGATTGTGAAGGCGCTCTCGCAAGTGGGCCACTTCAAACCTGTGAAGCAGCCGCTTGAGGGCGTGACTTACGCGCACAAAATTGAAAAAACAGAAGCCGCCATCGATTGGACACAATCGGCGCAAGTGTTGGCTCAACGCGTGCGTGCATTTGACCCATTTCCAGGCATGACATTGCAATGGGGCGACGAAGTGATCAAGGTTTGGCAAGCGCATGCTGAGCCCTTGCCGCTTGAAACGTCTCATCACAAAGTGCCTGGCACTTTGCTCAGTGTGCAAGAAGAAGGCCTGAGAGTAGCTTGCGCTGAAGGTGTTTTATGCCTCACGCAATTGCAAAAGGCGGGCGGCAAACGCCAATCAACAAAAGACTTTGTGCGCAATTTCAAAGCTCAGGTGGGCGATGTTTTTCAAAGCTGAAAATTACCGTCACCCCGCCTTCATGGAGGCTGTGCGTGACGTGGCACCGCAAGCACCAGGTCTTGCTGCGTGGGGCTTAATGACCGGCGTGGCCATGGTGAATTCTGGCTTGAGTGTGTTTGAGTCAATTGCCATGACGCTTTTTGTGTATGCGGGCAGTTCGCAATTGGCGGCCTTACCTTTGATCGCTGCGGGCGCGCCTGCCTGGGTGATTGTGGCCACAGGCTTTTGCGTGAACTTGCGTTTCATGGTTTTCAGTTTGCATCTGCGTCAATACCTCATGCATTTGCCGCGCCTTGAAAGAATGGTGCACGGCTATCTCACGGCCGATATCAGTTATGTGTTGTTCACACGGCGATTTGCAAATCCCAGCGAAGACCCTGCAGATCAATTGGCACAAGCAGCATCTCTTGCAGGTAACACTTGCATGATGTGGGTGAGTTGGATTGCGGCCAGTTTTGCTGGTATTTTTTTGGCCAACATCATTCCTACTTCTTGGGGCTTAGGCTTTGCGGGCACCTTGTGTTTGGTGGGCATCTTGTGCTCATTGGCCAGCACGCGCATGAGAATTTTTGCGGCAGGTGTGGCCGCTGTCACCGCCATTGCTGCTTACAACTTGCCTTTGAAATTCAACATCATCATGGCCATTGGTGTGGCCGTTGTCTTAAGCATGAGTTTGGAGCGTTTTCTAAAAATGCGTGAAGGACAAGGCGCATGAGTTTTTTTGAGGGCACTGACATTTGGACTTTGGCTGTGATCGCGGGTTTGACGGGCGTGACTATTCTCACGCGCACTTTCTTTTTCTTTTCAAGCGAAGAATGGGCCTTGCCCGACTGGGCTCAGCGCGGTTTGCAATATGCACCCATTGCGGCCATGGCGGCGGTGGTCTTGCCTGAAGTTCTGATGCAGCAGGGCCAGTTTTTGCACAACTGGATGGATGCCAGGTGGATGGGTGCCGCTGTGGGTGCTGCCGTTTATTTCTGGCGCCACAATGTGCTGCTGACCATTGTGGCAGGCATGTTGGCCTACTTGCCATTGCATTTGCTGTTGGGTTGGTAAGTGAGCGCACAGCTGGTAAGTTTCCGCAAGTTTGCAGGTCTAAAATTCTGCTTGTTTCCAAAAAGCCCTTATGTGCTTCTAGATCTTCCTCGTCATTCAAGAGAACTTTCATGAACGTCATTCGTTTTTCAGATTTGTGCCAACAAGGCAAAGTCAAAGGCCAGCGGGTTTTCATTCGCGCCGATTTGAATGTGCCGCAAAACGATGCCGGTGACATCACAGAAGACACGCGCATTCGCGCCTCTGTGCCTTGCATCCAAATGGCCCTAGATGCTGGCGCGGCCGTCATGGTGACGAGCCACTTGGGCCGCCCCACAGAAGGCGAATTCAAGCCCGAAGATTCGTTGGCACCGGTGGCCAAACGACTGACAGAACTGCTAGGTCGTGAGGTGTCTTTGAAAGCCAACTGGGTTGAAGGCGTTGAAGTGGCCGCAGGCCAAGTGGTCTTGCTTGAAAACTGCCGAGTGAACAAGGGTGAGAAAAAGAACAGCCCAGAACTGGCTCAAAAAATAGCGGCCCTGTGCGACATTTTTGTGAACGATGCCTTTGGCACCGCGCACCGCGCAGAAGGCACCACCTATGGCATCGCCGAGTACGCCAAAGTGGCGTGCGCAGGCCCTTTGTTGGCTGCAGAAATTGACGCCATCACCAAAGCACTGGCGCACCCTGCGCGTCCCTTGGCCGCTATTGTGGGCGGCAGCAAAGTGTCCACCAAACTGACCATTTTGAAGAGCTTGGCCGACAAAGTGGATCAACTGATTGTGGGCGGCGGCATTGCCAATACTTTCATGTTGGCGGCAGGCTTGAACATTGGCAAAAGCTTGGCAGAGCATGACTTGCTGGCAGAAGCCAAAGCGGTGATCGACCTCATGAAAGCACGTGGCGCTGAAGTGCCCATTCCTACCGATGTGGTCACCGCCAAAACTTTTTCAGCAGAGGCTGTGGCCATTGTGAAGAAAGCCACGGACGTGGCCGACGACGACTTGATTTTGGACATTGGCCCAGAGACCGCAGCCAGACTGGCCATTCAATTGAAAGCGGCCGGCACCATTGTGTGGAACGGGCCTGTGGGCGTGTTTGAATTTGCTTCGTTTGAAAATGGCACGCGCGTGATTGCTCACGCCATTGCCGAATCCAAAGCCTTCAGCATTGCCGGTGGCGGCGACACCTTGGCGGCCATTGCCAAGTACGGCATTGAAAAACAAGTAGGCTACATCTCAACCGGTGGCGGTGCGTTTTTAGAAATCTTGGAAGGCAAAACATTGCCCGCCTTTGAGATTTTGTCGCGCCGCGCACAATGAAAAAACGCTTCGTGAGAAGCGCTTTTTTGCATCTGAATCGACCTTCAGGTCGAGTTGAAAAGGCTTAAGGCTTGGCAGGTAAATTGCCGCGCACAGGGCTTGTCATGTGGCCCTGAAAATCGGTCCAGCATTCGCGCGTGAAGTCATAGAGTTTGCAAGCCTTGGCTGTTTTGAAATACCAGCCCCAAGAGAAGGGTTGAACAATGATGCGACCTGGCAGCATTTCTTCTAACTTGGCCTGTGCTTTTTTCAAGCGATACAGCGGAATGCTCATGTCCACATGGTGCGCGGTGTGCTCCATGATGTGGTGCACCATGTTGCCAATCTTCATGGGAAAAGTCAGGTGCACGGTGGTGGAGACAAAGGGCTGAGCTTTGGTCCATGCCGATTTGTCGTTGTGCCAAGACACCCGCACATGAGTGTGGTGAACATACACCACGAAACCAATCATGGTGTTCCAAAACAGGAAGGGCACGAAGACACCCATCAGCAATGTGAGCCATACAGATTGACCGGTGGCGACAGCTGCATAGGTCATCACACCCATCCAAAGTACGCCAAACACTGTGACCAACAAACTGTCTTTAAAGAAAATCGGACGGCGTGTCGGCATGTGTGTTTTGTTTGGGAAGAACTCGCGCTTCCACCAAATTTCAACAAGGTAATACAAACCCGGGGCCCAGCCACTGCGGTAAAGGTATTGCATCAAGCGGCCAAAGGGGCCGAGCGCCACAAATTCTTCTGCCGTGAGCGGTGTCCAAACAAAGTCAACACCTTTCAGGTTGGTGTAACCGTGGTGCACCACGTTGTGACCGGTGTCCCACAGGCTGAATGGCGTGAGCGAGTACAAGAAGGCGTAACGGCCAATCCACTTGTTCAGTTCGCGGTGCGGCGTGAGGCTTTGGTGACAAGCGTCATGGCCAATGATGAACAAACGGCCAATGACAAAGCCAGCCGCTGAGCCGCACAAAAGTTTGAGCCACACAGATTCGAACAGCACGGTGCCTGCCACCAGTCCCATGAACAAAGCCGTGTCAACCACCAAGAGAACAAAGGCGCGCAGGGTGGAGCGATCAGACAAGGGCTTGAGCCACTCGCGAATGATTTTGCGGTGCGGCATGTCCTGATCTGGCGGAATTGGCTGCAAATTGTCGGGTGTGGCGTTTGTAGTCATAAGTAAGGCGAAAAACTCAAGCCGCAGAGGCCTTGTTTGGGTGCCATCAAAATAGATGTCTATAGTCTAAACCGAGTGGCTTTTCCCGTGGGTGACTTGGGTCAATGTCGGTGCAATGGAAGCTTAGCTGGGAAGAAAGCCGCAGTTTGTGAGGCAATCCCTTGCCATTTAAAGCGCCTTGACCTGTTTTGAGTGTTCGAGGGTGGAGGCGTTTCTTGGAAAATCCCGCGATTACCCTATGATCTGCGCTTCTTTTGACGAATTGAATGTGCTTTTAGCCCTAATTTCCTATGACCGCTCGAAATACCACTGTCGTTGCCGACGCCAATGCCCCCGCCATTACTCAGCTTTTGGCTGAATTTGTTGCCTCACATCCTTCCAAGGGCTGGTCCGATGCTGTTGAAGCCCAGGCCCACCGCACCTTTGCCAACTGGGCGGGTTGCGCTGTAGGCCCAAGCACCCATGAAACCATGGAAGCCGCTTTGGGCGCAGTGAAAGAGTTGGCGCCATCCGCCCAAGCTTGTGTGTTGGGCCGAAGTGACCGCGTCGACATGGCCAATGCGGCTTTGCTCAATGGCATCAGTTCGCACACTTTTGACTTTGACGACACGCATCTGAAAACCATCATTCACCCAGCCGGCCCTGTGGCCTCTGCCATCTTGGCACTGGGCGAGCACCTGGGCTCAAGCGGTCGTCAACTTATGGATGCCTTGGTGTTGGGTGTAGAAGTTTCTTGCCGCGTGGGCAATGCGGTGTATCCCAATCACTACGACCGCGGCTGGCACATCACTGGCTCTACGGGCATGTTGGGCAGTGCGGCGGCCTGCTCACGCCTCCTAGGTTTGAATGCCAAGCAAACGCAAATGGCGCTGGGCATTGCCGCTTCACAACCTGTGGGTTTGCGTGAGCAGTTTGGCACCATGACCAAACCTTTCCACCCCGGTGGTGCCGCCAAAGTGGGCTTGATGTCTGCTTTGATGGCCAAGCATGGTTACACCTCTTCGGCCCGAGCCTTGGAAGCCCCGCGCGGCTTGATGCAAGTTTTTTCCGACAAAACCGATTGGAAAGAAGTCACAGAAAATTTAGGAAAAACTTGGGAAATTGAACTCAACACCTACAAGCCTTTTGCCTGCGGCATTGTGATTCACCCCGCCATTGATGCCTGCGTGCAATTGCGCGAGAAGCACAACCTGAAGCCCGAGCAAGTGACCAAAGTCACATTGAAAGCCCATCCCTTGGTGCAAGAACTCACAGGCAAGAAAACACCCACCGACGGATTGCTGGCCAAGTTCAGCGTTTTCCATTCATGCGCTGTAGCCCTTATTTATGGCCGCGCAGGCGAACACGAATACGCCGACGATGTCGTGCGCTCCCCCCTTGTGACTGGCGTGCGCGACAAAGTCGATTTAATTGTGGACCGCAGCATTCACGAAGCGTCCGTGGACGTGACCGTTGAAACCACCGATGGCCAAAAGCACCACATCTACATTGAGCGCGCCATTGGCAGTTTAGAAAAACCCATGAGCAATGAGCAACTCAAGGCCAAGTTTGTCGATCAAAGCACGCCAATTTTGGGGGCACAAAAAACAGAACAAGCTTGGAACTTGTGCATGAGTTTGGCCTCACAACAAGATTTGAAAGCCTTGCTGAAAAGCTTGACGCTCGAGCCCGAACTTTAAAAAAATTGGGTAGCTAGACTGATAACAGACGATTTGTTATCGTCCTGTAACCGATTTCGTGTGAAAATTGAAATTAAATTACATCGGAGATCGTTTGACATGCCCACTCGTGCCACCAAAATCGTTGCCACCCTAGGCCCTGCTTCAAGCGATCCAGCTTTGTTAGAAGCCATGATTCGCGCCGGTGTGAATGTGGTTCGTTTGAACTTCAGTCACGGCAAAGCACAAGATCACATCGACCGTGCCAAGTTGGTGAGAGAAGCGGCAACAAGGGCTGGCCGCGAAGTGGCCATCATGGCCGATCTGCAAGGCCCCAAAATTCGCGTTGGCAAGTTTGCCGAAGGCAAAGTCATGTTGGAGCCGGGTGCCAAGTTTGTGCTTGATGCCTCCCGCACAGAACTCGGTGATCTCACAGGCGTTGGGCTTGACTACAAAGAACTTCCCCGCGATGTAAAGTCCGGCGATGTGTTGTTGTTGAACGATGGTTTGATCGTGCTCACCGTTGACTCAGTGCAAGGTGAAAAAGTCAACACCACAGTCAAATTAGGCGGCGAGTTGTCCAACAACAAAGGCATCAACAAACAAGGCGGCGGCCTGACTGCACCGGCCCTGACTGCCAAGGACATGGAAGACATCAAAACTGCCATGAGCTTTCAAGCTGACTATCTGGCGGTGAGTTTTCCCAAAAATGCCACCGACATGGAAATGGCGCGTCAGTTGGCCAATGTGGCGGCTGCCCAATACAACCACAAGCCAGGCTTGATTGCCAAAATTGAACGTGCAGAAGCCATCCCCCGCTTGGAAGAAATTTTGTTGGCCAGCGACGGCATCATGGTGGCCCGCGGCGACTTGGCCGTAGAAGTTGGCAATGCCGTGGTTCCCGCTCTGCAAAAGCGCATGATCAAACTGGCTCGAGCCCACGACAAAGTGGTTATCACGGCTACGCAAATGATGGAAAGCATGATCACCAACCCAGTGCCTACTCGTGCTGAAGTAAGTGATGTGGCCAACGCGGTTTTGGATGGCACCGACGCCGTCATGTTGAGTGCAGAAACTGCTGCCGGTAAATACCCCCTTGAAACTGTTGTGGAAATGGCCAAGATTTGTTTGGCCGCCGAAGCTGCCGAAGAGTATGAGTTGGATGCCGATTTCAGTGGTCAAACTTTCAGTCGAATTGACCAATCGATTGCCATGGGCGCGTTGTTCACGGCGCACCATCTCAATGCCAAAGGCATTGTGGCCCTGACCGAATCTGGTTCAACGGCTTTGTGGATGAGCCGCCACCGCGTCAAAATCCCCATTTATGCATTGACCACCAAGCTCAGCTCGCAGCGCAAAATGGCGCTTTATCGCAATGTGCGCCCCTTGCTAATGGACACCAGTGCAGACCGCGACACAGCTTTGGCGCAAGCAGAAAAGCATTTGAAGATTCGCGGCATTGTGTCCTCGGGCGACATTTATGCCATCACCTGTGGTGAGCCAATGGGAGCGCCAGGCGGTACCAACATGCTCAAAATCTCCAGAGCAGAGTAAGCACTAGCTTGTGCTTTTTCGCAAAATGGCGCTAAAAAGCAAATGACTTAACCAGCCTACAGTCCAGCACAACCAAGCGGTCCAAAGAGTGTGGCTCATGAAGTGCGCGCCTCGCATTTGTTGTGAAATTCCCAAGATAAATCCGATGCACACGGCCACAAGCAGCCACTTCATAGCGCCCGGTGCATTGTTTTGTCGCAGACCAAAGTAGGCCGCAATGAACGCGAAGCCGGTCGAGGCGTGACCTGCTGGAAAGCAATGACCGCCACCGCCATCTCGAACCCACAGGTTCCAATGAGACACAGAGGGCGCCAACCCGCCAAAAGCTTGGAGGTCCCATGGGC
>JBIIJK010000145.1:0-2521 GCA_044233865.1 Limnohabitans sp.
TGTCGCCCAACTGCACACCACCGTGCGTGGTGAAACCAATGATGTCACCCGCATACGCTTCGTCCACTGCTTCACGACGTTGGCTTAAAAAGGTGACCACACTGGTAGGGCGAAGTTCTTTGCCGGTACGTTGCACTTTGAGTTTCATGCCCGGTGTGTACTTGCCCGAGGCCATGCGCACAAACGCAATGCGGTCGCGGTGCGAGGGGTCCATGTTGGCCTGCACTTTGAACACCACGCCGGCGAAGGCTGCGTCTTCAGGCTGAACTTCTTTGATGACGGGTTGTTTGTTGACGATGAGTGAGCTGGTGCGCGACTGTGGTGGGGGTGCTAAGTCAACCAGCGCATCAAGCACTTCCATGACACCGAAGTTGTTCACACCGGAGCCAAAGAAAACGGGCGTTTGTTTGCCGGCCAAGAAGGCTTCTTTGTCAAATGAAGGTGATGCACCGGTTGCCAGTTCCATGCTTTCTAATGCGGTGGCAAATTCGGCGCCAAAGCGGGCATGCAATGCGGCCGCTTCTGTCAGTGGCATGGCTTCGAAGTCTTGGGGCAAACGCTCGCTACCAGATTCAAACACAGTCATGGTTTGTGTGCGCAAGTTGACAATGCCGCCAAAGGATTTGCCTTGGCCCACAGGCCAAGTCATAGGCACGCAGGGCATGCCCAATTCGCGCTCTACTTCGTCCAAGATGTCTAGCGGGTCGCGAACTTCGCGGTCCATCTTGTTCACAAAGGTGATGATGGGCGTATCGCGCTGGCGGCACACTTCAATGAGCCTTCGGGTTTGCGCTTCCACACCGTTGGCAGCGTCAATGACCATGAGTGCAGAGTCCACTGCAGTTAGTACGCGGTAGGTGTCCTCGCTGAAGTCTTTGTGGCCGGGGGTGTCGAGCAGATTAATGACGTGGTCGCGGTACAACATCTGCATCACGGACGAGGCCACCGAAATACCCCGTTGCTTTTCAATTTCCATCCAGTCCGAGGTGGCGTGGCGCGAGGCCTTGCGGGCTTTGACCGACCCGGCAATTTGAATGGCGCCCGAGAACAGCAAGAGCTTCTCTGTGAGCGTGGTTTTACCCGCGTCAGGGTGAGAAATGATGGCAAACGTCCGGCGGCGCCGGGTTTCTTGGGCGTAAGTCAATGTGGCTCCAGGGGGAATTTGGATGTCTGGCTTTAAATCCAGAGAAGCCCCTAGTATAATTTGCCCCATTCCGAGGAGCGTTGCAGCGGCCCACACTTTAACAAGTGGCGAGGACGTGAGGCTCGGAACCCTACTTTGCAACCACGCTCATCCACTTTTCAGCGGGATGAGCTCTTTTTAAATGAGATTCCCTCTGAGATGTGGTTTCAAACCTTAATTTGGAGCACACCATGAATGCACGTTTAAACACGCCCGTTAATACAGATTGCGTCATTGCCGATATCGGCTTGGCCGACTGGGGCCGCAAAGAAATCAAAATTGCCGAGACAGAAATGCCCGGTTTGATGGCCATTCGCAAAGAATTTGCCGCCGCACAACCTTTGAAGGGTGCCCGCGTGACAGGTTCATTGCACATGACCATTCAAACAGCTGTACTGATTGAAACATTGCAGGCTTTGGGCGCCCAAGTGCGCTGGGCTTCTTGCAACATTTACTCAACACAAGACCACGCCGCAGCTGCCATTGCGGCTTCTGGCACGCCTGTGTTTGCGGTGAAGGGCGAGAACCTGACTGAGTACTGGGATTACACCCATCGCATTTTTGACTTCGGCGCCAAGGGCACTGAAGGCGAAGGCCCCAACATGATTTTGGACGACGGCGGCGACGCTACGCTCCTGATGCACTTGGGCAAGCGCGCAGAAAAAGACGCTTCTTTGTTGAACAACCCAGGCTCTGAAGAAGAGACATGCTTGTTTGCCGCCATCAAGGCTAAGTTGGCCGAAGACAGCACTTGGTACAGCCGCAAGTCTGCACAAATCATTGGCGTGACAGAAGAAACAACCACAGGCGTGCACCGCTTGAATGAGATGAGCGCCAAGGGCGAACTGATGTTCCGCGCCATCAATGTGAACGACTCTGTGACCAAGTCCAAGTTTGACAACTTGTATGGCTGCCGCGAGTCTTTGGTAGACGGTATCAAGCGCGCTACCGATGTGATGATTGCTGGCAAAGTGGCTGTGGTGGCTGGTTACGGCGACGTCGGCAAGGGCAGTGCACAAGCATTGCGTGCACTCAGCGCACAAGTTTGGGTGACAGAGATTGACCCGATCAATGCTTTGCAAGCCGCTATGGAAGGCTACAAAATTGTGACGATGGATTACGCTGCAGACAAAGCCGACATTTTCGTGACGGCCACTGGCAACAAGCACGTCATTACGCACGACCACATGGCCGCCATGAAAGACGAGGCTATCGTTTGTAACATTGGTCACTTTGACAACGAGATTGATATTTCTTCTGTTGAAAAATACACATGGGAAGAAATCAAGCCTCAGGTCGATCACATTGTGTTCCCCGACGGCAAGAAAATCATCATGT
>JBIIJK010000019.1:0-35598 GCA_044233865.1 Limnohabitans sp.
CCCCTAAGAGCCTCTATTTACTTGACATATTGGCGGAAGCGGTGAGATTCGAACTCACGGGCCCTTTCGAGCCGCCGGTTTTCAAGACCGGTGCAATCGACCACTCTGCCACACTTCCTGCGGGTGGTATTGTAACCTTGTTATAAGTCCAATTTGGCGCAGGATTTAGGGACAAGGCTAAATTAATGTTGATCTGACCCCAATTTAATTCAACAGCATGCCTTGGGTTTCGATGTAGGCGATGATTTCGGCGAGGCCGGTTTGGGTTTTGAGGTTGGTCATGACGAAGGGTTTGAGGCCTTTGGCGGTGGTGCGCATGCGGGTGGTGTCGGTGTGCATCACGTTGAGGTCGGCGCCGACGTAGGGGGCGAGGTCTGTTTTGTTGATGACGAAGAGGTCGCTTTTTGTAATGCCGGGGCCGCCTTTGCGGGGAATTTTTTCGCCAGCGGCTACGTCGATCACGTAGATGGTGAGGTCTGACAGTTCGGGGCTGAAGGTAGCTGCCAAGTTGTCGCCGCCGCTCTCTACGAAAACCACGTCTGCATTGGGAAATTTTTCCAGCATGCGGTCGATGGCTTCTAGGTTGATAGAGGCATCTTCGCGAATAGCGGTATGGGGACAGCCACCGGTTTCGACGCCCATGATGCGGTCAGCTTCCAGCGCACCACTGACCGTGAGCAGACGTTGATCTTCTTTGGTGTAGATGTCGTTGGTGATGGCCACCAGGTCCCATTTTTGGCGCATGCTTTTGCACAGCATTTCAAGCAAGGTGGTTTTGCCAGAGCCCACTGGGCCTCCAATACCGACGCGAAGAGGTGGTAGTTTTTTGGTGCGATGGGGTATGTGGTGTAGTGCGGTCATGATCTGAAAAGTCGAGAATATTGGGTTTCGTGTCTGGCAGACATGACGGCCAGCATGGGGCAAAAAGCTTGGCGATCGTGGTCGCTTAAGGCGATGGCGTGTTGCACAGCTTCAGGAATTTCATGGGCCAGTCGGGCCAGAATTTTTTGACCTGAAATTTGGCCTAGTGGCACAGCTTTCAAAGCGGCTTGTGTCATGTTCTCAGCCCATCCAAAGGCATAGGCTTGAAGTGCACTCTCGAGGGGCGCATTGGCCAAGGACAGCGCCAATGACATAGCAAGAGGGTAAGTGGGCCGCAGTTCGCTGCAAAGTTGCAAGGCATCTGCATGAGCTTTGTTTTGAATGCGAAGCCAGTCTAGAAGCGATCGCCCCATTTGCTCTGTTTGCAATCGCATTTCATGTGTCTCGCGCGTGGCGTGCACCCATGCGCTAAGTTCTTTGAGTCTTGGAATGTTGTGGCTTTGCCAAGCTGGGATGGCTTGTGCCATCAAGGCCATGTCGCCCCGCGCTTGCGACAAGTGAAGCTGGTCGGCTAGCCAGTTTGCGCACGAAGATTCATCGTGCACTAGTTCGTGATCGATGGCCGCTTCGAGTGCTTCAGAATACGAGAAGCCACCGACAGGCAATGCAGGAGAAGCCAGCCAAATGAGTTGAAGCAGTTCAGTGGTCATGCTTGCAGTTCGGACCATGGACATGGGTTTGTTCATGAACTTGCTCATCGTGCCCATGATCGTGGCCATGATCATGTGAATGACCAGAACCGCCATGGTGTGCGCCGTATGCGCCGCCTTCAGGTTCAAAGGCTTCATCGACCGAGTTAACAATCAAGTGCATAGATCGCAACATGCCGGCCAACACGGGGTCGGGTTCAATTTTGAGATGATCAGGCTTGAGTTCAATGGGCACATGGCGATTGCCCAAGTGATAGGCGGCACGAGTGAGGTCAAATGGCGTGCCGTGTTGAGGACATGTCGTAATGCGAAGCAGTGCTTGAGGTGCAGCTTCAATGCGAACCAAACTGCCATCATCGGCGACCAACACATCGCCACCGCGAACCACATATCCACGCTGCAAAAATACAGACAACACACGACCCGATGAGTCTTCAACTTGGAAGCGGCTTTTTTGCCGAACATCCCAGTCTAAAGACACTGTAGGCGCACGATTGATCAAAGCCTTGGCCAGACCTTGACCGCCAGAAATTAATTTAGAGCAAGTGAGCATTCAATCAATCAAAAAATACTTCAAGATCTGTTGTTCAGAACAAGAAGTAACGCTGCGTCATAGGCAGACTGACTGCAGGTTCGCAGGTGAGCAACAAGCCATCGGCTCGCACCGCATAAGTTTGTGCATCGACTTCCATTTTAGGTGTGTAGTCATTGTGAATCATGTGGCGTTTGCCAACACCTCGAATGCCTTTGACAGCAGACAGTGTTTTCTGCAAACCATATTTCTGACCAATGCCAGCAGCAAGACCGGCTTGCGACACAAAGCTTAGCGAGCCGCGCGCCAAGGCGCCGCCATAGCTGCCAAACATAGGGCGATAGTGCACGGGTTGTGGCGTTGGAATGGAAGCATTGGGGTCGCCCATGGCAGCCATGGCAATAAAGCCGCCTTTCATGATGATGGCGGGTTTGACACCAAAGAAAGCAGGTTTCCAAATGACCAAGTCAGCCCACTTGCCAGCTTCAATGCTACCTACTTCGTGGCTGATGCCGTGCGCAATGGCTGGGTTGATGGCGAGTTTGGCGATGTAGCGTTTGACGCGTGCATTGTCGTGACGCTCGGTATCGCCTGGCAGTTTGCCGCGCTGAACTTTCATCTTGTGTGCAGTTTGCCAGCAGCGCAAAATAACTTCTCCCACACGACCCATGGCTTGGCTGTCCGAGCTGAACATGCTAATGGCGCCTAGGTCGTGCAAGATGTCTTCTGCTGCGATTGTTTCTTTGCGAATACGGCTCTCTGCAAAGGCCAAGTCTTCTGCAATTGAAGGATCGAGGTGGTGGCAAACCATCAGCATGTCAACGTGTTCGTCGAGGGTGTTGATGGTGTAGGGCCGCGTTGGATTGGTAGAGGAGGGCAGCACGTTGGCTTCGCCAACCACTTTCAAAATGTCGGGGGCATGACCGCCACCTGCGCCTTCCGTGTGGAAGGTGTGAATGGTGCGGCCTTTGAATGCTGCCACGGTGTCTTCTACAAAACCCGATTCGTTCAGGGTGTCGGTGTGGATGGCCACTTGAGTATCGGTTTCTTCAGCCACGTTCAAACAGTTATCAATGGCTGCAGGTGTTGTGCCCCAGTCTTCGTGTAGTTTGAGGCCAATGACACCCGCCTTGATTTGTTCGTGCAATGCAGCAGGCAAAGCAGCATTGCCTTTGCCCAAGAAACCCAAGTTCATGGGGAATGCATCAGCTGCTTGCAGCATGCGCTCAATGTTGTGCGGGCCAGGCGTGCAAGTGGTTGCGAAGGTGCCAGTTGCAGGCCCGGTACCTCCACCCAGCATGGTGGTAATTCCGCTGGACAAAGCTTCTTCTATTTGCTGCGGTGCTATGAAGTGAATGTGCGTATCAATGCCGCCTGCAGTGACGATCATGCCTTCACAGCTGATGATCTCTGTGCCGGGGCCTATGATGATATCGACACCAGGTTGCGTGTCGGGGTTGCCTGCTTTGCCAATGGCGGCGATGCGATTGCCTTTGAGGCCAATGTCGGCCTTCACAATGCCCCAGTGGTCAATAATCAGGGCATTGGTGAGCACGCAATCCATGGCGCCTTCTGCATTGGTGCGCTGCGATTGTGACATGCCATCTCGAATGGTTTTGCCGCCACCAAACTTCACTTCTTCGCCGTAGCTGCCGGCCTGTAATGTGAAATCTTTTTCAACTTCAATGATGAGCTCGGTGTCGGCTAAGCGAACACGGTCACCCACGGTGGGGCCAAACATTTCGGCGTAAGCGC
The DNA here is from genome assembly GCA_044233865.1 of Limnohabitans sp. Taxonomy (GTDB): domain Bacteria; phylum Pseudomonadota; class Gammaproteobacteria; order Burkholderiales; family Burkholderiaceae_C; genus Limnohabitans_A. Next base: position 3,820 of record JBIIJK010000019.1, read on the forward strand.
GTTTGTTGATGTGGGCCATGTTAAGAAGCTTTCTTGGAAGGCGCGTCAAGCGCGCCGTTGGTCAGGGCTCTAAAGCCATAGATCATGCGGTCGCCAGCGTAGTCGACCAATTCAACGGTGCGTTGTTGGCCTGGTTCAAATCGAACGGCGGTGCCTGAAGCCAGATTGAGTCGCATGCCATGCGCTGCAGCTCTGTCAAAGCTCAGACCGCCATTGGTTTCAGCAAAGTGATAGTGCGATCCCACTTGAATCGGGCGATCGCTGGTGTTTTGAACCACCAGTGTGCAGGTTCGTCTGCCAACATTGAGTTCGTGGTGGCCATCGTCGATGAGGAGTTCGCCGGGTGTCATGAGCGGGCTTTCAAACTTGACTGAACCAAAAAACAAAAGCCAAGATGCAGGCTGTGCAGAGTGATCCCAAAACCAAAGCACGAGCTTTGCTTAAATTGCCTTTGATGTATTGCGCAACGCCCATGCCGCCAAAGTTGACAAAAGCAAGGGCAACAACGAAACCAATTAAATAGCTCATGAAGTCGGAGGTATGCGCGCCGAGTCCATGGGGCTCACCATGGCCCGCATGAGCAAAGGCCAAGCTTGTGCTGCAAGTGGCAGCAGAGATGGCAATGAGTTTGAGAATTTGCTTTGTTTTTATAGGCATTGGGCGCTCCTAGTATGAAAGGGCAAGAGATTAAAAGACAAGGTCAAACAATGGGCTGATGCACGGTGACCAACTTGGTGCCATCAGGAAAGGTTGCTTCTACTTGGATGTCGGGAATCATTTCTGCAATACCGTCCATGACATCTGCACGTGTGAGCAGGGTGCGGCCTTCGCTCATGAGTTGGGCCACGGTTTTGCCATCGCGTGCACCTTCCATGACGGCTGCACTGATGTAGGCCACAGCTTCAGGGTAATTCAATTGAAGGCCACGGGCTTTTCGGCGCTCGGCCAAGAGCCCTGCTGTGAATATAAGGAGTTTGTCTTTTTCGCGTGGGGTGAGTTCCATGGTGCACTCGTTTGAAGTTCAGATTCAAGCTTACCTCAAGCAACATGCATGCCCTTGAGCTTCTTGAGAATCTTTGGGCTGCACCGCAAAAGGGCCTAACTTTTTTGGTGCCGACAAAGATGAAATGCACAAACTTGGTTCATTTTTTGGAATTTGGCCTGCCTCTTGTGTGGGGAAACTTGTTCGAGTTGTTTCCAGTGCTCAAGCAAATGTTGCAAAGACGTGGCGGCGATTTGTCTGGAGGTCAGCAACAACAACTGGCCATTGCGCGTGCATTAGCGGCCAAGCCCAAACTGCTTATTTTGGACGAGCCCACTGAGGGCATTCAGCCAAGCATCATCAAAGACATTGGCCGAGTGATTCGAAAATTGGCGGATGTCGGCTTGCAAGGCCAACGCATGGCCGTTTTGTTGTGCGAACAGTACTACGACTTTGCAGAAGAGTTGGCCGACGCTTACATGGTGATGGAACGCGGCGAGGTGATTGCCAAGGGCCCTGGCCATGAGATGGAAGCCAAAGGCATTCGCCAGTTGGTGGCGATTTAAACGCTCCAGATTCTGGGCGGTGTGCTGGGCAAACCCCACAGCGTATGACGCCAAGTTGCCCATACCTGCTTTAGCAAACCCATGGTGGGTTCAACCAAGGGTGACATGACGCGCAGCACAATCACTTGCGGATGAGCAAAGGTGATGCCAGCTTGATGTTTGAGAGGGTGCGCTTCTATCACTTCGCGTGCAGCCTCAAGTGCTTTTTCTGCCCGCTTGGGTTCAATGGCAGTGCCTGCGGCAAAAACCAAACTGGCCAAACACTTTTGCCCTGCCAAGCCCAGGGGGCTGTTTAGCCAACGCGCATCGTTGCCGCGAATAATGCCTTTTTCCAACCACACACCTGAAATCTCTAAGTGTTGTTGAAAGTGGCCTTGCTCAAAGGATAAGTTGGAAGTGGGAAGCCCTAAAGCCGTCACATCCCAAGTGATCAGCTCTGCACCCGACTCTAAATTGAAGATAGCGCGATTGGTGGCTTCGCAGTCGTTGTAGGCAATGGCTTCCAGCGGTAGCCACTCTAGCCGAGCGCCATCAGAAACTTGCGCTACAACTTGCTGAAGGGCAGGGTAGCCCCCCGACTTGTAAAACCGCGTTGCACCAGGCGTGCTGACCAAGCCATGCGCACCCTTGGCCACACTCACCTGAATGTCTAAAGTGTCGCCCCCCACCAAACCGCCTGGTGGATGCACCAGCACGTTGTGACAAATTTGATCGCCTTCTGGGTAAAGGCTTTGCAGAATTCGCAGCGGGCCTTGGTGTAAATACCTGGCCACGCTGCGTTGAGACTCGCGGGTGTAATCAAGTTTGAGTTCAGCGCGCCATGCCATAGAGAAGGATGTTATTTGGAAGATGATTGCTGAAGGCCAATCAAGGCCCAAAGCTTCTTGTCTGTTTCAGTCAACCTTTCAGAATTGTCGATGGCAGCCTGAAACTTTTCCTGATCCGTCAGCAAGCTAAGTTGTCTGACTTGACCCAACAAGTGCTTGAAGTGTTCGATGCTGTGTTCTGTATTGGCTGCAATTTTATGCAGTGGCAATATAGAAACATCCTCCATCAATTCACGCTCTCTGTTGGCTTTGTCGATAAGTAATCTGATTTCTTCATCCGATAAATGCAGGCGTTTAGATTCAGTTCGGATGTATTCAATTTCCTTTTCATCTAAGTGGCCGTCTGCGAGCATTTCATAAATGGTATTGACCAAGGCCTCCCGATCTCTTTTCAGTTGATCGGTAAAGGCAGAAGACAAAATCGCAGCGGGAATGGCAAAAATACCAATGCCAATCAGCGACAAGACAATGGTCATGGCCCTGCCTGCAGGCGTGATAGGTGATATATCGCCATAGCCGACGGATGCCAGCGTGATGACAGCCCAATAAATGGCTTGTGGGATATTTTCAAATTTATCGGGCTGAGCTTCGTGCTCAAACAAAAAGCCCAAGCTGGCGGTCATGACTACCAGCAAGAGCATGATGAAGGTAGAAGCCGCAATGACGGGCCATTCGCGCGCAATCACTTTGGACAGCGATTGCGTCGCACCTGTATAGCGACTCAATTTGAGAAGCCGCAAAAGCCTGAAGACTCGCATAAAGCGAAGATCAATCAGATGGTGCAGGAAGACTTCCAAGAAAAATGGTGCAATGGCCAAAAGATCAATGATGGACGAAGTTGACTTGGCCATTTTCAAGCGCCCACTGACTGCGCGTTGATAGCCAGGCTCCTCCACACAGCAATACATTCTCAGGCAATATTCAAGCGTGAAAATACTGACAGCGATGGCATCCAGAACGATGAATTCTAGATTCAACAAGTATTCGATGCTATGTACCGACTCTAAGATCACGGCCAGCACCGACACAATCACCCAAATCATAATGAAGGTGTCGAAGATGGTGTGCAAGCTGCCACCGTAGGCACTTGGAAAAATCACCGCATGAACTTTTTGCCTGAAGGTTCTGCCTTTGTTGGCAAGCACAAACTCTTTGTATGCGGGTATCAATATCCTGAAAAGTTTCAGAATACGCAGCAGCCTAAGCGAACGAAGGTAGCGCAGATCTACTGAAATAAAGGCTTGCAAGAAGAAAGGCAGAATGGCGATCAGGTCAATCAAGGCAAAAGGACTGACGAAATAACTGCCGCGCGCATACTTGCGTTTCTTGAACTCTTCATCTTCAGGGGCCAAGTAAAAACGCAGAAGGTATTCAATCGTGAACACCACTACTGAAAAAAAATCAAAGAAATGAAACCATTTTTCGTATGCGTTAAAAATGGCTGGAATTTGTTCAAACACCAGCGCAAACAAATTGCTAATAATCAAAATGACAATCCACTTGTCAATGGACTTTTGATAATTGCCTTCGATGTGAGGGTCTAGAAGCCAAGAGTAAAGCCACTTTCTGAATGGCAAGTCACTCGAAATATTGACCTTTTCATGGTGAAGCAGTTGGTCTTCTAAGGTGTGATCGGACATGTCGGTCTCTTTTTAGAATTCAAGTTCGTCGACTTTGATGGGGTAGCCACCTTTGTCGCACACCGTTAATTTCAGCAATATTTTGGTGTCAATGGCGTCCATGCTGATCAGCTGCGATGTGATGGAAGAAATGGCTGACCCGGGAGGCGTCGGCACGATTTTTTCTAAAACGATTGAACCCACAGTCGATCTGTCTTTGGGGTCGCATTTGGCGATAAATTCAAGGGGCCGACCTGTGAAGGCGTTTGACTGGTTTTGCAGTTCTTTTACGTTTTGCAAAATACTCTCAAAGCAATCGCCCCAACGCCGTCTTTCATCGGCACTGGCAGAGCAACTTTCAATGGGGAAGTTCTCTTGCATTCTGGGTTCACTGTTTTCTTTCAGCCACTTCACCCAGGCTTCGCCATTCTGTTTAGTGACTTCAATTTTCATGCCATCTGCATAGGCAAGCACGCCCACCCAGGCAACAAGCACGAGGACACAGGCTAGAAAAATGAGAAAAACGGTGTCCCAAAAATTAGGTTTCCCTGAATTCACTTTTGTGGGAGGTGTGCCTGAACTCTCAATAGACGCTTCGCCTACTGAGTGGTGGACATGATCTGTCATGGATGAAACTCCCCATTTCACTGCACGCATGGATTGACGAGTATCAATCCATACAAAGGTGCATGGTATGGAATCGGCTCCAAAGGTCAAGCCTTTAGAATACTTATCAAAAAAATCAGCAAATTTGTGTCATTTGCCAACATCAAATGACACAAACCAGGATGTTTACTCGTTGTTGGTGCTGCGGTGCGCCCAAGCTGTGGTGTGCTTCTCGATGTAGCTAAAGAGTTCGTACATCACCATGGCCATGGCGCCCACCACCACCAAGCCAGAGAAAGCCAAGCCCATTTGCATGGCAGAACCCGCAGAGATGAGCAGGTAGCCAATGCCTTCATTGGCCGCCGTCATTTCTGACACGGTAGTACCTACAAATGCCAAAGTGATGGCCACTTTGAGGGAGCCGAAGAAATAGGGCATAGAGCGAGGCAAGCCCACTTTGACCAAGACATCCCAACGCTTTGCACCCAGAACGCGCAATACATCTTCAAGCTCGGGTTCAAGCGTGGCCAAGCCTGTTGCAATGTTGACCATGATGGGGAAGAAGCTAATCAGGAAGGCCGTGAGAATGGCGGGGCCAATGCCAATGCCAAACCAAACCACCAAGATGGGCACAAAGGCGGCCTTTGGCAGCGCATTGAAAGCCGTCATGAGGGGGTAGACCGCGGCATAAGCCAAGCGGGAGCTGCCAATGACAAAGCCAAGTAGCACACCCACCACAATGGCAATGCCAAAGCCGGCCATGGTGACCCAGTAAGTGCGCCATGCATGGGCAGCAATGACACCGCTGAATTCAACGGTTTGTTGTGCAATGCGGTAAGGGCTTGGAAAAATGAATTCTGAAACTTTGAAAATGGTGCAGATGGCTTGCCAAATGACAAGCGTGAGCACCAACAAAATCCAGGGTGCGCTTGCTTCTATCGTTTTTTTATTCACAAAGTCACCTGCTTATTGGTTAATCACAGCGCCAGTTTTGCGCATGGCACCAATGTGGCCACGCAACTCGTGAACGATGTGGGTGAACTCGGGCGTGTAGGTCACTTCCAAATCGCGAGGACGTGGCAGGTCAATTTCTTTTTTGACCACAAACCTGCCCGGGCTTTTGCTCATGACATAGACCGTGTCGGCCAAGAAAACAGACTCACGCAAATCGTGCGTGACCAAAATGACGTTGAACTTTTGCTCGGTCCAGAGGTCGCGCAAAATGCACCACAACTCTTCTCGAGTGAAGGCATCGAGTGCGCCAAAGGGCTCGTCAAGCAAGAGCATTTTGGGTTCGTGAATGAGTGCGCGACAAATACTGGCGCGCTGTTGCATGCCGCCTGAGAGTTGCCACGGAAATTTGTCTTCGTAGCCACCCAAGCCCACTGTATTTAACAGCTTGCGGGCGCGCTCTGCAAACTCTGCTTTGCGCTGTTTGAACTGGGAGCGAAAGGGCTCGACAATTTCAAGCGGCAGTAAAACGTTGTCTAGTGTGGTGCGCCATGGCAACAAGGAAGGCGCTTGGAACGCCATGCCACTGATTTTCAAGGGACCTGTGACGGGTTGACCATCGACAAAAATCTGACCTTTGCTAGGGCGCTTAAGCCCCGTGGTCAGCTTCATGAAGGTGGACTTGCCGCAACCCGATGGGCCCACAATGGCAATGAACTCGCCCTGCTTGACTTGCAAGTTGATGTCTTCAACTGCATAGTGGTTTTGCGCTAACAACTCATCGTTGTAGGCCAACCAAACATTTTGAAAATCAACGAAATTTGCAGTGGTCAAAACAAGGCCTCAATCAATTACTTTTTAGCTTTAGGCAAGATGTCGAGTTCTTTGGCGCTTGGCAAGAAAGAACCGTTCCAAATGTCATCGGCCTTGACACGTGTTTTGGTGTTGAATGCATCGGACACTTGTGAGGCCATGAGGGACAGGCGAGGGCCTCTGATTTGGCCAAAACCTTCTTCACGTGCTGATGGGCTGTTGATCACGGTGTCGATGGCCAACTGCAAGCGGCGTGTTTCGAGTTCTACGTTGATGATGCCGTCGCGCGCTTTGACATCGGAAATGACAGCCGCAGGATTGTTAATGACATCCTTGGCACCCTTGGTGAAGGCGGCTAAGAAAGCTTTGACTGCGGCTGGATTTTCTCTGATGATTTTGGGTGATGCAATGATGGCGTTGCCGTAAAGCTTGACGCCAAATTCTGGGTATTGCATGACCACCACATCATCGGCTTTGACGCCGCGGGCTTCGATGTTCAGCAAAGAGGTGAAGGTGAAGCCAGTGATGGCATCGACGTCGCCGCGAACCAGCATGGTTTCACGCAGTGGGGGGTCCATGGCGGTCCAAGTCACATTGCCAATGTTGTTGGCTTTTTGGAAGATGGGGAAAGCACGGCGACCTGCGTCAAAAACGGGTGCGCCTAATTTCTTGCCTGCCAAATCGGCTGGCGTTTTGATGCCAGATTTTTTGAGCGCCATGACGGATGCAGGCGTGTTGTTGTAGACCATCATGATGGCCACAGGTTTGTTGGGTACTTCGGGGTTGTTGGCGTGGAATTCCATCAGGGCTGCCAAGTCAGCGAAACCAATGTCGTAACTGCCTGATGCAACGCGGGTGACTGCGGCGCCAGAACCGTTGCCTGCGTCAACCGTGACGTCGAGCTTGGCATCTTTGAAATAGCCCTTGGCAACAGGCGTGAGGAACAAGGCAGAAGGGCCTTCAAAACGCCAGTCGAGTTGAAATTTGATGGGTGTGTTTTGAGCTTGTGCCAAGCCAAATGCGCAAGTGGCTAAAAAAGCGGCCGTGGTCTTCAGTAGGAAACGTTTTTTCATAGGAGCTCCGATTAAAAAAATGAAGTTAAGTGTGTCAAAGGACTTAGCAATATCGATGCCATTATGAGGTGCATGAAAAGGCACATTGTTGCATAAACTGTATACAATTTATGCCTCTTTGAGCCTCGGTAAAACCCTTGCACGCCCCAAAATGGCTCGGAATCAGCTCAGAAGATCCAAAAGAGTGCGTGAAATAACTTGGGTCGCTTTTCGCAAATCTTCTAAATTCAGCCGTTCATCCGCTCGTTTGGCATGTGATTCTAAAACCGTGCGAGGGCCCGCGCCATAAATCACGCCCGGAATGCCTTTTTCTACATACAAGCGAACGTCTGTGTAAAGGGGCGTTCCCATGGCAGGAATGGGTTCACCAAAAATTTCGCCGCCGTGTTTCTGAATGGCTTGCACCAAAGGCGCATTGCCTGTCAGGGGCTTCATGGCATGAGCCATGAGAATGCGTTTGATGTCAACACTGACCAAGGCATCAGAAGACCGGGCTTGGTTGAAGTCATTGACTGCATCTGCAATGACCTGGCGAATGTTGGCTTCTACTTGCTCTGGAATTTCTTCCGGAATCATGCGGCGGTCTAGTTTGAAGCTGACTGTGCCGGGCACCACATTGGTATTGGTGCCGCCTTCTATGCGGCCCACATTCAAATAGGGGTGATTGATGCCTTCAACTTTCGAGCTGATTTGTTTGTAGAGTTTGTTTTGCGCATACAGGCTGCTCAAAATGTGAACGGCTGCTTGAAGCGCATCGACGCCTGTATCGGGAATGGCGGCATGGGCCATCTTGCCGTGAACAGTGACTTCCATTTGCAGGCAACCATTGTGTGCTGTGACGACCTGGTAGCTAAAGCCTGCTGCAATCATGAGGTCGGGGCGTGTATGGCCTTTGTCGAGTAACCAGCCAGGCCCTTTTTCGCCGCCAAATTCTTCGTCATAGGTGAAATGCAATTCAACATTGCCTTTGAGTGCCAAATTGTTTTTGGCTTGCAAAGCCTCGACGGCGCGCAGAGCAAAGGTGAAGGTGGAAAAATCACATTTACTGACTGCTGTAGCGCGGCCAAACATCTGGCCATTTTCAATTTCAGCGCCGTAGGGTGGATGCGTCCAGCCTTCGCCGGGCGGCACCACATCGCCATGCGCATTCAAGGCAATGGTTTTGCCGCCTGCTCCGAAAGGTCTGCGCACAATGAGATTGGTGAGTGAGGTCAGCCCATAAGCTTTGACCTCTGCTTCCGGCACAGGAAATTGTTCTGCTATGTAGCCAATCTTCTTCAGCAGCTCAGTGGTTTTTTCTGCGTGGGGTGCGTTGTTGCCCGGGGGTGTGTCGGTCGGCACTTGCACCAAGGCTTGCAGAAACTGAACTTGCTCATCAAAGTGATCATCGATCCATTGATCAAGTTCTTGGTATGTAGATTGTTGGGTGGTCATTGGTTTTCAAATTCAAGCGAGTTGGTGCAAGACATGTTCAAACGCATCAATGCAAAGTTGCATGTCGTCTGTGGTCGTAGATTCCAAGGGGTTGTGGCTGATGCCACTGTTTTCACCGCGCACAAAGAGCATGGCTTGGGGCATGACTTCATGCAGTTTCATGGCATCGTGGCCCGCGCCACTGGGCATCACAAAGCGGGGCACGCCCATGTCTTTCAAGGCCTTTTCCCAGCGCGCTTGCCAATCAGGCGCGCTAGGTGCTGCTGGTGCCCTAAGCGTTGCTTCACGGTGGCAAACAAGGCCGCGTCGGTTGCATATTTCATCCAGCGCATTCAACACATCTTTTTCTAACGCGTCGCGCTGAGGGTCGAGGGGGGCGCGCATGTCCATCGAGAATGTGCATTTGCCAGGCACCACATTGATCGAGCCATTGGGCACTTGCAGTTGGCCAATAGTGGCCACAGAATCGCCGTCTGCAGCCGCGCGTTTTTCCATGTACAGGGCCAGTTCGGCCACAGCGCAAGCGGCATCTCGCCGGCGGTCCATGGGTGTGGTGCCCGCGTGGCTGGCCATGCCCACCATTTCGCACACATAACGCACGCTGCCATTGATGGAGCTCACTATGCCCAAGGGCAGGTTCATTTCATTCAGCACAGGGCCTTGCTCAATATGGACTTCAACGAAGCCCACATAGTCGGCAGGCTTGCGTTGAATGTTGGGAATCTCGTTTTCATTCAAGCCCGCGTTTTTCATGGCTTCGCGCATGGAAATGCCATTGGCATCAGTCTGCGATAACCAATTTGGATTGAACTGACCCACCAAAGCGCCAGAGCCCAAGAAGGTGGCTTTGTAGCGCTGGCCTTCTTCTTCTGCAAATGCTACGACTTCAAGGCCAATGGGCAAGCGTTGCTTTGCTTGTGCCAATTTTTGAACACAGGCAATGGGCACATAAATACCCAAGCGCCCATCGTGCTTACCGCCATTGCGAACGGTGTCGAAATGGCTGCCAGTCATGAGGTATTTGGCGCCCGTCACGCTGGGGTGATAGCGACCCACGACATTGCCAACAGCATCGACATAGACTTCGTCAAAGCCTGCCAATTTCATAGTGCTTTGGATACTTTTTGAGCAAGCCATGTGGGCGTCTGTGAGGTAGGTCACTGTGAGTTGACCCGCTTCTTTGAAACCAGGGTCGCTGTATTGCGACAAGTCTTCTTGCCAATCCCAAACTTGCTGACCTTGAAGCGGATGGCAATTGGTTTTGTCGTTCAAGCGAATTTCAACAATTCGATGAATGTTGCGCAGGCACTCTTGCAGTTCAAATTCGGGGTGACCGTTTAAGCGTCTTTCGAACGTGGCCATGATTTGGTGTTTGTTGAGGCCCAGTCCGCGCGGTCCCCTGACGGCCAAAATAAAGGGCCAACCAAATTTTTGATTGTAGGCAGCGTTGAGGCTTTGAATTTTTTCAAACTCAGCAGGGGTGCATTCAGTGAGGCCCGCTTTGCTTTGCTCGTTGGTAGATTCTGCGGTCAATTCTTTGCGCACCATGGCTTTGCCTGCCAGCTCGGGGTGAGCGCGAATAAGACTGACTTGAGCATCTCTGCCTGCATCTTTAAGCACCAGCGCCATGCAGTGTTTCAAGTGCGCCCAAGACGCAAAAGGTCGGTGCTTGAGCGCGCCTTCTGCAATCCATGGCGAGTGTTCATACAAGCCATCTAAGAGTTGCATGGCCTCTTGGGGCGAGGCTGTATTGAGTTGTTCTAGGCTAAGTGTCATGGTGTGTAGGGGTGGGTGGTTTTCCAATGGCGCGCAATGTCTAAGCGGCGGCAGACCCAGACATGATCGTGAGCTTGGATGTGGTCTAAAAATCTTTGAATGGCGGTGATGCGCCCAGGCCGCCCTAGCAACCTACAGTGCATGCCGATGCTCATCATTTTGGGACGGTTCAGGCCTTGCGGATTGCCTTCTTTGTAGAGCACATCAAAAGTGTCTTTCATGTATTGAAAAAACGGATCGGCATGTGAATAACCTTGAGGCAGTGCAAAGCGCATGTCGTTGCAATCTAGGGTGTAGGGCACGATCAGCTGAGGCGCCACTTGGCCATCACTTTTTTCGACCTTCATCCAAAAAGGCAGATCGTCGCCGTAGTAGTCGCTGTCGTATTCGAAGCCGCCAAAGTCTGCCACCAAGCGGCGGGTGCGGGGGCTGTCGCGGCCAGTGTACCAACCCAAAGGCCTTTTGCCACTGAGCTTTTGCAGGATGTCCATGGCCTCGGCCATGTGTGCGCGTTCTGTGGCCTCATCGATGTTTTGGTAGTGAATCCATTTCAAGCCATGGCACGCGATGTCGTAGCCTAATTCTTGAAATGCAGCCAACACATCGGGGTGTTTTTGAAGCGCGGTGGCCACACCAAAGACGGTGAGTGGCAGTTTGCGCTGTTCAAACTCACGCAGCAATCGCCACACACCTGCACGCGAGCCATATTCATAAATGCCCTCCATGCTGATGTGCCGGTCTGGATAAGACGCGGGGTTGAACATTTCTGACAAGAATTGCTCAGAACCTGCGTCGCCGTGCAGCACAGAATTTTCGCCACCTTCTTCGTAGTTCAAAACAAACTGAACTGCCACGCGGGCTTGGCCGGGCCATTGCGCGTGTGGTGGGTTTCGGCCGTAGCCTTTGAGATCGCGTGGGTAGGCAGCAGTGGAGTCGTAGACGGATGCGTTCATGACAAGGCCAATGAAATATCGTGAGTGGGAATTTTTTTGTCAAAGCTCAAACTGTTTTCAACAAAAATCAAATGTTCTTCCATGAGCCTTGCAGCCAAGTCGGCGTCTTTCTTGGCCATGGCATCGACAATGGCTTCGTGCTCATCGGCAGAGTGCTGTGCTGCATTGCGCGATTGGTACATGAGTGTGATCAGGGCGCAGCGCGAAATGAGTTCGCCCAAGCTTTGGGCCAAGACATGGTTGCCCATGAGTTCGGCTATGCGCACATGAAAATCCCCTAGCAACTCTGTGCGGCCGTGCACATCTTCTTGTGCAACCGCTTCTTTTTCTTGTTTGGTGTGAGCTTTTAAAGCGCGAATTTTGGCGGGGCTGATGTCGCGCACAAATTCGCGTGTCATTTGAACTTCGAGCATGCGCCGTACCGCAAAGACTTGCTTGGCTTCAGAAGCAGAAGGTGCGGCTACAAACGCCCCTCGGGCAGGTTCCATGCGAATCAATCTGTTTTGAGACAGTTGAAACAAGGCTTGCCTGACCAAGGTTCTGGAAACACCAAAATGGGTGGCCAACTTCTGCTCAGCCAATTTGGACCCAGGCATCAGTCGATGCTCGACAATGGCTTTGGTTAAAGCGCTCACAATGGCGTGGGTTGAAGATGTTTCCATGCGGAATGATGATAGCTTCAAAAGCCAAAAGTGTATACACTTTCAGTCGACCAATTCAAGGAAAGATGCAACATGGGTTTGAGTACACACGTTTTGGACACTATGCATGGCTGTCCCGCTGCGGGCATGCAGGTCAGCCTGTACACCACGGAGGGGCAATTTGCTACGCTGGTGAAAAGTTTCACATTGAATGCAGATGGGCGCAATCCAGATGGCCCCCTCTATGACAACGCCAGTTTGCAAAAGGGTACCTACCGGCTGGTCTTTGATGTGGCAGGTTATTTCAAGGCCAAGGGCGTGAAGCTGCCCGAGCCTTCGTTTCTCAACCTGGTTAGCTTGGATTTTGGGGTGGCCGATGTCTCCCAGCACTACCATGTGCCGCTCTTGGCAAGCCCATGGAGTTATTCAACCTACCGCGGCTCTTGAATCAGAATTTATTTGTCGCAAAAATTCCCCCTGAGGGGTGGTAAATCAATAAAATCAGCTTTTGTTTAGAACCTAACCCAAACCCCTCCACATGAGCCAAGTGACCAATACAGTTCGTTTTGTGCTTGACGGCAAAGTCGTTGAAGCCCAGGGCGAACGCCGCACCACCACCGTTTTAGATTACCTGCGTGAACAATTGCATCGCACGGGCACCAAGGAGGGTTGCGCTGAAGGAGATTGCGGGGCTTGTGTGGTCATGGTGGGCTCATTGAATGCATCGGGCCAAGGGGTTGACTATGTGCCGGTCAACAGCTGTATTCAGTTGCTGCCTACACTGGATGGCAAGTCGGTTAAAACAGTCGAGAGTTTGAAAAAGCCAGATGGCACTTTGCACCCTGTGCAACAAGCCATGGTCAATTGCCACGGTTCTCAATGCGGTTTTTGTACGCCTGGCATTGTGATGAGCTTGGTCAATTTGGTTCAGGTCAATCAATCACCTAAACGCCAAGATGTGAGTGACGCACTCAGTGGCAACCTTTGCCGATGCACTGGGTATGCTCCCATTTTGGATGCTGCTTCCAAGGCCTGCAGCAACAAGTCTGCCCTAAAGCTAGACGATGCTGCCGATGTGCCACTGCTAAAAGAAATTCAACGCTCGTCCACGCCCACACTCAGTTTGGAAGGTGACATCATTGTTCAACCCGTAGTTCGCACACGCAAAGGCAATGAGTTTGTATCACCCGCCACCCTTGCCGAAGTAGCCGACTATTTGGTCAAGCATCCCACGTCCACATTGCTCGCTGGCAGCACTGAAGTTGGCTTGCAGGTGAACAAACAATACTCACGCCCCGACCACATTGTGTATTTGGGCAACGTGACCGAACTTAAACAAGTGAAAGACACGCCCCAGGCTTGGCATATTGGCGCGGTGGTGTCACTCACAGAAGTGGAAACCTTGGTGTCCAAGACTTACCCTGATTTTGCAGAGGTTCTGCGTCGTTTTGGCTCGCCCCCCATTCGCTCTACAGCCACTTTGGCAGGCAACATTGCCAACGGTTCTCCCATTGGCGACACCATGCCTTGCCTGATGGCATTGGGCGCCACGCTCACCCTGCGACGTGGCGACAAAACGCGCACTGTGTCTTTGGACAAGTTTTATACCGGCCTCAAACAAACTGTATTGCAAGCGGGTGAGTTCATTGAAGCAGTGGTGCTGCCCAAGCCACAAGCGGGCCAAGTGTTTCGGGCCCACAAAGTAAGTAAGCGTTTTGAACAAGACATTTCTGCCACGTGCGCAGCCATCTCATACACACTGAAGGGTGGTAAGTTGAGCGGCGTGAAGTTGGCTTACAACGGCTTGGCTCCATCGCCCTGCAGAGCGCCCAAACTTGAAGCCGTGTTGGAAGGCAAAGCGCCTGCCGATGTGAAGGAATCCGATTTAGATACCGCCATTGCCGCCAGTTTTGTGGCGCGAGATGGCTTGCGCGCCACTTGGGCCTACCGCTCTTTGGTAGCGCGCAATTTGGTGATTGATTTCATTGAAGAACAAACTCAAACAACCACGGAGGTGGCATAAATGAACGCGCCCATTTCTTTGCACAATTTGTTGCCCGTCTCGGGCATTCAGCAAGGCACCGATGTCATTCATGAGTCTGCACATTTGCATGTGACAGGCAGCGCCACTTTCACCGACGACATGCCTGAGTTGGCTGGCACTTTGTATGCCGCCCTCATCATGTCGCCGGTTGCGCATGGCGAACTCATTGGCGACGGCATTGACCGCGACGCTATTTTGAAAGCGCACGGTGTGGTGGCGGTTTACACAGCCAAAGACATTCCAGGCGAAAACAATTGCGGCCCCATCGTGCACGACGACCCCTTCTTAGCTGTCGGCAAGGTTGAATTTTTGGGCCAAGCGGTGGCTGTTGTGGTGGCGCGCGAAATGTTGTATGCCCGCGAAGCTGCGCACAAAGCCAAAGTGCTGGTCAAAGAACTGCCACCCATTTTGACCATTGACGAAGCCATGGCCGCGAAAAGTTTTGTCATGCCCGCCAAGGGAATCACCCGCGGCAATGCATCAGAAGCCATAGCCAACGCGCCGCGCAAAGTGAAGGGCAGTACTGAAACGGGTCAACAAGAACAGTTTTACATGGAAGGCCAAATTACTTACGCGGTGCCGCGTGAAGATGGCCAACTCACTTTGTATTCTTCAACGCAGCACCCTGATGGCAATCAGCGTGAGGCTGCTGCTGCCTTGAACTTGAGCACCAACGATGTTGAAGTGATTTGCAGGCGCATGGGCGGCGGCTTTGGCGGCAAAGAAGGCAATGCGAGCATTTTCAGCCAAAGCGCTGCGCTGGCTGCATTCAAATTGCAAAAGCCTGTTAAGTTGCGTGTGAACCGCGACGACGACATGATGATCACGGGCAAGCGCCACGACTTTCGCATTGATTACGAAGTGGGCTACGACGACGAAGGCCGTATTTTGGGCGCCGACATCACCCTCTTGTCGCGTTGCGGTTACAGCACCGATTATTCAGGTCCTGTGAATGACCGTGCTTGTTTGCACATCGACAACTGCTACTTCATTCCCAATTTAAAACTCATTAGCCACCGTTGCAAAACCAACACCCAAAGCGCTACGGCCTTCCGCGGTTTTGGGGGTCCACAGGGCATGTTTGGCATTGAGACCATCATCGAGCAAATTGCCAATGACATTGGCAAAGATCCTTTAGATGTTCGCATGCTCAACATCTACCAAGACCCCGCTGTGTCTGGCAACCCTGCCACCATGGTTACGCAATATGGTCAGACCATTGCTGATTGGGTTGGCGACAAGGTCATTACCCAAGTGGCCACAGAGGCCAAATACCGCGAGCGCCGCGACAGTGTCAATGCGTTTAACAAAGTGAACAAGCGTCGCAAGCGCGGCTTGGCTTTGGTGCCCCTGAAGTTTGGCATTAGCTTCACCGCCACCATGTTGAACCAAGGCGGCGCCTTGCTTAACATTTACATGGACGGCTCTGTCAGCGTCAACCATGGCGGAACAGAAATGGGCCAGGGCCTGAACACCAAAATGGCCCAAGTGTGTGCCGATGGTTTGGGCATCGATTTGTCTTACGTTCGAGTCACGGGCACCGACACGCAAAAGGTACCCAATGCATCGGCCACTTCTGCATCAAGCGGCGCAGACATCAATGGCGCGGCCATCATGAATGCAACTGCCCAAATGCGCGCACGCCTAGCTCCAGTGGCCGCCAACATGTTGGGTTGCAAAGACACCGAAGTGAACTTTGCCAACAGCATGGCCCATGGTGGTGGCAAGTCGGTTGAGTGGACAGCTGTGGCCAAGCAAGCTTGGTTAGACCGTGTGGGCTTGTCGGTGGCTGGCTTCTACATGACGCCCGAAATTAAGTACGACTTCGCAACACTGACGGGTCACGCGTTTTATTACTACTGCTACGGCGCTTCAGTGAGCGAAGTTGAAATTGACACACGCACAGGTGAATGGTGGCTGAAGGCTGTGGACATTGTTCACGACGCAGGCAAGAGCATTAACCCCGCCATCGACAAAGGCCAAATTGAGGGTGGCTACGTGCAGGGCATGGGCTGGCTCACCATGGAAGAGTGCATTTGGGACAAGAAGGGCAAGTTTCTGACGCATGGCCCCAGCACTTACAAAATTCCAGTAGCTGGCGACATTCCTGAGCACTTTAACGTCACTTTGTTTGACGGCAGCAACCTGAAGCCAACACCCTTTAATTCAAAAGCGGTGGGCGAGCCGCCATTGATGCTGGCCTTGTCTACTTTCTTTGCATTGCGCGATGCAGTCAGTGCCAGTGCAAACCACCAAACTGTGGTTCACATGAGCGCACCGGCCACGCCAGAAAAGATTTTGATGAGCTGCGAAAAAGCCAAGGCGGCGGTTTAGAACCTCAGTCTTGACCCTCTGTCAGAGTGTCAAGCTGAAAATGACCGCTCTTGTGCCAAAGCCAAACGTCTGAGTACACCACCTTGCCCAAGTGGGCAGGGACAGGGTAGGGTGCTGCCAAGCGAACAGTTTTTTCAATTTCTCTCATCACTTCGGGAGCATGGCCAGGCGCTCTGACCCAGTAGGTGCGTGTCACTTGGCCTTGCTTGTCAACTTCGACATCCAAAACACCCACAGCGTAAAGCATGGGCGGCATGCGACCTTTGAAAATTCTAGCGCCATTGAGTTTGTAAAGGTGTTTGGCGGCATCGACCCTGTATTCTTTGGCAGACCGAGCATTTGAAGTGGGCAATTGGGGTTTGACAGGCGCAGTGGGCAGCACAATGGGCGCCGCTGGTTTGACAGGCGCAGGTGGTGGTGGCGTTGCTATCTTTTGTGGCGGCATTGGTGGCGGTGTACTGCAACCAGACAGCCACAAAGCCAGAAGGCAAGCAGCACAAGCCAAGTGTGAAGATTTTAGAAAATGGGCAATGGCATGAGTCATGGGTCTATGGCCTTCAAAACAACATGTGCCATTCTGTCACTGTACAGTCTGGTTTAGAAGCATTGAATTGAAAGTAGAAGCAGGTGCATTGGTTTTCAGAATTGACATTGAAGTTGGCGCAGATGCCAGCCATTTGGATCACGGTGCAACAAGCCCAGGGCTCGGTGCCGCGGGGGGCAGGCACTGTCATGGCTGTTTTTGCCGATGAGTTTTTGGGCACGATTGGTGGCGGGCACCTTGAATTTGAAGCCATTGCCGAGGCCAGGCGCTGCTTGCTTCAGCCTGCATTGTCTAGTTCATTGCCGCTTGAAAAAAGATTTGCGCTTGGGCCTAGTTTGGGGCAGTGTTGTGGTGGCGCCTTGGTCTTGAAGTTTGAGCACGTGACGGTAGCTGACCAAGGTCGACTTCAGGCCATTTTGCGTGCACAAGCAGCCGAACGATTTTTGCCTCTGGCCTTGTTTGGTGGCGGTCATGTGGGCAAGGCCTTGGTCAAAGTCTTGGCACCCTTGCCATTTCATGTGAGATGGATCGACAGTCGAGACGAAATTTTTCCAAGCGATGTAGCACCCCAAGTTGTGTGTGAGCATTCCAACCCGGTGCATGCTGCTGTGTCCGATTTGGTGCCCAATAGCCGCGTTCTCATCATGAGTTTCAGCCATGCAGAGGACTTGGATGTGGTGGCGGCATGCTTGCAACGCAAGCGAGATCAAAAAGACCTGCCCTATATTGGCCTCATTGGAAGTGCCACCAAGTGGGCCACTTTCAAGCGACGCCTTGCAGAGCGTGGCTTTACAGAGGCCGAATTGCAACAAGTGACATGCCCCATCGGTGTTCCAGGCATTGAGGGCAAAGAACCCGAGGTGATTGCGGTTGCCGTAGCGGCACAGCTTTTGCAAGCCTAAAAATTGTATACACTTCGGTAAACAGTTCGGAGCCGCATCGATGGAAGCGTATTTGCTAGATTGGGTTAATTTGCTACTGCGGTGGGTCCATGTGATTACCGCGATTGCGTGGATAGGCTCGTCTTTTTACTTTGTTTTCCTAGACAACAACCTTCTGAAGCCCAACTCCCCCGATTTGCTTGAAAAAGGGGTAGACGGCGCAATGTGGGCCATTCATGGCGGTGGTTTTTACAACCCCCAAAAGTACATGGTGGCGCCCAAGAAAATTCACACCAAGTTGCACTGGTTTTATTGGGAAAGCTATTCCACTTGGATCAGTGGCTTTGCCTTGTTCACGGTGATGTATCTGTGGAATGCCAGCACCTACCTCATTGACAAATCACTGATGGACTGGTCGCCTGCCGTAGCCATCACTGCAGCGCTGAGTTTCTTTGTGGTTTTTTGGTTCGTCTACGACGCCATTTGCCGTGTATTTGGATTTCGCAAAAACGGTGAATTGATTGTGGCCACACTCATGTTGTGCGTGGTGGCTTTCGCCTCTTGGTTGGCTTGCCAATTGTTTGCCGGCAGGGCCGCCTTTTTGTTGGTGGGCGCCATGATTGCCACGGCCATGAGTGCCAATGTGTTTGTTTGGATCATTCCTGGCCAGCGCAAAGTGGTGGCGGCCATGACCTCTGGTGAAAAGTACGATGCGATGGCTCTGGCCATTCACGGCAAGCGCGGCAAGCAGCGCAGCGTGCACAACACCTATTTCACGCTGCCTGTGATTTTTGCCATGCTAAGCAACCATTACAGTTTCTTGTACACGCATCCACAGCGCTGGCTTATTTTGTTCGTCATGATGTTTGCGGGTGCCTTGATTCGCCAGTTCTTTGTGCAACGACATGGCTACCATTTAGGTCGTGCTAGCAACCCTTGGCCTTTTGCGGCAGTGGGTGTCGTTTTGATCGTTGCAGTTATTGTGGCCATGGCACCTTGGGGCGCAAAGAGTGTTGCCAAGAATGAGCAGTCACAAGCTGCTACTTTTGTGCAAGTCAAATCAGTGATAGACCAGCACTGCCTCAGTTGCCACGGTGCTCAAGTGCAAATGAAAAATGTTCGTTTGGATACGCCAGCAAATATCAAGCTCAATGCTCAAAACGTGTATCAGCAAGTGAGTGTGACCCAGCAGATGCCCATGAACAATGCCACAGGCATTACGCCCGAAGAAAGGCAACTTGTAGCCAGTTGGTATTTGGCTGGCGCCAAAGTTGAGCCTTAATTTAACTCAGTGATTGAGCTCAGTGATTGAGTTCAATGACCTGCGGCCAGTTGAACTGCAAACTTGTTGTGGCGTTCAATCACAGTGCCTAGGTCTACGCTGGCCAACTGGCCCTCACTGACTACCACACGGCCATTGACCACGGTGTACGCGGCTGGCGCACTGGCACACAGCATCAAACTTCCAACGGCATCGTGCACAGCACCGCCCGCAAAACTCAAACTGCGCAAATCAAACAAGGCTATGTCTGCGCAAAATCCAACACTCAGTTGACCGATGTCTTTGCGACCCAATACCTCAGCACCGCCAAGCGTAGCCAAACGCAAGGCATCGCGCGCAGTCATTTCCATCGGCGCCGTATCGCAACCAAAAATGGTTTTGCCTTCAGCATTCACTTGCGGACCCTCAAGTGATTTTCTAAGCCGCGCTAACAACATGGCCTGACGCGCTTCGTTCACCATGTGGGCCGCATCGTTGCTAGCGCTGCCGTCAACCCCCAAGCCCACAGGCACACCTGCTTCAATCATTTTGCGAATCGGTGCAATGCCACTGGCCAAGCGCATGTTGCTGCATGGGCAATGTGCAATGCCCGTGCGAGTGGCCGCAAAAAGCGAGATGCCTTCATCGTCCAATTTGACGCAGTGGGCGTGCCACACATCGTGTCCCAACCAGCCTAGGTCTTCTGCGTATTGCGTGGGTGTGCGATTGAATTTCTCTAAGCTGTAGGCAATGTCATGGTCGTTTTCTGCCAAGTGGGTGTGCAGTCGGACGCCATAGTGTCTGGCCATCTCTGCTGACAAACGCATGAGGTCTTGGCTGACGCTGAAAGGCGAGCAGGGGGCTACGGCCACTTGGGTCATGGCACCATGAGACCCATCGTGGTAGCGCTCGATCAATCTCTGTGTGTCTTTCAGGATGGCATCTTCTTGTTCTACAACGCGATCGGGCGGCAGGCCGCCCTTGGATTGGCCCACGCTCATGCTGCCGCGTGTGGCTACAAATCGCATGCCGATTTCTTTTGCTGCCGCAATGCAATCGTCTAGTTTCACGCCGTTGGGATAGATGTACAAGTGGTCACTGCTGGTGGTGCAACCTGACAACAACAATTCGGCCATGGCGGTTTGAGTGCTGGCGTAAATCATCTCGGGTTGCAGGCCAGCCCAGATGGGATAAAGACCTTGGAGCCAGCTGAAAAGTTCGGCGTTTTGAACAGCGGGTATGGCGCGCGTCAAGCTTTGCGACATGTGATGGTGCGTGTTGACCATGCCAGGAATGACCACGTGGTGTTCGGCATTGATCACGCGATCGGCTGTTTGGGGCAATTGGGCGGCAGGGCCAATGGCCTCGATGCAGTTGTCTTTGACAAAGACCGAGGCATTGCGAAGTTCATCGCCGGCATCGTTCAGCGTTGCCAGGGTATGAGCGTTGTGGATCAGCAAGGTAGTCATGGGTCATGATTTTGCACGAAGAAATTGCGTGTGTCATGGTCAAGCACTACACTCTGACACCATGAGTTCTAAGCCCCACCTGCACAGCGATATTCAGCAAAATCCCCGAGCCTTTCTCAGACAGTTGTTTGATCAGGCGGTTCAACGGGCACTGCCGCTTCACAACACGCCAGCTTTTTTACCCAAACCGCCCAAGGGCCGAACCCTGGTATTGGGGGCGGGTAAGGCCGCCGGAGCCATGGCCCACGCGGTGGAAGCTTTGTGGCCATTAGATGCCCCTTTGTCTGGCATGGTGGTGACGCGTTATGGGCATACGCCGGCCAGGCCTGAAGGGGTGCCTGAGCGTCTGAGAATTGTGGAAGCGTCTCACCCTGTACCTGATTCAGCAGGTTTGGCTGCTGCCGAAGAAATTCTGTCCCTCACCCAAGGTCTGACGCAGGACGATTTGGTGTTGTGCCTCATTTCAGGTGGCGGCTCAGCCTTACTGACCTTGCCAGCAGATGGTTTGAGCTTGGCAGAAAAACAAGCCATCAATCAGGCCTTGCTGAAAAGTGGCGCCAACATTGGTGAAATGAATTGCGTTCGAAAGCATTTGTCACGCATCAAAGGCGGGCGCCTGGCAGCCGCTTGTGCGCCTGCGCAAGTGGTGACACTGGCCATCAGTGATGTGCCTGGCGATGACCCTTCAGTCATTGCCAGTGGCCCCACGGTGCCCGATGTCACAACGTGCGCTGATGCTTTGCAAATTTTGAAGCGCTATCAAATTGACATTTCGAGTGAAGTGCTTGCGGCACTGCAGAATTCAGCATGGGAGTCACCCAAGCCTGGCCATGCAGCGTTTCAGCGCAGCTCGGTGCATCTCATTGCGACTCCGCATCAGTCATTAATGGCCGCTGCCAGCTTGGCAGAGTCCAAAGGTCTGCGAGCCTATGTTTTGAGCGATGAAATGGAAGGCGAGTCGCGTGAGGTAGGCAAGGTCCATGCTGCGCTTGCGCGTTCCAGTGCAAAAGGCCATGGCCCCTTTCTCAAGCCCTGTGTCATTTTGAGCGGCGGCGAAACCACGGTCACCATTCGTGCCTCCAAAACAGACCCTAAGAAGCGCGAAGGTCGAGGCGGCAGAGCGGGAGAGTTTTGCATGGGCCTGGCGCAAGCATTGCAGGGTCAAGAAAATGTATGGGCCCTTGCAGCCGACACAGACGGTATCGATGGCATCGAAGACAACGCTGGGGCGATGGTCACGCCAGATACCTTGGCCAGAGGCGCACACGCGGGCTTAAGCTTAGACGAGCATCTGGCGTGCAATGACGCCTATGGTTACTTTCAAGCTTTGAACGATTTGGTTTTCACTGGACCAACGCATACCAATGTGAATGATTTCCGCGCCATTTTGGTGTTGTGACAATGTATTGATGTGCGTCAACGCGGGCGGCCCTAGCCTCTGGCAAATTGGAGCCCATGTTGAATCGTGTTCAGAACCAAGCGTCTCTCAAAGCAGAAAATGTAGCTTGTGGAACGGTTTTGTTGCGTCGAGGACAACCTGCCAACAAGGCCATTCACCTTCTAACGGGCCGAGTAGCCTTTGGGGTCATTGAAGAAGGTGTGTTGGTCCATCAACTGGGCGCAGTAGAAGGGCCATTTTGGTTGGAGGCCGCCGCGGCCATGTTGGGCTTGCCACATGCGGTTGATGTCATGGCAGAAAGCTCGGTCACCATTCAAGCCATGCCGCTCGCTCAGTTTAGAAGTCAGATGAAAAACTTACCTGAAGCAGTGCACACCTTGATGCTAGATTTGGCCAAGGCTCAAAGGCAGCAAATTGAAGTGGGCGTGAGTCGTTTGGCCAAAGATGCAGATGCACGATTTGCCGAGTGGCTTTTGCGCCATGCTGAACCTGCCGACGCGCAGGGCACTTTGGCGGTCATTTTGCAAGATCGAAAGCGTTTAATCGCGGCTCAATTGGGCATTGCTCCCGAAACCTTCTCTAGGGTCCTCAAACACTTGCGGGATCGCAAGCTAATTAGCGGCAGTGGTCGGGTTTTAAAGCTACTAGATCCAATCGGACTGGAGACTTTGGCGGGTATTTAGCGACATTCGCTGCATGAGGACGCAAAGGCGTCTCAAAGCTCGATAGAATTTGTCGAACTTTGAGAAACTCATGCAGCCCAACGAGCCATTGCGCCTGTCACTTTCAAACATCACCAAGCGCTATCCCGGTGTGGTGGCCAATCGCGCGGTTTCTTTGTCTGTTAAGCCCGGCGAGGCGCATGCAGTTTTAGGTGAAAACGGCGCAGGCAAATCCACCCTCATGAAAATCATCTATGGGGCTGTGAAGCCAGATGAAGGTGATATTCAATACAACGGTCAAGCCGTTCAAATCCGAAATCCACAGCAAGCCCGCGCCTTGGGCATCAGCATGGTGTTTCAGCACTTCAGTTTGTTTGACACACTCAGTGTGGCTGAAAACGTTTGGTTGGGCTTAGATCATTCTTTAAGTCTGGCGCAAGTTTCTGCGCGCATTACAGCCAAAGCTGCTGAGTATGGTCTTGACATTGACCCTTCTCGGCCTGTTCACACCTTGAGTGTGGGCGAGATGCAGCGGGTTGAAATTATCCGTGCCTTGCTCACAGAACCCAAACTGCTTATTTTGGATGAGCCAACATCTGTTCTAACACCGCAAGCGGTCGACAAGTTGTTTGTTGTTTTGAAAAAATTAGTGAGCCAAGGTTGTAGCTTGCTTTACATCAGTCACAAGCTGCATGAAATTCGCGAACTTTGCTCTGCTTGTACAGTGCTTCGGGGCGGCGAAGTCACAGGTGTTTGTGATCCCCGAGAAGAATCCAACGCGTCGCTCAGTCGCATGATGATTGGCGCAGAGCCGCCAGCCTTGAAGCACCAAGATCGCACGCCGGGTGCTGTCTTGTTTGAAGCGCGCCATTTGTCCTTGAACAAAGAAGACCAATTTGGCGTCAACTTGGCCGACATCAATTTACAGGTTTGTGCTGGCGAGGTGGTGGGCATTGCAGGCGTGTCTGGCAATGGACAACGCGAACTTCTCTATGCCCTGTCTGGTGAAGACACGCGTGCTTTAGCCGACTCTGTGCTTATAGACGGACATGCTGTCGGCCAAGTGGGTCCTCAAGAACGGCGCCAAGCGGGGCTGCATTTTGTACCCGAAGAAAGGTTGGGACGAGGCGCTGTGCCCTCGCTCAGTTTGGCGCACAACCTGCTGCTCACCCGAAGCGAGGCCATCTCGTCGGGTGGCTGGATTGACAACCAAGCACTGCAAACGCAAGCTCAAAAAATCATTCAAAAATTCAATGTCAAAACCAATGGTGCTCAAGCACCTGCCCAATCCTTGTCGGGTGGCAATTTGCAAAAATTCCTGGTGGGTCGCGAGATTGATGCGAAGCCCAAAGTGCTGCTGGTGTCGCAACCCACGTGGGGTGTCGATGTGGGTGCTGCGGCGCAAATTCGCAGCGAGCTCTTGGCTTTGCGAGATGCGGGCTGTGCCGTCCTTGTGGTGAGCGAAGAGTTAGACGAATTGTTTGAAATTTCTGATCGTCTGTATGTCATGGCCAACGGCCAAATTTCCCCCTCTATTCAACGCAAAGATGCTACGGTGGCTCAAATTGGCGAATGGATGAGCGGTTTATGGAGCGCGCATGCTTAAGCTAGAAGTGCGCCCTGAAGCTTCTGAGCTTTGGCGTTATGGCTCGCCGCTGTTGGCCTTGCTCATCACGGTTGCTTTGGGTATCGGCTTGTTTGTGTTGCTTGGCAAAGACCCTGTACGTGGTCTGCAAATGTTTTTTTGGGAGCCCCTGAAGTCTTCCTATGCTTTGGGCGAACTGATGGTGAAGGCAACGCCTTTGTTGATCATTGCCTTGGGCTTGGCTGTTTGTTTTCGCTCCAATGTTTGGAACATTGGTGCTGAAGGGCAGTTTGTCATTGGCGCTGTGGCGGCCGGCGGTGTGGCATTGTTGGCCGATAAAGAAACGGGCCGCTGGATTTTGGTAGCTGTGGTTTTGGCGGGTGTTGCAGGGGGCATGTTTTGGGCGGCCATCACGGCTTGGCTTAAGGACAAATTTCACGCCAACGAAATTTTGGTCAGCTTGATGTTGGTGTATGTGGCCGAAATGGTGTTGGGGTATTTGGTGTATGGCCCTTGGAAAGACCCTGCGGGCTATAACTTTCCGCAAACCAAATCCTTTGAAGCTGTCACCCAAATTCCACGCCTGATGAGCGGCTCACGTGTTTCTGTAGGACTGATATTGGCTTTGGTCGGTGTTGCCGCGGTTTGGATCTTTTTATTCCGAACTCGCTCAGGCTTTGCGCAGCAGGTGGGAGGCTTGGCACCCTCTGCAGCGCGCTATGCGGGGTTTTCTTCGCGCAAAGCTTTGTGGTTGGCGCTGCTTACATCGGGTGGGGCTGCCGGCCTGGCGGGTGCTTTGGAAGTGGCGGGGCCCATCGGGCAACTGACGCCTTATATCCCTTCTGGCTATGGTTTTGCCGCCATCATCGTGGCCTACGTGGGGCGCTTGCATCCGGTTGGCATTGTGTTTTCAGCTGTCCTCATGAGCATGTTCTACATTGGCGGTGAGTTGGCGCAATCGCGCATGGGTCTGCCTAAGTCCATCACGGGCGTGTTTCAGGGATTGTTGTTATTTAGCTTGTTGGCATGCGACACCCTGGTGGCATACCGATTGCGTTGGCAGAGCGGGAGGGCCTGATGGAGTCGTATGCATTGCTCGTAGCAGCTACTTTGAATGCAGGCACTGTGCTGGCCATCGCCGCCTTGGGTTTGCTCATCAATGAAAAAGTGGGTGTCGTTAACTTAGGCGCTGAGGGCATGATGTTGTGCGCTGCCATTGCTGGTTTTGCCGCAGTGGTGCACACCGGTAGCGACATGGTTGGCTTCTTGGCAGGCATGGGAGCTGGCGCCTTGCTGGGTGCTATTTTTGGGGTCATGGTGATTTACCTTGGCACCAATCAGTACGCCACAGGCTTGGCATTGAGTTTGTTTGGGGTGGGCTTTTCAGCCTTTGTGGGCATTACGTACGTGCAAGAAAAACTGCCCCCGCGGCCTCAGTTTGAAATACCTTTCTTGGCTGATATTCCGCTTGTAGGTTCAGCTTTCTTCAAACAACACCCGCTGGTTTACGGAGTGATTGCTTTTGTTTTCGCACTCATTTGGTTTTTGTACAAAACGCGCACAGGTTTGGTGCTGCGTTCGGTCGGTGAATCTCCTGAATCGGCGCATGCGCTTGGTTATTCTGTCCGCCGAATTCGGTTTTTGGCCGTCATGGTTGGCGGTGCTTTGTGTGGTCTGTCGGGTGCCTACATCTCGGTTGTCTACACGCCCTTGTGGGTAGAAGGCATGGTGGCCGGTAAGGGCTGGATTGCCTTGGCTTTGACCACATTTGCAACTTGGCGACCGGCGCGAATATTGCTTGGTGCTTACCTGTTTGGCGGGGTGACCATGTTGCAGTTCCATTTACAGGGTTTGGGCGTGCAAGTGCCCAGCCAGTTGCTTTCAGCCTTGCCCTATTTGGCAACCATTGTGGTGTTGGCCTTGATCTCACGAAATCCTGCTTGGATTCGGGTCAATATGCCAGCATCGCTAGGCAAACCCTTTCATCCCAGTTCATAATGCTTTTTTCGTCCAACCCAGTCCATCCAACAAAGGAAATTTCATGACAGTTCTGAACAAGCGATCGATTCTCAAAATCGCCGCCATTTCTTTGGTCACTGCTGCCGCTCTCGTGGCTTGCGGCAAAAAAGAAGAAGCAAAACCTGTAGCAGCACCCAAAGCTGAACCCCTCAAAGTGGCCTTTGTCTATGTTGGCCCAGTTGGCGACGGTGGCTGGACATTTGCACACGACAACGCGCGCAAAGAACTAGAAAAACAATTTGGCGACAAGATCGTCACCACCTTTGTTGAAAAAGTGCCAGAAAGCGCCGATGCCGAGCGCAACTTCCGTGACTTGGCCAGCCAAGGCAACAAAGTGATCTTCGGCACCACATTTGGCTACATGGATCCCATGCTCAAAGTGGCCGCAGACAACAAAGAAATCAAGTTTGAACATGCCACCGGTTACAAAACAGCCGACAACATGCGCACCTACGACAGCCGTACCTATGAAGGTGCTTACATGGCTGGCGTGATTGCGGGCAAGATGACCAAAACAAACACCTTGGGTGTTGTGGCTTCCATTCCAATTCCTGAAGTTATTCGCAACATCAACACCTTCACAATGGGTGCGCAATCTGTCAACCCTAAAGTGAAGACCAAAGTGGTTTGGATCAACGAGTGGTTCAATCCCCCAAAGGAAACAGAAGCGGCTACAGCCCTCATCAATGGTGGTGCTGACGTGTTGATGCAAAACACCGACTCTTCTGCTGTGTTGCAAACTGCCGAAAAAATGGGCAAGCGCGCTTTCGGTTGGGACTCTGACATGACAGCCTATGGTCCTAAGGCTCACTTGGGTTCGGCTGTGATCAACTGGGCGCCTTACTACATCAAGTCCGTGGGTGAAGCCCTTGATGGCAAATGGGCGACAAGCCAAAGCTGGTGGGGCGTGAAAGAAGGCGCCATCGACATGGTCAATGTCGCAACCGATGTGCCTGACGACATCAAAAAACGCGTTGATGAAATCAAGGCTGGCCTGAAAGACGGTAGCTTCAGTATCTGGAAAGGTCCTATCGTGGGCCAAGACGGCAAAGAAGTTCTGGCCAAAGATGTTGTCGCCGATGACAAGTTCTTGAGTGGTATCAAGTTCTACGTTAAAGGCGTTGAAGGCAAAGTGCCTAACTGATCAATCGCAACTTAACGGTTGCCCAAAGTTTAAAAGCCGCTCCTTCGTATGAAGAGCGGCTTTTTTTAACAGGGTCTTGTTATGGTTTACTTTTTAGCAGCTGCCGCAAAATCCCCTGCGTAAATGTTCAGAAATTTGGCGGGGTCTAAAGTCTTGCGAATGGCCGTATTAACTTCTTCTAAAGTGGTAGCTTCAATTTGAGCGTCCACTTTTTCAACAAAGGCCATCGTTCGGTTGGCTGCCGTTTGCGCCACATGCCCAGCCGCCAATGCTCGATCTTGCGCACGGCTTATTTTGCGTTCTTCTTGCCAGCCTTTTTTAGCATCTGTCAGCTCCTCAGCGGTGATTCCGTCTTTGACAAACTTGGCCAATTCTTCTTGCACGCCCGCTTTTAATTTAGCCAGATTTTGCGGTGCATAAATGGCATATAGCACCCACATGCCTGAGGGCTCAAACGAGCTGGCACTGAGTTGGCTGCCAGCGCCGTAGCTCAAGCCATCTTTTTGGCGCAAGCGGTCAAGCAGGCGCGATTTGACACCGCCGCCCAACACGCGGTTGGCCAACTGCAAGGGAACAAAGTCTGCTTGTGTGTCTTGCAGTGACACAGGCAATCCTGCCAAAAAGAAAGCATTGGCTTTGTCGGGCGCTTCTAATTGTGTGGCGCCTGGCTTGGCCACTTTTCTTTCAGCCTTCAAGCGCGTGTAGGCTTTAGGACTTTTCCAGTCACCAAAGAGTTGCGTGATTTGCGACTTGACTGCGTCGCTGTCAAAGTCGCCTACCAAGGCGAACTCGCTGAAGCTGACGCCGTAATAGCTGCTGTGAAACTGTTTGACTTGTTCAAGCTTGGCCATTTTGAGTGCCGCAATGGATTCATCCAAACTGCGTGCGGCGCGAATGTCACCTTTCTTGTAAACGTCCAGTGCCAGCGCCATGGCTTGCGAGCCCATCGCATTGGGTTCGCTGCGTTGGCTTTCAAGGCCAGCTGTGCTCTCTTGAACCAGCAATTCAAATTCCTTGTCAGCGAAGGTGGGCTTACGCAAAATATCTCGAACTAAATTGAGAACTTCAGGCAAGTTTTTTCGCAGTGAATCAAACCGAACCGTGACGGTTTGTCCGCCACCACTGACTTCAATTTGAGTTTTAAGTTCGTCCAATTTGGCTGAAATTTCAGCGCGCTGTAAATTTCCTGCGCCTCGCATGAGCAAGCTGGCTGTGAGGTTAGAGGTGGTGGCTTGGTTAAACAGGCTTGCTTCATCGCCGAAGCGCAAGGTAAAGACGCCGCTGACAGTTTCGCCACGCGTTTTCTTGGGTGTCAAGATGAGCTTCATGCCGCTGGCTAAAGCCAAACGTTCCGTGCGCTTTTCGATGTTGGCAGGGCTGATGTCAAACACTTCACCTTCACTGGCAGCAGCCTTGCCTTTGTAGTCGGCCACCAGTTTGGCCACGTCTACGACGTCAGGCAGTTTGCTGCGGTCTGGTATGGCGGTGGGAACGAATTGTCCTAAAGTGCGATTGCTTTCTTTGAAGTAATTGGCAGCCACAGATTGCAGGTCGGCTAATTTCAGATTTTCAATGCGATCACGTTGCAAAAAGAACAATCGCCAATCGCCGTTGGCAATGGACTCTGAAAGTTGTACGGCTAATTTTTGGGGGTCGTTGATGGTCTTGTCGATGTCGCTTAAAAGACTGGACTTGGCACGTTTGAGTTCTTCTTCAGTGACGGGCTTCTTTTGCAAGCCCTCTAGTTCTTCCAATAAAACTTTGCGAGCTTCTGTCAGGTTTTGGGTTTTACTCAGCTCGGCCATGAACAACACGTAGCCTCGCTCTGCCAACTCAAAATTCCAAGGGCTGACATTGACCGCCAATTTTTTCTCAACCATGTTCTTGTGCAACCTGCCGTTCGGGGTGCCGCCCAAGACTTCACTCAAAGCAGCCATGGCTGCAGAGTCGACATGGCTGCCGGCTGCTGTGTGATACAGCACTGCTGACAATTGAACGTCACCTGTTCTGCGAACAGTCACTTCACGATTGCCATCTTGCGCTGGGTCTTGTGTGTAGGTGGGTTTAATAACGCGATTGGGTTTGGGGATGACACCAAACACTTGCTGTATCAGCGCAAGTGTGCTGGTAGCCTCAAATTTACCAGCCACCAACAACACGGCATTGTCGGGTTGGTAGTACTTGCGATAAAAGTTTTGCAAGTTTTCAATCTTGACGTTCTCAACATCGGTGCGCGCGCCAATGGTGCTCTTGCCATAGTTGTGCCAATCAAAAGCAGTGGAAGCCATGCGCTGCCAGAGCATCATGTGAGGGTTGTTCTCGCCGCTTTCCATTTCGTTGCGCACCACTGAAAACTCGGTTTCTAAATCTTTGCGCGCAATGAGGCTGTTGACCATTCGATCGGCCTCCATCTCCAGAGCCCATTTCAGGTTGTCAGGGTTGGCAGGAAAGGTTTCGTAGTAATTGGTGCGATCGTAGAAGGTGGTGCCGTTGAATTGCATGCCACGCTTGCCCAACTCTTCAAAGACATTGCCTAGTGTTTTTGTACCTTTAAACACCAGGTGCTCTAACAAATGCGCCATGCCGGTTTCGCCATAATTTTCATGGCGACTGCCCACCAAATAAGTGATGTTGACGGTGGTGGTGGGCTTGGAAGCATCGGGCGCCAACAGCACGCGCAAGCCATTGCTCAGTCGGTATTCAGTGATGCCCTCAACTTGAGCGACTGCTTTTAAAGCTGCAGCTTGGCTTTGCGACCAGCCTGCAAATGGGGCCAAGCAGCTGGCTGAGAGGATTGAAATTTGAATCCAACGAGAAATAGAGCTTGATCGCATGAGGAGCCACAACTTTGCAAGAACGTAAAAGAAACTTTATACACCTGCTTTAGAATACACCTTGAATACCTGCGCGCCAGCGGGTATTTATTTTGTTCAACCGGCGCCATGTAGAGGACTACCATGTACAAAAACCTCGCAGCCGCCATCGCGGCCGCCTGCTTTTTATCGCCCATTCCATCACTTTCCGCTGAGCCTTCGAAGCCAGCCACTAAAAGTCCAGTCAAAGCTGCTTTTGTGTATGTCACGCCTGTGTTCGATACGGGCTGGACCCGGCAGCACGACGAGGGCCGCAAAGCTGTAGAAAAGGCTTTGGGCTCTGCCCTTAAAACCACCGTTGTAGACAACGTGGCCGAAGGTGCTGACTCAGAGCGTGTGGTGCGCGACTTAGCGAAGCAAGGTCACGATGTGATTTTTACCACCAGCTTTGGCTATATGGAGCCCACGCTCAAGGTGGCCAAAGAGTTTCCCAATGTGAAGTTCGAATCGATCACGGGCTACAAAACCGATGTGAACGTGTCTGTGGCCAATGCTCGCTATTACGAGGGCCGTTATTTGGCAGGCGTGGCCGCAGGGCGCATGACGCAATCCAATGTGGCGGGTTATGTGGCGGGCTTTCCCATTCCTGAAGTGTTGCAAGGCCTGAATGCCTTTACCTTGGGCATGCGCTCTGTGAATCCCAAAGCCCAAGTGAAAGTGATTTGGTTGAACTCATGGTTCGATCCAGCCAAAGAGCGCGACGCGGCCTTCACCTTGTTCAACCAGTCGGTTGATGTGATCACATTTCACACCGCCTCCAATGCGGTGATGGTAGCGGCCCAAGAGCGCGGTAAGTTGGCCATTGCCTATCACTCAGACATGCGCAAAGTTGCGCCGGATGCTCAGTTGATGGCTGTCACACATGAGTGGGGCGCCTATTACACACAGCGTGTCATTGATGTGCAAGAAGGGCAGTGGCGCACTGGCAATGTTTGGGGCGGTTTAAAGGAGGGCATGATTCGCGTTGGCGACTATGGCCCTAAGTTACCTGCCAAAGTACGCGACGAAATTGTGAAGTTACAACAAGACATCGTGCAGGGCAAACGACACCCATTTCAAGGGCCCATTGTCGACAACGAAGGCAAAGCCATTGTGGCAGTCGGCCATAAACTTTCGGATGTTCAGATTTTGAACATGAACTACGGTGTCACTGGCGTGGTCGGAAAAATAAGCCCTTGAAGATCAATGATTGAAACAAAAAAGCCTGCGTTTTAAGGCAGGCTTTGAGTTCAGGCCGATACCGTGTTAGCTATCAAGCTGAATATTTCGAGTCTTGGCCAATTGGGTCCAGCGGGCCAAGTCGGCCTTCATGTAGGCTGCGAA
>JBIIJK010000147.1:0-2505 GCA_044233865.1 Limnohabitans sp.
AAGCCGTGGGTTCGCTGAACAGAAAGAAAAACATCGAACTGCAACTGCGCGAGCCTGTTGCACCTTTGTACGCCAGCCAAGAAATTTACGGAGTCATTCCTGCCGACAGCCGCAAGCCCTTTGATGTACGCGAAATCATTGCGCGCATTGTGGACGGCAGCGAATTTGCAGAATTCAAAGCCCGCTTTGGCCCCACCTTGGTGTGTGGCTTTGCGCACATTGAAGGCATGCCAGTAGGCATCATTGCCAACAACGGTATTTTGTTTTCAGAGTCGGCACTTAAAGGTGCACACTTCATTGAACTGTGCTGTCAACGCAAAGTGCCCTTGGTGTTTTTGCAAAACATCACAGGCTTTATGGTGGGGCGCAAATACGAAAATGAAGGCATTGCGCGCAATGGCGCCAAGATGGTCACTGCAGTGGCCACGGCCAAGGTGCCCAAGTTCACCGTCATCATTGGCGGCAGCTTTGGCGCGGGCAACTACGGCATGTGCGGCCGCGCATTCAGCCCCCGCTTTTTGTGGATGTGGCCCAACGCGCGCATTTGCGTCATGGGCGGCGAGCAAGCCGCAGGCGTGTTGGCCACCGTGAAGCGCGATGGCATTGAAGCGCGCGGCGGTGCGTGGAGCGCCGAAGAAGAAGCCACTTTCAAACAACCTATTCTGGATCAGTTTGGCGCGCAGTCGCATCCGTATTACGCCAGTGCACGTTTGTGGGACGACGGTGTGATTGACCCTGCAGACACACGCCGAGTGCTGGCACTGGGTTTGTCGGCTTCGTTGAACGCGCCCATTGAAGACACCAAGTTCGGCCTGTTCCGTATGTGATGGTTTAGAAAGAACAACATGACCGCTACCGAAAAAACATTGGACATTCGCCGCCCCTCAAAGTGGGTGGCCGAGGTGTGGCTCAACCGGCCCGATGTGCGCAATGCGTTCAACGATTCGGTCATTGCCGAGCTCACAACAGCATTTCAAGATTTGTCGAAAGACAATGACTTGCGCGCCATCGTGCTCAGCGCACATGGCAAAGCATTTTGTGCGGGTGCCGATTTAAATTGGATGCGCGCCATGTCGGGCTACAGCTGGGAAGAAAATCGTGCAGATGCGCAAAAGCTGGCCGACATGCTTTGGACATTGGACCAATGTCCTGTGCCCATTGTGGGTCGCTTGCAAGGCGACTGCTATGCCGGTGGCATGGGTTTGGCGGCTGTGTGCGATGTGCTCATTGCCTCAGACAACGTCACCTTCTGTTTGTCAGAGGCGCGCTTGGGTTTGTTACCCGGCACCATCAGCCCTTATGTGATTCGTGCCATGGGAGCCCAAGCGGCCAAGCGTTATATGGTGACTGCAGAAAGATTTTCTGCAACACAAGCACATGCGATGGGTATGGTCCATGAGCTGTGCACATCTGACACCTTGGATGCCAAAGTGGCAGAGATCGTGAACACACTGTGCGGCAACGGTCCGCAAGCTTTGCGTGCTTGCAAAAAATTGGTGCAAGACGTCGCGGACAAACCCATTGACGAAGCTTTGAGAAAAGAAACTGCTAGGCGCATTGCCGACATTCGCGCCAGCGATG
Source organism: Limnohabitans sp. (assembly GCA_044233865.1). Taxonomy (GTDB): domain Bacteria; phylum Pseudomonadota; class Gammaproteobacteria; order Burkholderiales; family Burkholderiaceae_C; genus Limnohabitans_A. The sequence continues at coordinate 1,582 of JBIIJK010000147.1, forward strand.
AAGGCAAAGAAGGCTTGCAGTCGTTTTTGCAAAAACGACCTGCTCAGTGGACGCAGGCGAAGTAAGCCAACTTTCAAACGCAAGCCATTCAAGAATTAAACGATTTAGAAATTAGCAGGCTGACCATGTTTACAAAAATCCTCATTGCCAACCGCGGCGAAATTGCGTGCCGCGTGGCAGCTACCGCCAAGCGCATGGGCATTCAAACGGTGGCGGTGTATTCCGATGCCGACGCCCATGCCAAACATGTGGCCGCTTGCGACGAAGCCATTCATGTGGGCGGCTCTGCACCCAAAGACAGTTACCTAAGATGGGAAGCCATCATTGAAGCCGCCAAAGCCACAGGCTCACAAGCCATACACCCAGGCTATGGTTTTTTAAGTGAGAACGAAGCCTTTGCCGATGCATGTGCCAAAGCCGGCTTGGTTTTCATTGGCCCACCTGCATCAGCCATTCAAGCCATGGGTTTGAAAGCAGAGTCTAAGCAGTTGATGGAAAAAGCCGGTGTGCCTTTGGTGCCTGGCTATCACGGCGCTGATCAAAATCCTGACTTGCTCAAACGCGAAGCTGATCGAATCGGTTACCCCGTGCTGATTAAAGCCAGCGCAGGCGGTGGTGGCAAAGGCATGCGCGCAGTAGAAAAATCTGAAGACTTTGCAGAAGCTTTGGCTTCATGCCAACGCGAAGCGCAAAACAGTTTTGGCGATCAAGCGGTGCTGATAGAAAAATATGTGCAGCGCCCACGTCACATTGAAATTCAAGTGTTTGGCGATACACAAGGAAATTGCGTTTACCTTATGGAACGCGATTGCTCGGTGCAGCGTCGTCATCAAAAGGTACTGGAAGAGGCCCCTGCACCTGGCTTGTCTGAAGCACTGCGCAAACAAATGGGTGAAGCGGCGGTAGCCGCTGCCCGAGCGGTTA
>JBIIJK010000024.1:0-30796 GCA_044233865.1 Limnohabitans sp.
GTCAGGCCCGCATGGCCTGTAGCGTGGCGCAAACGCAAGCCATCAACCAGCAACTGGGCCAAAGCAGGCGTGTAGCCTTTTTCCGTCACAGTCAGTGTGATCCAACGGGTGCTGCTGGCGGCAATGGCGTTCAAGACATTCTGGCGTTCGGTGGTGGCCACGCTGGTTTGCCATAGCGCCCCTGGTACGTGCCATTCAATGCCATTGGCACCGGCAACCCGTACGGCATACAAGTTGTCCTGCGCGCGCAGTTTACTGACCAGGCCAGGTTGGGTCATGCCCACGCCGTGAATGCCCCAGCGCATATCGCCATCTCGCAACAATTGATCGAACACCATGGCTTGGTGCGCACGGTGAAATGCGCCTAAGCCCAAATGCACCACACCCGGCTGGGCAGCAGTTGGCGCGTAGGCCGGTGTATGAACTGACTTTGAAACCAGAGGCAGGGTGGTGCGCGCAAGCTTCAGTTCAGGCATTTCGATTTTTCAGCTTGTCTTCTGAAGCCTGGAGTTCAGCCCAAGTGGCGTCGTCGATCCAAATGCCATTTTGCGTACGCTCAGCGCGCGCGGCACGTTCAGGTTCGCCAGCTGTCATGACACCTGAAGTGCCTGGCGCATTCGGACTTTGACGCAACCAATCTTCAAACGCCAAGGCTTCTTTTTCAAACGATGCTTGAGTGCCCAAGCGAACGGGGTCAATGAGCATGACCAACATGCCATTTAAAACAGAACGTTTGTGATCTGCTTCACGGTGCCAGGTGTCGCCGCCTGTGAGGGCGCCGCCCAACAATTCGCAGGCCATGGCCATGCCAAAGCCTTTGTGCTCACCAAAGGTCATGAGGGCGCCAAACATGCCATTGGCTTGCGGCACCACCACCACGCCAGGATCGTTGGTGGGGTGACCGTTTTCGTCGATCAAATAACCGTCGGGGACTTGCTCGCCTTTGTTGTGCGCTACGCGCATCTTGCCTTGTGCCACACGGCTGGTGGCAAAGTCGAGCACGAAGGGAGGGCGATTGCCCATGGGCACGCCAATGCAGCAAGGGTTGGTGCCAAAGCGACCATCGCCACCGCCAAAGGGTGCCACCACGGGCCGTGACAACACATTGACAAAATGCATTGATACCAAACCTTGCGCAACAGCCATTTCTGCAAAGTGACCAATGCGGCCGAGGTGATGCGAGCGGCTAAGCGCCACTGTGCACACGCCATGTTGTTTGGCGCGCTCTATGCCCATTTCCATGGCTTGTACGCCCGTGATTTGGCCATAGCCACGTTGGCCGTCTAAGGTGAGCAGTGGACCGGTGTCGAGCACCACTTTGACGCCAGTGTTGGGGCTCAGGCCGCCCTCAAGTACCGCATCAACATAGCGTGGCACCATGCCGACACCATGCGAGTCGTGACCACTTAAATTGGCCATGACCAAGTTGGCGGCCACTTGTTCTGCTTCGGCAATTTCACTGCCAGTCATTTGAATGATGTGACTGATTTGTTGTCGCAGTTGATCTGCTGGAATGCAATGACTCATAAGTAGACTTTCAATTTACATGACCGCGCCAACTTGCCAAGGCACAAACTCGTTCTGCCCGTAGCCATGTTGTTCGCTCTTGGTGGGTTCACCAGAAGCTGCTTTTAAAATCATGTCAAAAATGCGTTGGCCCATGTCGGCAACGCTCACGCCGTTGTCGACAATCTCACCGCAGTTCAGATCCATGTCTTCTTCTTGTTTTTTCCACAAAGCGGTGTTGGTAGAAAACTTCAAACTGGGGGAGGGCGCGCAGCCATAGGCGCTGCCACGACCCGTGGTGAAGCAAATGAGATTGGCACCACCAGCCACTTGGCCTGTGGCGCTGACGGGGTCGTAGCCTGGGGTGTCCATGTACACAAAGCCATGCGCATCGACAGGTTCTGCGTATTCGTAAACAGCTTGCAAGTTGCTGGTGCCGCCTTTGGCCACAGCGCCTAAAGACTTTTCCAAGATGGTGGTCAGGCCGCCAGCCTTGTTGCCAGGTGAGGGGTTGTTGTTCATCTCACCGCCGTTGATTTCGGTGTAGTTTTCCCACCAGTGAATGCGGTCAATGAGCTTTTGCGCGACTTCGGGTTTGACGGCGCGGCGAGTGAGCAAATGCTCGGCGCCATAAATTTCGGGTGTCTCACTCAAGATGGCAGTGCCGCCATGTTGAACCAACAAGTCGACAGCCGCACCCAATGCAGGATTGGCACTGATACCGGAGTAACCATCGGAGCCACCACATTGCAAGCCAATGGTGATGTGTTCTGCGCTGCAAGGCTCGCGCTTGACTTGATTGGCACGTGGCAACATTTCTTCAATGAGGGCAATGCCTTTTTCAACTGTCAGGCGCGTACCACCCGTATCTTGAATGTTGAACACCTTAAGCGTATCGCCTTCGCGCAAACTGCTGTGTGCCAACCAGGTTTTGAGTTGATTGGACTCACAGCCCAAGCCCACCACCACCACGCCCCAAAAGTTAGCGTGCGTGGCATAGCCTGCCAAGGTGCGCTCTAACAATTGCATGCCTAAACCTTCTGTGTCCATACCGCAACCGGTCCCGTGCGTTAAAGCCACCACGCCATCGACGTGTGGGAAGTTGGCCAGCGCAGCAGGGTTGTTGCGTTTGGAAAAATGATCGGCAATGGCGCGTGCGGCCGTGGCTGAACAATTGACACTGGACAACACGCCAATGTAGTTGCGTGTGGCAACACGGCCATCTGATCGTTTGATGCCCATGAACGTGGCGTGTTTGCGCGGCGCCTCTGGCTTCACGTCTTGGCCAATGGCGTAGTCACGCTCGAAGTTGCCCTTCTCGGGGCCCATGTTGAGGTTGTGCGTGTGCACATGCTCGCCGGCTTGAATGGCGGCACTGGCAAAGCCAATGATTTGGTTGTAGCGGCGCACGGGCTGTCCGGCTTGAATGGCGCGCGTGGCCACTTTGTGGCCGGGTGGAATAAGGCCTTTGACAGGCACGCCCTCCACGCTGGCACCGCTCATGAGTTGGGCACGCGCAATGACCACGTCATCGGCAGAATGAAGTCGAATAAAAACACTCATGGTTTGATCTCAAAAAAACTTGTTAGGCAACCACAGTACCAAGCTGGGCACGTAGGTGATGACGGCCAGGCTGCCTAACAAAGGGAATAGCCAAGGAAGGATGGCGGCAGTGGTTCTTTCAACGCTGAGTTTGGCCACACGCGCCAAGACAAACAGCACCATGCCCATAGGTGGGTGCAAAAGACCAATCATGAGGTTAAGCACCATGATCAAGCCAAAGTGCACCAAGTCGATGCCCAGCTTTTGGCAGATGGGAACCAAGATGGGAACTAGGATGGTAATGGCGGCTGTGGGCTCTAAGAAGCAACCCACAAACAACATGAGCAAATTGGCCAACAACAAAAACTTCCAAGGCTCTTGCGTGAATCCCAAGACCCAATCGCTGATGGCCGCTGTGACGCCAGTGGCCGTGAGCATCCAACCAAAGATGCTGGCGGCCGCCACAATGAACATGACGGTGGCCGTTGTTTCTACGGTGTCCAAGCAAATCTTCACAAACATTTTGAAGTTCAGCGTGCGATACCAGAAAAATCCGAGAATGATGGCCCAGACACAGGCTGCAATGGCGCCTTCTGTCGGTGTGAATACGCCGGTGGTCATGCCGCCAATGAGCAGCACAGGCGTCATGATGGGCAACACAGCTTGAAACTTGAAAAGTTTGTCGGCGATGAATAAAAATCCGAGTGCCACAAACACCGTCAACTGGGGTGGTGTTTCAAATAAAGTGACCAATCCCCAAACCCCGATGGGCCAACCGATGACAACGCCTGTCTCTGCCAAGGCTTTTAAAACACGTGGCCATTCAAACTTGACATCTGCGCCCCAATTGTTTTTGTGGGCAAAGTAAGCCACAGTGACCATCATGAGGAAGGCCATCAACACGCCTGGCAAGATGCCTGCTAAAAACAGCGAGCCAACAGACACATTGGCCATCATGCCGTAAATCACAAACGGCAAGCTAGGCGGAATGATGGGGCCGAGTGTGGCGGAAGCAGCTGTCACCCCCACCGCAAATTCGGTGCTGTAACCATGGTCCTTCATGGCTTTGATTTCAATGGTACCCAAGCCAGCTGCATCGGCAATGGCGGTGCCACTCATGCCGGCAAACACCACTGAGCCCACTACATTCACATGACCCAAGCCACCTTTCATCCAACCCACCAAGGCCAAGGCGAAGTTGTAAATGCGATTGGTAATGCCGGCATTGTTCATGAGGTTGCCAGCCAAAATAAAGAAGGGCACAGCCAACAGCGGAAAGCTGTCAATGCCAGACACCATGCGGTGAATGACCACGAAGGGGGGAGAGCTTTGTGTCCAGAATAAATAAATGAGTGAGGCACCCGCCATGGCAATGGCCACCGGAATGCCGCCACTCATGAGCAACAGGAATAAAATTTTTAACATGTCTTTTCTTTCAAGCGTCGAAATGAAGCGGTTAACGGTCTGTCATTTCTGACTCGGGACGCTGCAACACGGTATAGCCACGTTGCCAATGAATTTTCATGACCCAGATGGCGCGCAAACACATGGCTGCAAAGCCGGCCATGACCACGCTATAGACCAAATTCATGGGCAAATCGATGATGGTCATTTTGTAAGTACCCAGCTTTTCCATCATCTGTCCTGTTAGAAATGTGGCCGCACCAAAAAATGCAATGCGCATGATGTCGACCAAGTGGTTCATGAGTTTGGACAACCAGGCGGGCATGAATTTGTAGAAAAAGTCCACTTGAATGTGGTTATTTTTGGCCACGCCAATGGTGGCGCCTGTGAAGACAACGGCAATCAAGAGATAACGCGCAATTTCCTCGGTCCAAGAAGCTGAGTTATTGAGTACGTATCGGGTAAAAAATTGATAGAACACGGTTGCACCTAGCAACCAAAAGAATCCCAAGGCCACCCAGGCTTCAATAGGGGTGCCAGACAAATCAACTTCTTCGTCAACGGCGTGAAACTGACCATCGTCGCCCATCACTTTGGGCATGGCGTCTAGGTCGGGGGTGTTGCTCATGGCAGATCCTCAAAAAAACTGAAAGGTCGAGCCCTAAGGCTCGACCCGCATGAGTGCACCCTTCTTACAAAGAGTGATGCACTGTTTGAACAACTTACTTGGCGGCTTGAATTTTGTCGAAATCAGACTTGGTGAAACCCATCGATTCAAGGGGTTTGTTTTTCAAGACAGCGTCTTGGAAAGACTTGCGATCAACTTGCACAATTTGAAGGCCTTTCTTCTTAAATTCGTCAACCAATTCACCCTCACGAGCTTTGATTTTTGCGGTTGCGCGCACAGCAGCAGCTTGCGTCACATCTGAGAAAATTTTCTTTTCTGCATCTGAAAGCTTGTTCCAAACATGAGGGGCAATTTGCGTGGTCAAACCATCCACAATGTGGCCTGTGAGCATGATGGCCTTTTGGACTTCATAGAACTTCTTGGCTTCAATGGTGGTCAAAGGGTTTTCTTGCGCTTCTACTGTGCCATTTTGAAGTGCCAAATAGACCTCAGCAAAAGCGATGGGTGTCGGGTTGGCACCGCAAGACTCGGGCGTAGCGCGGTAGGCTGGCACATCAGGCACGCGAATTTTCATTCCCTTCATGCCGGCGCAATTTGTAAAGGCCTTTTGAGCCGTGGTGTGACGCGCACCGTAGTAGGTGTAGGCCGTTACCTGAATGCCAGTTTTGGCACGGAACTCATTCACCATCTCTGCAAACACGGGGCTCTTAGAGTAAGCAATGAGGTGGTCGCCATCGCGGAAGATGAAGGGGTAGTAAGCAATGCCAAAACGCGGATAAGCGCGCGCTGCAAAAGAGGGGCCGCTGATGATCATGTCGACCGTGCCCAAGGTAAGACCTTGGTTGATGTCGGTTTCTTTGCCCAAAGTGGAGGCGGGGAAAACTTGAATTTCAAATTTGCCGTTGGTGCGTTTTTTGATTTCGTCGGCAGCCCACACAGATTCAGTGTGATAAGCCTCAGAAGTTTCGTAAACGTGCGCCCATTTCAATTTGGTTTGCGCTTGCGCAACGCCGCTGCCCATGGCGCCTAAAAGGCCCAGCGCAATGGCGCTGGCCGTAGCGAGCGATTTCAGTGCATTTCGTTTGGTGGTCATGTTGTCTCCTTGTGGTTAGAAAAAATTTGATTTGCTGGCGAAAAACTAAGAACGAGAGGGCGCGCTTCGCCAGCTAGCGCTGAATCTTTTGTGGGCTTGTCGCAAGTGCTTTTGCATGGCTCTGCGTGCGCCTTGTGAGTCTTTTGTGTCAATGGCTTGAAGCACGGCTTCGTGCTCCGAAATAGCGGCAGCCCACGATGCGGGTGATTCAAAATAATCACCTAAGCGTTCAAACAAGGGGCCTGTTCTGGCCTGAAGGTATTGGTCTAGCGTGTCGAGCATGACGCTGTTGGCGCAGGCCTTGGCAATGGCCATGTGAAACGCAATGTCATGGTCACGGGGTATGCGACCCGCCTTGGCATCTTTTTGCATGCCTTTGAGGGCCAATCTCATGGCTTTCAGGTCATTGGCCGAGGCGTTTTCTGCAGCCAAGGCCGCCGTTTCGGCCTCGATTAGGAAGCGTGCCCGCATGACCTCAAGCGGCCCCCATTCAAGCGTCGCATTGTGTTTGCTTGCCTTGGCATGCCCTTGTTTGCCAAGTGATTTGACGTAAATGCCTGAACCTGTTCGGACCTCTATGACGCCTTCCACTTCTAGAGCAATGAGGGCCTCGCGCACCGAAGGACGGCTGACCTTCAGTTGGGTGGCCAAGTCGCGCTCTGCAGGCAAACGCGAACCCACTGCAAACTCGCCAGACGAAATAAGCGTCTGGATTTGTTTGGCAATTTGGCGGTAAAGCCGTTGAGGTTCGAGGAGCTTGTCTGACATGAGGGCAGTGAGGTTCTGAGGAAAATGGCTTTGAGTGAGTGGTGAATTGACAGTGCGTTGAATTCAATAAGTCAGGGAATACGTGAATTGGACAATTGGTCAGACCAGTTGCACAATCTTCACATGGAACCGGAGTGAGGGTCAAGCCTGTTTTGATACGCACAAACCCGAACTCTTCTCAAACAATTTTTCCGCCCACATGACTTCAGTCACCATCGATCGCGTTCACTTGCGTCAAGTCAACTTGCCGCCGAAGGTTGAGCGCACCGACGCTATTCAATCCTTTGTCACCCAAGAAACCATCTTGCTCACTTTGGTTTGCAGCGATGGCATCCAGGCTACAGGCTATGCCTACACCATTGGTACGGGCGGTAGCTCGGTGGTGGCCTTGCTCAAAGACCATTTGGTGCCGCGGCTGTTGGGCAAAAATCCTGTTCACATTGAAGCCATTTGGAAAGATTTGTTTTTTCACACGCATGCTACGGCAGTGGGTGCCATGACCAGCTTGGCGCTGGCCTGCGTTGACACTGCGCTGTGGGATTGGCGAGCTCAAAGCCAAGCTTTGCCTTTGTGGCAATTGTTGGGCGGTGCCCAAAGCAGGGTGCCGCTTTACACCACAGAGGGCGGCTGGTTGCAGTTGTCCCCCCAGGTGTTGGTCGAGCAAACCCTCAAAGCAAAAGCTGACGGCTTCAAAGGCGCCAAAATCAAAATTGGCAGACCCCACGTCAGCGAAGATGTGGCCCGGTTGTCGGCTGTGCGAGATGCAGTTGGGCCTGGGTTTGAAATCATGACCGACGCCAACCAAGGCTTTCACCGCGCAGAAGTGGTACGCCGCGCCAAAGCCTTTGACGGGCTTGATTTGGCATGGCTAGAAGAGCCCTTGCCTGCAGAGGATATCAGTGGACACCGACATTTGCGCGAGCACACCAGCATTCCTGTCGCGGTGGGCGAATCGATGTACCACCCCATGCAATTTCGCGAGTATTTAGAGCAGGGTGCGTGCAGCGTGGTTCAGCCCGATGTGTCCCGCATTGGCGGCATCACACCCTGGATCAAAACGGCCCATCTGGCCGAAACATTTGATGTGCCCGTGTGCCCCCACTTCCTGATGGAATTGCACGTCAGTTTGTGTGCTGCAGTGCCCAATGCCACCTGGGTGGAATACATTCCTCAATTAGATGACATTACGCACTCGCGTATGAAAGTTGAAAACGGCTTTGCAATTCCGCCGGATGCACATGGTTTGGGCATTGATTGGAATTGGGATGCCATTCAAAAACGGCAAAAGATTTATTTGGAGATCAAACATGCGACTTAAAAACAAAAACATTTTGGTAACTGCTGCGGGCCAAGGCATTGGTCACGCTGCGGTCATGGCCATGGCAGCAGAGGGCGCCACAGTCTGGGCCACCGATGTCAACCCTGAATTGCTCAAAAGCTATGCAGGCGTTGCCAATGTTCACACGGCCGTCCTTGATGTGATGAACAAAGATGACATTCACAAGCAAGTGGCCCTCATTCCGCGCATTGACGCGCTGTTCAATTGCGCAGGCGTGGTTCATGGCGGCACCATTTTGCAAGCTAACGACAAAGACTGGGAATTTGCATTCAATCTGAATGCGCGCGCGCAGTTTTGGATGATTCAAGCCGTGTTGCCTAGAATGCTAGAGCAAGGTGGTGGCAGCATCATTAACATGGCCAGCGTGTGCTCTAGCGTGCGTGGTTTGCCCAATCGGTTCATTTATGGCGCGTCCAAAGCCGCCGTCATTGGCCTCACCAAAAGCGTGGCCGCCGACTACGTGACCAAGGGCATTCGCTGTAACGCCATTTGCCCTGGCACTGTTGAAACACCTTCTTTGCATGATCGCATCAATGCAGAAGCCGATCCGGTTCAAGCGCGCAAAAACTTCATTGCCCGCCAACCTATGGGGCGCTTGGCGCAAGCCCATGAAATTGCCCCCATCATTGTTTTCTTGGCCTCAGACGAAGCCATTTTTGCAACGGGCAACGCTTACATGGTCGATGGCGGCATGACCATCTGAACATTTCAATCCATCATTTCAATCTCACAACCACTTCAAAAATTTATGAATCAATACGACATGAAAGGCCGCCATGCGGTCATCACGGGCGGCGCAACAGGCTTGGGTTATGCCATTGCAGAACGTGTGCTGGCCTCAGGCGGCAGCGTTACCTTGTGGGATCGCGATGAGGCCGGCATGGCCAAAGCTGTTGCTAGTTTGAAGCACCCCGGATCAGTACACAGTGTGCAAGTCGATGTGTCGCAACATGCCTCAGTGGTTGCCGCCACACAGGCTACTTTGAAAATCGGCCCCGTCGATGCGGTGGTCAATTCCGCTGGCATTACTGGCCCCGTGACGCCAGTGGCCAACTACCCCGTCGATGCATGGCAACAAGTCATGGATGTGAACGTCAATGGTGTGTTTTATTGCTGCCGTGAATGGACACCGCATTTGAAAGAGCGTCCTGCGGGCCGCATCGTCAACATTGCTTCAGTGGCTGGCAAAGATGGCAACCCCAATGCCAGCGCTTACAGTGCCAGCAAGGCGGCGGTCATGGCCATCACCAAATCGCTGGGCAAAGAATTGGCCAGCAGCCATGTGCGTGTCAACTGCGTCACGCCGGCTGCCGTCAAAACGGCTATTTTTGATCAGATGACGCCTGAGCACATTCAGTTTATGTTGTCTAAAATTCCCATGGGCCGTTTTGGCACAACAGAAGAAGTGGCGGCCATGGTGACTTGGCTGTTGACCGAAGATTGCTCATTCTCCACCGGTGCTGTGTTCGATTTGTCTGGTGGACGGTCTACCTACTGATTCGATTTCGATCACAATCAGATTTTTTCAATGTTGCGTATTGCATCTATTACCTAATTTTTACTGAATCATTCATCAAAGGAAGTTCTCATGAAACTCGTGCGTTACGGCCAACCCGGCAAAGAAAAACCAGGCCTGATTGATGCCGCTGGCAAATTGCGTGACTTAAGTGGCGTGGTGTCAGACATCGGTCCTGAACAGCTGTCCGATAAAGTCTTGGCCAAGTTGGCTAAACTTAAAACTGACAAGTTGCCCTTGGTCAAAGGCAAACCGCGCATGGGATGCCCCGTGTCTCATGTGCCCAAGTTCATTGCCATTGGTTTGAACTACGCCGATCACGCGGCTGAAGCCAACATGCCTATTCCCAAAGAGCCTATTGTGTTCATCAAGGCCACTTCTTGCATTCAAGGCCCAGACGATGATGTCATGTTGCCCAAGGGTTCTTTGAAATCAGATTGGGAAGTGGAATTGGGCATTGTGATTGGCAAGCGTGCCAGTTACGTGTCGCAAAAAGAAGCGCTCGACTATGTGGCAGGCTATTGCACCGTCAATGACGTGAGCGAACGCGCCTACCAACTCGAAATGGGCGGTACTTGGGACAAGGGCAAGGGTTGCGACACCTTCGGCCCCATCGGCCCATGGATGGTCACCAAAGACGAAGTGCCCAACCCGCAAAATCTGAAGATGTACATGGACTTGAATGGCCAGCGCATGCAAGATGGCTCTACCAAAACCATGATTTTTGGGGTGACCAAATTGGTCAGCTATGTCAGCCAGTTCATGACCCTCGAGCCCGGTGACGTCATTACTACTGGCACCCCACCCGGTGTGGGCATGGGCGTGAAGAAGGACGGTAAACCCGCACCCGTGTTCTTGAAAAAGGGCGACGTGATGCATGTTGGCATCCAAGGTCTTGGTGAACAAATGCAAAAGGTTGTGGCCTTCAAACGCCAAGCTTCAAAGTAAGCGTTTTCACCCCTGCCGTTTGAAATGACGGCAAACCAGGCGAATCGGGAATAACCCTGATTCGCCTTTTCTTTGTGCTGGATCTTTCTTTTTCATGCAAAATAGCACGGGCGTTCTATTTTGAAGACATGCACAACATGACCGTTAGACACATCACCTCACTCTCTCAAGTCCCTCAAGCGTCTCAAGCCAGCGATGAAGGCAGTGGGCGAACCTTGATGAAAGGTCGTCAGACCAAGGCCGCCATCGTCAATGCGGCTTTGGGCTTGGCATCACAAATTGGTTTGGAAGGTCTGTCCATTGGCGCTCTGGCGGAAGTCACGGGCATGAGCAAGTCGGGCGTATTTGCCCACTTCGGTTCGCGAGAAGAATTGCAAATCTCAGTCATCCGCGAATACCACGATCAGTTTGAAAGCGAAGTTTTTTACCCAGCCCTCAGTTGTGCGCGTGGTTTGCCCCGATTGCAGTCTTTGTTTGACAACTGGATGCAGCGCACCACCACTGAAATTGATTCGGGTTGCATTTACATCAGTGGTGCCGTGGAGTTTGATGACCGGCCTGGCTCTGTGCGCGATGCGCTGGCGTCATCGGTCAACACTTGGCAAAACGCCTTGCAACGTTCGGTGGCACAAGCGCAAGTCGAAAAACATCTGACCGCCAAGGCTGATCCCTTGCAGGTGGCCTTTGAAATTCACGGCCTCATCTTGGCATTGCACTACGAAGCCAGATTTCTTCGCAACCCCGGCGCAGCAGATCGCGCCCGCAAAGGCTTTTCCGAAATTGTGGCGCGAAATCAAGCTTGATATTCCCGCAAAACGCAACACCTCAACTTTTTTATTTGCATTGAATTTTTTGAAAGTTAACCATGCCAAGCTACGTTCCTCCCCTGCGTGATCTTCAGTTCGTCTTGCATGAATTGCTCGATTTGGAAAATGAATTGAAAGCCATGCCCAAGCACGCTGAGACCGACGCTGACACCATCAATGCCGTGTTGGAAGAGGGCGGTAAATTTGCGGCTGAAGTCGTGTTTCCCTTGAATGTGTCTGGCGATGAAGAGGGCTGCAAATTGGATCGCGACACGCATGAAGTGAAGGCACCCGCAGGTTTCAAAGAAGCCTATGAAAAATATGTGGAGGGTGGTTGGGCAGCACTCAGCGCACAAGAAGAATATGGCGGCCAAGGCTTGCCCTTCGTGGTCAATCAGTGCTTCTTTGAAATGTTGAATTCTGCCAACCAAGCTTGGACCATGTACCCCGGCCTGTCGCATGGTGCGCATGCATGCTTGTCTGCCCATGGCTCCAAAGAGCAAAAGGACATGTACTTGCCCAAGCTCACTAGCGGCGAGTGGACTGGCACCATGTGCCTGACCGAACCCCACTGCGGCACTGATTTGGGTATGCTGCGCACCAAGGCCGAGCCGCAGGCCGATGGCACTTACCGCCTCACAGGTCAAAAGATTTTCATCAGTGCGGGCGAGCACGACTTGGCAGCCAACATTGTTCACTTGGTGTTGGCTCGCTTGCCCGATGCGCCCGTGGGCAGCAAAGGCATTAGCTTGTTTGTCGTCCCCAAATTCAACGTGAAGGCCGATGGCGCCATGGGTGAGCGCAATGGCATCTATTGCGGCGGTTTAGAGCACAAGATGGGCATTCATGGCAATGCCACATGTCAGATGGTGCTAGACGGTGCAACAGGCGTCATGGTGGGGCAACCCAACAAAGGTTTGGCCGCCATGTTTGTCATGATGAACGGCGCGCGTCTGGGAGTGGGCAATCAGTCTTTGGGCTTGACCGAAGTGGCCTATCAAAACGCCTTGGCCTACGCCAAAGATCGTATCCAAATGCGCAGCCTGTCGGGCGTGAAAGCGCCCTCCAAGCCAGCCGATCCTATTTTGGTTCACCCCGATGTGAGGCGCATGCTGCTCACTGCCAAGGCCTATGCCGAAGGAGGTCGTGCCTTGGCTTGTTATGGCGCACTCCTTATCGACAAAGAATTGAACCACCCCGACGAAAAGGTTCGCGCCGATTCTGCAGAAATTCTGGCGCTTCTGACGCCTATCGTGAAAGCCTTTCTCACTGACAACGGTTTTCAGGCCACCACCATGTGCCAACAAGTCTTTGGTGGCCATGGTTACATCAAAGAGTGGGGCATGGAGCAATACGTGCGCGATGCACGCATCAACATGATCTACGAAGGCACCAATGGCATTCAGTCACTTGATTTGCTGGGTCGCAAAGTGCTGGGTAATCAAGGTGCCAGCTTGCAAAAGTTTGGCAAGTTGATTGGCAAACTGGTTGCCCAAGAAATGGGCAACGAAGCCATGGCCGAGTTCATCAAACCGCTGGCAGATTTAGGCCAGAAGATGACGCAATTCACCACCGAAATTGGCATGAAGGCCATGGGCAATGCCGATGAAGTGGGTGCGGCTTCGGTTGATTATTTGCGAGTCGCTGGTCATTTGGTGTTTGCCTACTTTTGGGCGCGAATGGCGCAAGTGGCCTTGGCCAAAATTGCCGCTGCAGAGGAGGATGCTCAGCGTCCCGACCCGTTCTATAAAGCCAAATTACAAACTGCGCGTTTTTACTTTGCACGCTTGCTGCCTGAAACTTTAAGCCTGATGAACACAGCACGTTCCGGTGCTGATGTTTTAATGGACACTGATTTGGCCTTGGCTTGAACTACCTTGAATTAAATTTTTTGGATGAACCGATGACAACAAACAACTTCTCAACGCGCATTTTGAAAATCGGTGCCCTAATGGCTTCATGTTTCTTGATGCCTATTGCGATGGCCAATTCGCCTGTGGGCCAGTGGCAGACCTCTGATGAGAAAACCGGCGAACTCAAAAGCGTGGTGATTATTTTTGAGCAGCAAGGTGTGATGAAGGGTCGCGTAGAAAAAATACTTCGCAAAGATGCAGACCCTGCCGCAAAGTGCGACAAGTGCAGCGATGATCGCAAAAACCAACCCGTGGTCGGTTTAGAAATCATTCGCGGTGCCAAAAAAGCCAGTGGCAAAAATGTTTGGGAAGATGGCGAAATTCTGGATCCTGAAAATGGCAGAACCTATGCCTTGCGCTTAACGCCTATTGAAAATGGCGCCAAGTTAGAGGTGCGCGGTTCATTTGGCCCAATTGGCCGTACTCAGACTTGGGTACGTGTTCCTTAATTCGCCCATCACCACTTTTATTTTTTGAAAGAAGCTACGCCATGTCCGATATCTTGACCCACATCGATGCAGGTGTGATGACCCTCACCTTCAACCGCTTAGACAAAAAGAATTCCATCACAGGTGACATGTATGCCGCCATGGCGCAAGCCGTTGACCAAGCGCAAGCCGATGCCGCCATACGGGTTTTGGTCATTCAAGGCCACGAGAGTATTTTCAGCGCAGGCAATGACATTGGCGATTTTCTAAACAAGCCGCCTTCCACCGTTGACTCGCCTGTTTTTCATTTCATGCGCGCCTTAACCATGTTTGAAAAACCTGTGATTGCCGCAGTGGCAGGGCCGGCGGTTGGTATTGGAACCACCTTGTTGTTTCACTGCGATTTGGTCTACGCCGGAGACAACGCTGCCTTTTCTATGCCCTTTGTCAATTTAGGCTTGTGCCCCGAATTTGCATCCAGCATGCTGGCGCCGCAAATGTTTGGTTACCACCGCGCCGCAGAAGCTTTGCTTTTGGGTGAGGCCTTCTTTGCTGAAGCAGCTTTGGAAATTGGTTTGGTCAATCGCGTGGTGCCGCCTACAGAAGTCAATGGCCATGCTCAGGCCCAGGCCAAGAAATTGGCAGCCAAGCCTCTGTCTGCTTTGATTGAAACCAAGCGCCTCATGAAGGGCGGGCAATCTAAAGCCTTGATAGAGCGCATGGGCGAAGAAGGACAAAGTTTCAGGCGCATGCTGTCAGAGCCCGCTGCACGTGAGGCTTTTGGTGCCTTCATGGAAAAACGCAAGCCAGACTTCTCTAAAATCTAAGTTCTTCTGCCAACTTAGACCCTCCATGACTTCCTCGCGCTCAGACCTTCCCACCGATGTTGAATTTGAGCCAGAGTTCATCGCAGCCTTGCGCGACATTTACGAAGAGAAAATTCTTTTCAATCAATGGATGGGCTTGAAGGTTGAAAGTATCAAGGCCACAGGCATTGTGGCCAGCTTGGCCATGAAGCCAGAGTTGGTGGGGCACTTTGCGTACCACCGCATTCACGGGGGTGTTATCAGTGCTGTCCTTGACGCCATGGGCAGTTTGGCCGTCATGGCCGCAATGGGTGCCAAACACATGGACGAACCCGTTGCCAAACGATTGGAACGCTTTACGCGCCACAGCACCATTGATTTGCGCATTGATTTTCTGCGTCCAGGTATTGGCGATCAATTTACCATCCATGCAGAGGCCATGCGCGTAGGCGCTCGCGTAGGCAATGCAAGAATGGAATTTTGCAGTGCTGATGGCAAATTGCTTTCAACGGGTACGGCTGCTTATCTCACTTCTTGAACACAGCGTTTGAGACGCCGTCTCAGACAAGTGCACAATGGCGGCTTGATTTAGATTTAGATTGTGTCCCATGCGCCATCACGGTGAAAGTTCTCCGCCCGCAGCCACTCCAGCTGCCAACACCCTCCCAGATTCAGACAGCAGAACCCTGAAAAGGCTGCTGCCCTATTTGCTCACTTACAAATGGCGGGTGGCCGCAGCCTTGCTGTTCATGGTGGGCGCCAAATTGGCCAATGTCAGTGTGCCTCTGTTACTCAAAGACTTGGTCGACGCCATGAGCTTCAAGCCCAATGACCCCGTTCAAATTTTGGTGGTGCCGGTGGCTTTGTTGGTGGGCTATGGCGCACTTCGGCTGATGACCTCAGCGTTTACCGAACTGCGTGAACTGGTCTTTGCCAAAGCCACGCAAGGTGCTGCACGCACCATCGCCCTAGAGACCTTTCAGCATTTACATGCCTTGAGTTTGCGTTTCCATTTGGCCCGCCAAACGGGCGGCATGACGCGTGACATTGAACGCGGTGTGCGCGGCATTGAATCGCTTATTTCTTATTCGCTCTACAGCATTGTGCCCACCTTGATCGAGGTGGCGCTGGTGCTCTCCATTTTGGCTGTTAAGTTTGACGCTTGGTTTGCATGGATCACATTGGCAGCCCTGAGTTTTTACATTTTCTTCACAGTGCGCATTACCGAGTGGCGTACGCATTTCAGAAAAGAAGCCAACGAGTTTGATTCGGCAGCGCACACCAAAGCCATCGACTCCTTGCTGAATTACGAAACCGTGAAGTACTTTGGCAACGAAGCTTATGAAGCCAATCGGTATGACGAAAGTTTAGAACGACTGCGCAAAGCACGTTTGAAGTCGCAAACTTCTTTGTCCTTGCTCAACACAGGCCAGCAGCTCATCATTGCTGCGGCTTTGGTCGCCATGCTGTGGCGCGCCACGCAAGGTGTGGTTGAGGGACGCATGACCTTGGGCGACTTGGTCATGATCAACGCCTTCATGATTCAGCTCTACATCCCTCTGAATTTCTTGGGCGTGCTATACCGCGAAATCAAGCAAAGCCTGACTGACTTGGACAAAATGTTTGTGCTGATGGACCGGGAGCGCGAAGTAGCAGATATGCCCAACGCCACTGAGTTGAATTGCGAAAACGGTGCACTTTTGAAGTTTGAATCGGTGTCGTTTGCTTATGAGCCAGACAGGCCCATTTTGCACAACATCAGTTTTGAAATTCCTTCGGGCAAAACAGTGGCTGTGGTGGGCCCATCAGGTTCTGGCAAATCGACGCTGGCGCGTTTGATGTTTCGCTTCTACGACGTGCAACAAGGCCGCATCACCATCAACGAGCAAGACATTCGGCAAGTTACCCAGCACAGCGTGCGCAAAGCCTTGGGCATCGTTCCGCAAGACACCGTGCTGTTCAACGACACCGTGGCTTACAACATTGGCTATGGGCGCACAGGCTCAACACAAGAAGAAATTGAAACAGCGGCCAAAGCGGCACGCATTCACGATTTCATCGCCTCTACACCCAAGGGCTATGCCACCTCAGTGGGTGAGCGCGGCTTGAAACTCTCTGGCGGTGAAAAGCAGCGCGTGGCCATTGCACGAACGCTGCTCAAAAATCCGCCCATCTTGGTTTTTGATGAAGCCACATCGGCACTCGACTCGGCCAATGAGCGTGCCATTCAAGCCGAGTTGGCCAGCGCGGCCCAAAACAAAACCACGCTGGTTATTGCCCACCGCTTGTCTACTGTGGTGGATGCCCATGAAATACTGGTCATGGAAGCCGGACACATCATTGAGAGGGGCAACCACGCCCACCTGCTGCAACTCAATGGCCGATACGCTCAAATGTGGGCTTTGCAGCAAAACTCCGAGGTCAGCTCTGAAGAGGCAACTGCGGGATAATGCGTGCATGGATACCAAGTGGCTTGAAGACTTTGTGAGCTTGGCTGAAACACGCAGTTTCAGCCGGTCTGCCCAGTTGCGACATGTCACCCAATCGGCCTTCTCTAGGCGCATTCAATCGCTTGAAGCTTGGGCCGAGGCTGACTTGATCAACCGCAGTTCATATCCCACCACACTCACACCGGCTGGCGAAGTGTTGCATGCCAAAGCGCTTGAATTTCTGCAATCTTTGCAAAGCATCAAATCTGAAATGAAAGAGGACCATGACAAACAATCTGACAATCACTCGGCCTGACGACTGGCATTTGCATGTGCGCGATGGCGCTGTACTTCAGACTGTGGTGCCGCACACTGCCGCTCAATTTGGCCGCGCCATCATCATGCCCAATTTGAAGCCGCCCGTCACCACGGCTGCCTTGGCACTTGAATACAAATCACGCATCTTGGCTGCAGTGCCTAAGGGCATTGATTTTGAACCGCTCATGACTTTGTACCTCACTGACAATTTGCCACCCGAAGAAATTGTGAAGGCCAAAGCCGCTGGCGTGGTGGCATGCAAGTTGTACCCTGCAGGCGCCACCACCAACAGCGATGCGGGCGTCACCGATTTGAAAAAGATTTACCCCACACTGGCTGCTATGCAAAAAGTGGGCATGCTCTTATTGGTTCACGGTGAAGTGACCAGCAGCGACATTGATTTGTTTGACCGCGAAGCGGTTTTCATTGAGACGCAGCTCATTCCATTGCGCCGCGATTTTCCAGAACTCAAAATTGTGTTTGAGCACATCACCACCCAAGATGCCGCAGACTATGTGATGTCAGCTGATCGCTACATGGCTGCTACGCTGACGGCGCACCACTTGCTTTACAACCGTAACGCCATTTTCACGGGTGGCATTCGGCCACATTACTATTGCCTGCCGGTGCTCAAACGCGAAACGCACCGTGTGGCTTTGCTCCATGCTGCCACTTCAGGCAATGCCCGATTTTTCTTGGGTACCGACAGCGCGCCGCACCCAGCGCATCTGAAAGAACACGCCTCTGGCTGTGCGGGTTGTTACACCGCACACGCCGCCATGGAAATGTATGCCGAGGCCTTTGACAGCGTGGGTAAATTGGACCAATTGGAGGCCTTTGCCAGTTTCAATGGAGCCGACTTTTATGGCTTGCCTCGTAACCAAGGCCACATCACGTTGAAGCGAGAATCTTGGACGCCGCAAGAAAGCTATCCCTTTGGTGAAGCTGAGCTCAAGCCCCTTCGGTCTGGCGAAGCCTTGCCATGGCGCATGGCCTGAACGACATCGATTGGACGGCGCCTTGGCTCACGCCTTGGCGCGAGCAAGGCGAATGGATTGCGCAGCAAGTGAAGCAGGGCGCTTCGGTCGAGCAAGCCTGCAATGCATCCTTGCAGTTGCGCAAGCAGCATGACATTGAACAAGGTACAAAGTACGAGCCAACTTGTTCGGTTCAGTTCGTGCCGCAATCGGATTTGCCGGAAGGGCGGGCGTATGAGCAGTTCATCCACGAGACGCAAACGGTTCCCACGCGCGATGGCTTGCACGATTTTTTCAACGCCATGTGTTGGATGAAATTTCCCTTGGCCAAAAAAAGATTGAACCAAGTTCAAGCAGATGCCATTCGAGCGCAAGGTGTGGGTGCCGTGCGCGGGTCGGTGCGAGATGCCGTGACTGTGTTTGATGAAAATGCAGCGCTCATTCAATTGCCAGACTCAATTTGGGATGCTTTGAACGCGCGTGATTGGCAGACTGCATTTGTCAAATTGAAACCCAGTTGGCAAGCGGCCCAAGTTGTCATATTTGGCCACGCTGCTTTAGAAAAACTGGTCAAACCCTACAAGGCCATCACAGTGCATTTATGGCGAGTGCCATCTGAGTTGCCGTTGGCTGAGTGGGATGCCTGGTTGGCGCAAGACCTAAAGCCTGAAAAACTGGCGACCAAACCTTTTTTGCCAACGCCTGTTTTAGGGATACCTGCTTGGTGGCCCGCCAATGAAACCCCCGATTTTTATGCAGATACGCAGGTCTTTCGCCCGCCCAAAGCCAGCTAATTCCGTTCAATTTTGAGGAATTAAATGGGCGCACTTGATTTTGTTGGCGTCCCCCCTAACATTCGGAGTGTGCACTTGGCATTCGCTGGGTGGTGAATTTAAATTCCTCATGAAACGCATTATTTTATTTGTACTGACCAACTTGGCTGTGGTGTTGGTGCTGGGTGTTGTGGCCAGCTTGCTCGGCGTGAATCGCTTCCTCACTTCCAATGGCCTAGATTTAACCGCCTTGCTGGGCTTCGCCCTGATCATGGGTTTTGGTGGCGCCTTCATTTCATTGCTCATCAGCAAGCCTGTGGCCAAGTGGAGCTCGGGCGTTCAAGTCATTGCGCAACCTAGCAATGCCGACGAAAAGTGGTTGGTTGATACAGTGAAAAAACTGGCCGACAAGTCGGGCATTGGCATGCCAGAAGTGGGTATCTTTCCAGGCGACCCTAACGCTTTTGCAACTGGTGCATTTAAGAACTCTGCATTGGTTGCAGTCTCTACCGGCTTGTTGCAAAACATGAACCACGATGAAATCGAGGCCGTGTTGGCGCACGAAGTGGCCCACATTGCCAATGGCGACATGGTCACCATGGCCCTCATTCAAGGCGTCATGAATACCTTTGTGGTTTTCTTGTCCAGAGTGGTGGGTTATGCCGTCGACAGCTTCTTGCGCAAGAACGACTCTGAAAACACCGGCCCTGGCATGGGCTACTGGATCACCACCATTGTTCTTGACATTGTGTTGGGCTTTGCGGCCGCCATTGTGGTGGCCTGGTTCAGCCGTCAGCGTGAATTCCGCGCAGACGCTGGTGCAGCCGAGTTGATGGGCCGCAAGCAACCCATGATGAACGCATTGGCCCGATTGGGGGGCTTGCACACAGCCGAGTTGCCAAAGAGCATGGCGGCCATGGGCATTGCAGGTGGCATTGGGCAGTTGTTCTCAACGCACCCTCCCATTGAAGAGCGCATTGAGGCTTTGAAAAACAGTTAAGCATTGGTAACCCATGAGACTTGGCGTCATACCGCTGTCATTTATAGTCCATGGGTGTCCAGATTTGTTCCTACCTCACTTCAGCGCTTTTTAACTCTCGCGCGTTTACAAAACTCTCGTCGTTTTGAACGATTGCCAGGACCTGTTCGAGGCATGGCCTGGATGGCGCTGGGTGGTTTGGCTTTTTCCTTGCTGAACACCATTGCCCGAAGTTTTTCCATGCAAATGGATCCCTTTGAGGCGCAGTTTCTTCGTTATTTTTGTGGCCTGCTAGTCATGTTGCCATTGCTGTGGCACCAAGGGCTGGCTGCCTATGTGCCAGTCGATATGAAGGGGCAGTTTTGGCGTGGCGGCGTTCACACCATTGGCTTGATGCTGTGGTTCGTTGCATTGCCCCAAATCCCCTTGGCCGACATGACCGCCATTGGCTTCACCGGTCCTATTTTCATCATGCTGGGTGCCGCGTGGTTTTTGGGTGAGCCTATGCGCAAAGACCGATGGATCGCGGCAGCGATTGGATTTGCAGGCGTGTTGGTGGTGGTGGTCCCTAACTTGTCGGGCACAGGAGGTTGGTACAACTTGGTCATGCTGGCTTCATCGCCTGTGTTTGCGGCCTCCTTTTTGATCACCAAACATTTAACCAGAACTGAAAAACCCGGTGTCATTGTGATGTGGCAATCGATCACTGTGACCTTGTTCAGCTTGCCATTGGCTTTGATGAATTGGCAAGCGCCTACGCTTTGGCAATGGGGTGGTTTTATGGTGGCAGGCGTGCTGGGCACCATCGGCCATTACAGCCTGACCAAGGCCTTCAGCGTGGCCGATATTTCTGCCACGCAATCACTCAGGTTCTTAGACTTGGTGTGGGCTTCTCTGTTGGGGTGGCTGGTCTTTGGCGATTTTCCAAGTCAATGGACTTGGCTGGGCGCTGCAGTTATTTTGGTTTCCACAGTTTGGATTGCAAGACGCGAAGGCCGCAGAAAAGAAGAACCCACGCCGGTCAATTCATCGGAAACTTGAAGTTCAATTTTTAGCGTCCTTACCAGGCGCGCTGTTTGTCGGTGGGTTGCTGATGCCACTGGCTACATGCCCCGCTGGCACATGCTGCGCTGCCGATTCAATGTGACCCGTTTGATCGTCAAAGAAAAAGTCGGGCTCAAACTCTTTGAGGAACTCCCCCTTGGGCAAACCGCCCAAGAACATAGCCTCGTCGACTTCGATGTTCCATTCCATCAAGGTCCGAATGGCACGCTCATGTGCGGGCGCACTGCGGGCCGTTACCAAAGCAGTTCTGACGCGAATCGCTGGTGTGCCTTCTTGCTGAAGCCTGTGAAGGGCGGCCAGCAAAGGCTTGAAAGGCCCAGCCAGCAAGGGTTGTGAGGCCTTGGCATGTTCGTGCGCTTGAAATGCAGACAGGCCTTGAGATTGAAAAACACGCTCGGCTTCATCGGAAAATAAAACAGCATCTCCGTCAAATGCAATGCGCACTTCATGCGGGTGCGCTTCAGACGCGTGTGCAGAATGAGGGTAGACCTGCGCGGCAGGAACGCCAGCGTCTAAGGCGGCGCGAACATCTGAGAGGTGCGTCGATAAAAACAAATTGGCATTGAGAGGTTTTAAATACCGCCATGGCGACTGTCCACGCGTGAAACTGCCGCGTTGAATCGACAAGCCATAGTGCTGCGCCGATCTGAACACACGCATGCCCGACACGGGGTCGTTGCGCGACAAGATGACCACCTCAACCCTTTGGGTTGTGGCATCGTTGAAGGCCAAGAGTTTTTTCACCAAAGAAAAAGCAACGCCTGGTTTGGCGGGCTCTTCAAGTCGCTCCAACTGCAGCTTCATGTAGGCACGGTCGTCGCTTTGCTCGAAGACCAAATTTTCTTCTTCAAAATCAAACAAGGCGCGCGATGAAATCGCTACCACCAACTGACCGTCTAGGCTGGCTGCCATGGCATGCTCCTTGTTATCGAACCCATTGATTCAAGGCCATGATGGGCATCAGTACCGCCAACACTATCAGCATGACCACACCGCCCATGGCCACAATGAGCAAGGGCTCCAAAATGGTGGCCAAGGCCAAGGCACGGCGCTGCACATCGACCGAAAGTTGTTGGGCCGCGCGTTGCAACATGAGCGGCAGTTGACCGGTTTGTTCGCCTAGGCGCGCAAACATGGAGAGCAAACTGGGAAAGCGTTTTTTCTGACCCATGGCCATGGCCAATGGGGCGCCTTCACGCACCAAGATCAAGGCGTCGAGCACATCTTCTCGCATGGCCTGATTGGAGAGGGTGTCGGCGGCCGATTGCATGGCCTTCAAGATGGGCACGCCCGCCGCAGTGAGCATGGCCAGCGTGCTGGCAAAGCGAGCCGTGTTGTAACCTGTGGCCAGTCTGCCCACAATGGGCAAACGCAAAACGGCAGCGTCAAAGCGCAGGCGCAAAGCATGTTGCTTCATGGCTTGCTGAAATCCGAGCCAACTCAAGCCCAGCAACAGTGCAACGGTCCATCCGTGGTTGCGAACGAAATCACTGAGGGCCAGCATGGCCACCGTGAGTGCGGGCAACTTTCTCTGGCTACCAGAAAACACTTGCGCCACTTGCGGAACGACGGTGCTGAGCAGAAAAATCACAATCAGCAAGGCAATGAGGCTCACGATGGCAGGGTACAAAGATGCGCTTAAAAGTTTGGCTTTGAGCGTTTGTTGATCTTGCAAATCGTCTGCCAGTTGGCCAAGCACCTCGCCCAAATTGCCGCCTTGCTCGCCGGCACTGATGACCGCGGTGTACAAAGCTGAAAACTCTTTGGGGTGCTGCGACATGGCCTTGGCCAGACCCAATCCTGCGTTGACTTCTGCGCGCAAGTTGGCCACCAAATGAGATTGCTTTTCTGATTCGGCTTCATCGCTTAAAGCGGCCAAGGCACGCTCTAGGGGCAAACCGCTGCCGACCAAACTGGCCAATTGCCGAGTCCAAACGGCCAAGGCATTGGCAGAAAAGCATTTGCCAGAGCCGATGTTGGTTTGCCAAATACTTTTTTTCTCAGAAGCGTTTTGAGCCAGCGCTTGCACAGCCAATGGCACCAAAGATTGTGCGCGCAATTGTCCGCGCGCAGCTTTGGCACTGTCGGCCTCGATCACGCCCTTGCGCAGGACACCATCGTTTTGCAGTGCTTCAAAAGAATAGGCAGGCATGGGCTGTTCAGATCAATCGCGTGTCACGCGAAGCAATTCTTCTGGGCGTGTGATGCCCAATTGAACCAGCCGTTCACCATCTTCTCGCATCAGCACCATGCCGCCGGCCAGCGCGCCATCGCGAAGGCTGGCTTCAGATTGTTTGGCATGAATTTGGGCACGTAGTGAATCGTCGGTGGTCATCAATTCAAAGATGCCCGTGCGGCCGGCATACCCAGTTTGCCCGCACATTGAACAACCGCGGCCCTGACAAGCTGTACAAACTTTTCGCACCAAGCGCTGAGCCAAAACGCCCAACAGCGAAGAGCTTAACAAAAAGGGTTCAATGCCCATATCGGTCAGCCGTGTGACGGCACTGACCGCATCATTGGTATGTAAGGTAGCCAACACCAAGTGGCCCGTCATGGAAGCTTGAATGGCAATTTGGGCTGTTTCAAAATCTCTAATCTCACCAATCATGATGATGTCGGGGTCTTGTCGCAAAATGGCACGCAAAGCCTTGGCGAAGGTCAAATCAATCTTCGAATTCACCTGTGTTTGCCCTACGCCTGCCAACTCATATTCAATGGGGTCTTCCACCGTCATGATGTTGCTGCCAGTAGCGTCCAAGCTTTGCAGTGCTGCATACAGCGTGGTGGTTTTGCCAGAGCCGGTAGGGCCGGTGACCAAAATCAAACCATGGGGTTGGGTGACCAATTGCTGAAAGCGTTGCAGGGTGGCACCTTGCATGCCGACTGATTCAAGACTCAATCGAGTTTCAGATTTATCGAGCAAGCGCAATACCGCACGCTCGCCGTGTGCACTGGGCAATGTGGAAACTCGGACATCGACCGCGCGTGACCCTAAACGCAAACTGATGCGGCCATCTTGAGGCAGGCGTTTCTCGGCAATGTCGAGTTCGGCCATAATTTTCAGCCTAGAAATAAGGGCTGCGTGTAGCGCGCGGTTGGGTTGAACCACTTCGCGCAAGTTGCCATCCACCCGAAAGCGCACACTGGAGTGGCGCTCATAAGGTTCAATGTGAATGTCACTGGCGCCATCGCGAGCCGCTTGGGTGAGCAATGCATTGAGCATCCGAATGATGGGGGCGTCGTCGCTGGTTTCTAGCAGGTCTTCCACAGCAGGCAGCTCTTGCATCATGCGTGACAAATCTGCGGCCGATTCCACCTCACTGACCACAGCAGCCGCACTCGATTCGCCGGGGCCGTATTGCGCGGTATAGGCTTTGCTGACACGCTGTCTGAGATCTGATGTGTCTTCGCGTGCAATGTCCAAAGACAACTCAGCATGGCCCCATTTGCGCATAACTTCAGAAATGGCATTGGGCCCACTCTCTGGGCAAAGCCAAAGCGTGAGGCGTGTACCGTCGTCCTCCAACAAAAGTTGGTGGCTCCGCGCAAAGGCGTAGGGGAGCGGGTAGCGGTGTGCCATTAAGGTTTGCGCGAGTTTTCTGGCAAGACGGGTGAGCCAATGGCGGGCATGCCGGTGCCGGCGGTAGGCTGAACGTCCATTTGAACGCTGCGCATTTGTTCATAACGGCTTAAGGACAAACTTTCTGTGGCAGCGCCATCGCGCACCACCACAGGTCGCAAGAACACCATCAGATTGGTTTTCTTGCGGCTTCTAGAGTCGGCACGAAACAGATTGCCAAACAAAGGCACATCGCCCAGACCGGGCACACGCTCTTGGCTGTTACCAAAGTCATCTTGGAGCAAACCGCCCAGTACCACAATGCCGCCGTCTTCCACCAGCACGCTGGACTCAATGGAGCGCTTGTTGGTAATGAGGCCTGTGGCGGAATTGATGGAGGCCGGATCAAGCCGACTGACCTCTTGGTAAATTTGCAATTTGACGGTGCCGTTTTCGCTGATCTGCGGTTTCACCCGCAGCGTCAGGCCCACATCTTTGCGCTCAATGGTTTGAAACGGATTGACCGAGCCTGCAGTGTTATTGTTGTTGGTGTACTGGCCTGTGACAAACGGCACGTTTTGACCAATCACAATTTTGGCTTCTTCGTTGTCCAGCGTTAAAAGGTTGGGCGTTGACAGCACATTGCCATCGCCGGTAGTTTGTAAAAATCGCGCCAAAAAGCCCAGCACGTAGGTGCCGTTGCTGTTGTGAGCGACACCAATGTTGAGGCCAGACGAAGGCGCAACATTGCCACTTGCGCCTTGAGCAGCCAGCGCAATCAGGTTAGCGCCACCCACTCTGAAGTTGGTGCCTAAAAGGCCGATGTTGGTATCGCCCTTGCCGCCCAAAGGCCCTTGCCACTGAACGCCAAACTCGGCGGCTTTTTCTGCACTGACTTCAGCGATCAAACTCTCGACAAAAACTTGCGCACGGCGCGCGTCAAGTTTGTCGATGACTGCACGCAGTTGTCGGTATTGAGGTTCGGGTGCCGTGATGATGAGCGAGTTGGTGGAAGGATCGGCTTGAATTTGTCCGCCAGTGGAGGGTTGGCCGCCTGCGCTATTGAAACTGGCGTTGGCACCACCACCTGCGGCGTTGTTGGCTGGGTTGGTGCTGCTGGTCATGCCAGTGGTCATGGCGCTGTTGGCGCCGCCCGCAGAACTGCCCTGTGCAGAGATGGCTGCACGCAAAGTGGCTGCCAATTTGGTGGAGTCGGCATTTTTCAAATAGACCACATGGATGTTGCCGCTGGCGGCGTTCGGCCCTTTGTCTGCCGGTTGGTCTAGTTGTGACACCAAAGATCTGGCCAGCGTCATGCGGGCCGAGTTGGCGGCGCGCAAGATAAGCGAGTTACTTCGCGCCTCGGCCAACACAGTGGTTTTAAAAGTGGCATCGGTTTGGCCTGCCGCAGGTGCCGCACCGCTGGCCGCACCAGAGTCAAGCAAGCGTTGCAAAATAGGAACTAAATCTGTGGCCAAAGCATTTTTAAGGGGAATGACTTCTACGCCAGTGGCGTTGGCCACATCGAGTGCGGCAATGATGCGCGCCAAGCGTTGCAGGTTGTCGGCGTAATCGGTAATGACCAAGGCATTGGTGCCGGGGTTCACATTGAGGGTGTTGTTGGGGCTGATGAGCGGACGCAGTATGGGCACCAAATTGTTGGCACTCTCATGGTTCAGCTGAAAAATTTGCGTAACGATTTGACCATTTGAGGCCGGTACCGCGCCTGCAGACACACCGCCACTTTGCAACTTGGCATCTGCCTCAGGAACCACCAAATACAAACCTGCCGACTCGACCAATGCAAAACTTTGCGTGCGCAATTGGGCTGCAAACAATCTGAGTGCTTGCGAAGGGGCCACAGGCACATTGCTGGTCAGGGTGATGGTGCCCTTGACCCGGGGGTCAACCACCACATTGTGGCCAGACAAAGTGGCCAAGGTTTTGGCCACCGCGTCAATCTCGGCATTGATGAAGTTCAATGTGACGGGCTCTGGAGATTTTTTGGCGGGCACGTTGCCAGAATTGCCACTGGTTTTTTTGTTGGCTTGTGGGGCTTGTGCTGTTGCATCAACGGCCCCCAACACGAAGGGCAAGGCCATGCCTAAACAGATGGCCCAGCGCGGCAAGCGCAATGTGAGGTTGTTGGAGGAATGTGTTTGTGAAGCCATGGTGTTCAACCTAGTGAAAGCAAGCTGCGCGCCCCTTGGCGCCGTCCGATGATGTTCAGCAAATTTGACAAAGCTGCTGCGTGCTCAGGCACGGCAGAGGCTTCGCCCCGAAATTGAAGGCGTGAGCCTTGCCATTGACCTTGGCCGCTTAAAAGCAAACTGCCAGACTGCGTGGTCAAGGACAAGGAAGGCACAGGGTTGGTGGCGGAAGCGCCCCCTAAATTAATTTGGTAAGTGCCCATGGGCTTGAGCGTGCTCAATTTGGACGACATGTTTTCTGCAGTGAGTGTGATGCCGCCTTGGAGCCAACTTGGCTGCGTTTGGAAATTGACTCGCAATTGTTTGGTTTCCAATCTGAGTGTGCCTTCGGGTTCAAGGGTGTTCCAAGGCGCGCCCAAACCACTTAACAAATGCGCAGGCCATTGAGATTGATGATCTCCTACTTGCAATTGCCACTCTTGAAGACGCTCAGGGGCTTGCAATGAAAGCCGCGCGGCTTGGGTCATGCAGCAGAGTGCGTTTAAATTGAAATTGAATTGAGGGTGATTGGCAGTATTCAATGTCATGCCTGTTTGCCATTGAATTCGGCCTGGCAATGCCAAGGCATCGCGACTGCCTTCACCCCCAGTTAAAACCAATTTGCCCGAGCCTTGCCAGACCGAACCCTGCACCTCTTGAAGTTGCACTTGACCAAGGGTTGCCTTGAGCAAAGCTTGCGCAAGCCACTGCGCTGGCAAATGAACGAGCAATGCCATCAAGCCGCCCATGACGGCGCCGACCACGGCCCAAGACCAGCCTCTTTGACTGTATGGCAAGCGCACCTTGTCGTTGGCGTTGACGCCAAGGTTCAAGCTGAAGGGTGATGGATTCGCGCGCATCTTTATCCGCCCGGCAAACTCAAAATAAGCGCTCCGCGCCAAAGTTCTTTGCTGTCTTTGCTGGCCGACCCAGAAGCCGAGAATTTTTGAAGGTGCGCTTCAATGGGCATCGTTTGTGACTGAGTCCTTGCCAATGCCACAAACTGCGCCAGTGAATCGGCAGACACACCACTCAGTGTGAGGGTCGCACGCGTGCCTTCGATGTTAAGTCTGGCGCCGTTGCCCAAAACTTCAGAGGCTGCTTTTTGCAAAAGGCTGGCAGCTTCATTGGATTTGATGCGCGGTGATTTTTGCAAAGTCTGCGCTTGCGCTTGCATGGCCTTTAATTGCTGAGTTTGCGCATCAAGTTGCGACAATTGAAGCGGCACTTCGCGCAAAGTTTTTAATGCGGGCGCCAAGTTCCATGTCCAAAGCATGAGGGCCAGAAATACGGAGGCCAAGACCAAAAGGCGTTGGCGATCTTTATCAGGAAGCGCTTGAAAGATGTTCAAAAATTTCATGCTCAAAACCCTGCCTTCATGCCCACGATGCGCCATTGCGCACCATTGAGTTGGGCGTCCAAGCCTTGGTTGCGAAGGGCCTTGGCAAACTCGCTGTTTTGCGCTTCAGTCAATTGCAAACCCTGCAGCCGAGTTTCGCCATTGCCTTGCACTTGATAGTCAAGGTTAGAAATACTTTGGCCCGCAGGCAGGGCCGCACCCACTGCTTGCAGCACCCACTCAAAATCGCGTGCTGACACGGCACCTGAGTTGCGTTGCAAGCGTTCTAGTTCTTTGGCCATTTGCAGCGGCGCATCGACCACCGTGACATTCGGAAAAACTTGTGTCAGGATGGATTTTTGTAAATCTCTTTGCAACTTGACCTGCGCATTGAGTTGCCACGCCGCCACGTTCAGACCCACACATTGGGCTAGCACCAGCAAAGCCAAGCTCCAACGCGCAGGTTTCCATGCCTCACCCTTGGCAAAAGTTTGCCAGAGGCGATTGGCTTTTTGAAGCCAGCGTGCAGAACCGTGTGCTGCAAATTCAAACTGCGCCAAGTCCCAATTGGCTGCGCCGGCTTTTGCATAGCGTTGAACAGCAGTGACCACTTCAATGCGCCATGTATTGAAACGTTCCGAAAATTCAGCTTGATGGTGTGATTGCAATTGGCGCAAAGCATTTTGCGCAAGATCGGCTACAGCAGGATCGGCCTGTATGACGACTCTTGCGGGAATGTCTTGAGCATTGGGCAAAGACTGAAGCTGCTCGGCCCAATATCTCAAGCCTGCAAGAAGCGGCAAGCGCCAGGCGCCTTGAGCGTTGTTCACCCAAAGCCAAGCGTCTTCTGGCGTGCCGCTGACCCAAGCCGAAACCTCGCCCTTGACGGTGCTGGGTGCCCACTCTGGCACGATGCGGTGCACCACATGGCCCATGGTTTGTAGCTGCGACAAGTGGTGCTTTAACCAAGCCTTGTTGCAAGCGGCCACCCAGCCTGGTGAGTTGGCCTCCCAATCAGCTTGCATGGACAAATGCATGGCCTCGGGTTCATCAAGCAGGGGCTCTTCCATCAAACTTTGCAGCGCAGGGCTTAAGCGACTGGCTTGCCTTTGAAGACCCACCGGCAAGCTGACGCGGTGCCAAGAAAGCGCCGCTGCAGGCACGATGGCCCAAATTTCTTTGTCGCGCGCGCCAGCCGTTTGAGTCGGCAAGACTGTTTGGGAATAGGAAGCGCCGCTTTCAGACTGAAGCGGCAGCGTAAAAATGAGTGTGCTCATGGCTGGCTTGATTGTAGAAGCGACTCGCGGTTTGGGGGCGGGAGTATGCCCGCAATTTTTTGCCGCCACACAAATGTCACATTGCCAGTGTCTCGCAAGATCAAGGCGGTTTCCTCTTGGGTTCGATCTTCCATGCGCAAACGCCCCCAAACTTCAAAAAATCGCGTACCTACCGTGTGCCAACGCGGTTCCAGGGTTTTGCCGCCCAAGGCCTTGCTGGCGTCGGTTAAGTTGCTGAAATGCGCGCGCGCGCGCTGTTGCACAAATTGCTGTGCTGCGGCCAGATCTAGGCCGGGTACCGTGGCGTAAATCACTTCAGCACTGGCTGTGTTCAGATTAACGGGCGTGACCTCAGGCAAGATGGTGACATGGGGTGATAAGCGTTGCACGGTGTCTGCGCTCAGTCCTAGCCATTGCAATTGTGTGATTTGCTGTGGAAGCAGGGAAGCGCCGCTGGCCATGCCTTGAGATGGCTGACCCATTGCAGGGTTTGACAAGCGGGCCGATTGGGCTGCTGCACGCCATGCGGCGGCCAGTCTTTCTAGCTCGGCGCGGGGCAAATCTAGGACATTGAAAAGCCGCACAAGGGCCAGTTGCATGGGCTCGTTCATTTTGGCGCTGATTTTGCCGTCGCTGGCCTCAAACCAATTGGTCAGATTGATGCGGCTTTGAGCATCGGTAATTTGGCCCGACAAAAAGACTTCAGGGTCGCCCTCGCGAACTTGCTGATCTTGCGCCAGAAATGTCGACAATTTGGCCTCCTTCAGGGGCAATGCCCAAGGCTCTGCCAAATGGTCAGAGTTGCCGGCCCCGCTGCCTGCACCGCCTGACATGCCCGCCATGGCATCCTCTCGCAAAATCAAACGAGACCAATCTAGGGCACCGTTTAAAAGCCAAGACGACTGCACCCTGTGGCGCTCTGCACTTTCTACTTCCACATGCCGCCATTGCTGCCACAGCGCCACACTGGCCAAGGTGGCCACCAAGGTGACGACCAGCATGGCGCTGATGAGAGCTGCGCCGCTTTGAGTCTTGCGGTTTGAAGTCAAGTGCGGGGTCATTGTTTGGCCACCGTGAAAGTGGGTCGCACCCAGTCCAATGTCAATTTACCTGGCACTTGCGCGTTGTCAGCCAATTCAATGACCAAGCGAATGCCTTCCGGCAAAGCAGCTGAGTTGCTTGAATTGTTGG
>JBIIJK010000109.1:0-4406 GCA_044233865.1 Limnohabitans sp.
CGCAGCACACGCCCGTCCCAATCGAGTGCTGGGGTATTTTGCAAAGTCACCATGTTGTCAAGATCGGTGCGCCATTGCGCCAAACCGACTTGCCATGTTTGGTTGGCATCGCTGCGAGTTTGCAAGGCCACTTGCGCCTTGGACATGCCATCCAAACCACGCCAAGAAATGAGGGCCATGAGCGCCAAGATGGCGCTGGCCACCAAAACTTCAATCAAAGTAAAACCGGCAATGGCTTTGAGCTTGGACGCTTTGCATTTTGGCGATGGAAATGTCTGATCAGTGCTTGCCATCAATAGCGCCCCATCACCGTTGAGAGCTGAAGCAAAGGCGTACTTTCTAAACCATTGCGTTGTACAACCTTGGCGTCAACCCTTCTGAAATTGGGATTGGGGGTGACTTGCACTGTCAAATTCACTTGCAAATCTAAGCCAGCTTGGAGGCAGCTGGCGCTGCTGTCGCCCACGGGGGGCACTTGCCTAGACAAACGCAAGCGACTGAATTCGTTTTCAGCGCAAATTTGAGCCAACCATTGGGTAGATTGGCGCGTCGCGTTTTTGCTCAACGCATCGGTTGAGCGCAAGCCCGCCATGAGTGCAATGGCCACAATGCCCAAGGCCACCAACACTTCAATGAGGGTGAAGCCTTGGTTGGATTGTGATTTTGGACGCACAGCGGCAGATCTGAAAATCACGGCGCTGCTCGCTTCACTGTAAAGGGCCTAAGCCCATCGGTGCTGACCCAAAGTTGCAAATCTTTCACACGCAGTGCAACGCTTTGAGGCCCGATGATGGGGTCGGGGCCCAAGACCACCAAGGCGTTGGAGGCCACTTGAATTTGCGGCGACAGCCATTGTTCTGAAAGTGTTTGAGGGGGCAAACCTTCAAACACAAAAGCGCTTGGAGCTCCGCTGTTGTTGAGCGACTGAGGATGCCATTTCACGGGCACACCGCTAGCCCTTGACCGCGCCCTTGCCGATTCAAACAAAGCCGCCAAACGCTCTGCATCTCTTTCCAAAACGGTTTCTGCGGTGTCGCGCAAACTGAAGCTGACTGCGGCAGTGCCGATGGCAATCAGCGCAATGACCACCAGCAATTCAATTAAGGTGAAGCCATGTGATGCACGCATCGGAATTTATTGCCAGCTGCCAATATCGGCATTCACGCCTTCACCGCCCGATTGACCATCTGCGCCCCACGACATGACGTCAATCTCGCCTTTGAGGCCAGGGTTGAGGTACTGATAAGGCCTGCCCCAAGGATCGGCTGGCAATTTGTCTAAGTAGCTTTTCCAGTTGGTAGGCACGGGCTCGGCTGACGGCCTGACCACCAAAGCTTGCAGACCTTGCTCGGCTGTGGGAAAGCGCTGGTTGTCGAGTTTGTAGAGTTTGAGGGCCTGGGCCAAATTACCCACATCGGTGCGCGCCGCTGTCACACGGGCATCATCGGCACGGCCTAAAACGCTGGGCACCACCAAGGCTGCCAAGATGCCAATGATGGCCAAAACCACCATGAGCTCTATCAATGTAAACCCGCGCTGTTTTTTGGCGTGGCTGTGCTGAAGTGGCTTAGTGGTGTTCAAATTTTGAACATCAGGGCTTGAATTGGAATTTTCTAATTTCATTGCAAAAAGGCTCTCTGCTTTTTTTCACACTTCTCCATCATAATCCTCTCATGTTGCAAGTCATTCAAGGCCCCTCCAAATCCTTTTGGCCCGCGCTCTGTGCGCTGGGACTTGGGGCTTTGGCCGCTTACACAGCTGTTGCCTGGATTTTGCAAATTCAAAGCATTTCTGTGGCCCCTTCAACGGTGCCCAACGCTACTCAAGCTGTGGCTTCTCCATCGGCTCAAAATGCCATTCAAAGCAGTCATGTGGCTGCTGCCTTGGGCGCGCCCAAAGCTGCAGAGGGCCAGTCTGGCGCCAATACTGGCGCGTCATCAGACCACCAATGGACCTTGTTGGGCGTGGTGGCCGGCGCTTCAGGTCGGGGCAGTGCGTTGTTGGCGGTTGACGGCCAGCCGCCCAAGGCCTATTTGCCTGGCCAAACGGTAGCGCCAGGTTGGGTTTTACACTCTGTGGGGCACAGGCTTGCGCGCTTGGCGCCAAGCCAGCAAGGCACACCCACAGTCATTTTAGAACTGCCTAAAGCCGAAAACTAAGCCAACGCGCTGACAAAATCAGCCCTGTTTTTTCTGCTGAATTTAAGCAGACTGTTGCAAGAACATGCGGTAGACCGGATTCAGGGTTTCTTCAACCCAGGGGTAGCCCAAGGTACTCAAGAATTTATCAAAAGCTTTGTCGTCTTTTTCAGGCACTTGCAAGCCTACCAATATGCGGCCGTAATCTGCGCCTTGGTTGCGATAGTGAAACAGGCTGATGTTCCAGCCGGGGCGCATCAGGTTCAAAAATTTGAGCAAAGCGCCGGGGCGCTCGGGGAACACAAACCGCATGAGGCGTTCGTTTTGCGCCAAGCTGGTATGACCGCCCACCATGTGCCGAATATGTTCTTTGGCCAATTCATCGTGCGTCAAATCCAAGTTTTCAAAACCATGCTTTTTGAAGTTGTTGGAAATTTTGGTGCTCTCGCCGGCGCCTTCTGTGGTGAGGCCCACAAACACATGCGCCTTGGCGGCATCGCTGATGCGATAGTTAAATTCTGTGACATTGCGCGGGCCGCCTGGCAAGTTGCCAATGAGTTCGCAAAAGCGCTTGAAACTGCCGCGCTCTTCCGGAATGGTGACGGCAAAAATGGCTTCACGTTCTTCGCCCACTTCGGCGCGCTCTGCCACAAAGCGCAGTCGGTCAAAGTTCATGTTGGCGCCGCACAAAATGGCCGCGTAGGTTTCGCCTTTGGTTTTGTGTTTGGCAACGTACTGCTTGATGGCGGCCACAGCCAATGCGCCAGCGGGTTCCACAATGGAGCGCGTGTCTACAAACACATCCTTGATGGCTGCACACACAGCGTCGGTGTCAACGGTCATGTAGTCATCTACCAGGCCCCGCGTCACGCGAAAAGTTTCTTCGCCCACCAACTTCACCGCTGTGCCATCTGAAAACAAACCCACATCGTTCAAGGTGACGCGTTTTTTGGCAGTCACCGATTGAATCATGGCGTCAGAGTCGTTCATTTGCACGCCAATGACTTTGATGTCGGGGCGTACGGCCTTGATGTAATTGGCCACACCAGAAATCAGGCCGCCGCCGCCGATGGCTACAAACACAGCATCCAAGCGCCCCTGGTGTTGGCGCAACATTTCCATGGCAATGGTGCCTTGGCCTGCAATCACTTCGGGATCGTCAAAGGGATGCACGAAAGTCATGCCCAATTTTTTCTCAAGCATCGTGGCGTGTTTGAAAGCGTCTGAGTAACTGTCTCCCACCAAGACCACTTCAGCGCCTAAAGCTTTCACGGCTTCAATTTTCATTTGTGGTGTGGTGGTGGGCATCACAATCACAGCGCGGCACCCCAATTTGCTAGCTCCTAAGGCAACACCTTGTGCGTGATTGCCAGCCGACGCGCAAATGACGCCCTTTTTGAGTTGCGCAGGCGTGAGGTGCGCCATTTTGTTGTAAGCACCGCGCAGCTTAAAACTGTGCACCGCTTGTTGGTCCTCTCGCTTAAGCAAAACGGTGTTGTGCAGGCGCTTGCTTAAATTCTTTGCAGGCTCTAAAGCTGATTCCGTAGCCACGTCATAAACGCGTGCGTTCAGGATTTTTTTCAGGTAATCGGAGGGTTTGAGATTTTTCGCAGTCATACCCGAATGATAGCGGGCGAAAAAAATGCCCCGAGCCTTGCGACTCGGGGCAAATCCACCTTTTCAGAGGGTGGAGGAGACAAAGGGTTCGTGCTAAATCGCCTAAAAAAGCACGACTGTTCTAAATTCTACAGAAAAAATGTTGCAGTGCAATACTTTTTCAAAAGCTTTACGATGCCATTCAAGTTAATCTTAAAAATTTGTAGAAAGAATTCACCAAAATGGAATGCACAGTTAGCTGGACAGGCGCATCAGGTACGCGCTCAGGCATGGGTTTTGTAGCCGAAACAGGCAGTGGCCATGTGTTGATGATGGATGGCGCGCCTGATGCGGTCAAACCTGAAAACGGCGGTCAAAACTTGGCGCCACGCCCCATGGAAACAGTGCTCGCGGGCACGGGCGGTTGCACGGCCTACGACGTGGTGTTGATTTTGAAGCGGGGCCGCCATGATGTTCAAGGCTGTTCTGTGAAGCTCACCTCTGAACGAGCTGACACCGACCCTAAGGTCTTTACCAACATTCACATGCATTTCACCGTCAAGGGCAAAGGCATTCCGGCTTCTGCCATTGAGCGTGCTGTGGCCATGAGCCATGAAAAATACTGTTCAGCCAGCATCATGTTGGCCAAGACGGCCGAAATTACCACCAGCT
>JBIIJK010000118.1:0-3863 GCA_044233865.1 Limnohabitans sp.
TTTCAAAATAGCGTTTGAGTTCCCAGTCGGTCACGCCATCTAACCATTGCCGCCACTCCCATTCGCGGGTGGCGGCAAAGTGATCCACAAATGTATCGCCTAACCAATCGCGCGCTACTTTGGACTGTTGAAAATTTCGGGTGGTTTCAATCAGGGTGCGGGGTGCACGGGGAATGTTTTCAGCACCGCCGTTGGTGCCGTGAATAGCGGGCGCAGTTAGCTTCATGCCTTTTTCCACACCATCCAGGCCAGCCGCAATGACCGCGGCCATGGCCAAGTAGGGGTTGACGTCTGCGCCGGGGCAGCGTGTTTCCAGCCGCGTTGATTTGGGGGAGCCTGCAATGACACGGAAACTGGCGGTGCGGTTGTCCACTCCCCATGTTGGTTTGACGGGTGCCCAGAAACCATCGACCAATCGTTTGTAGCTGTTGATGGTGGGCCAGAACATGGGCGCAAATTCCATAAGGTGGGCGACTTGACCCGCCAAATAGCTTTCAAACATTTTGCTCATGCCGTGACGGCCTTTGGCATCCGCAAACAAATTCTTTTTGCCGTCACTCATGCTTTGGTGAATATGGCCACTGCAACCTGGGTAAGCGGCATTCCACTTGGCCATGAAGCTGGGCATGATGCCAAATCGCGCACCAATTTCTTTGGTGCCTGTTTTAAACAAGATGGCGCGGTCAGCTTGTGTGAGCGCATCGCTGAAAGCAATGGCGGCTTCGTAAACACCAGGCCCAGTTTCTGTGTGCAAGCCTTCAATGGGCACGCCAAACTGCAGCATTTCGTCTTGAATGGCATTGAAGAATTCGCGATTTTGGTTCATGCGCAGCAATGAATAACCAAACATGCCAGGTGTGAGTGGTGTTGGCCCTACACCTTTTTTACTTTCCCAGGAATGAGAATTCTCTAAAAAGTTGAACCATTCAAACTCCATGCCGCACATGGGGTTGACGCCCATTTTTTCGGCACGCTTTAAAACTTTTTTCAAAGTTTGCCGCGGACAAAGTGAATGGGGTGTGCCATCGGAGTTAATAAATTCGCCAATGAAAAATGGTACGTTGTCGTCCCACGGCACATTGCGAGCGGTATCTAAATCCAAACGCGCCAAGGCATCTGGAAAGCCATGTTGCCAGCCCGTGACAGAGGTGTTGTCATAGCACTGATCAGACGAGTCCCATCCAAACACCACATCACAAAAGCCAAAACCGCCTGCAGGGTAAGGCTCTGCGGCACCTTTGAATTTGTCAATGTGCAAGTACTTGCCGCGCAAAATGCCGTCGATGTCGCTCACGGCTACTTTGACTTTTTGAGCCCCATTTTTTTCAACCGCTTTGAGTGCAGGATGTACTTTAGAAGTGGCCATGATCAGTCCTATGCAAATTTACAATTTCATTTTACTTAGAAACATTCAAGCGGGAGCGCCGCTGGCAATGCCCAATTCTTCCAATGCCAAAGCCACAGCATGCACAGCTTGTTGCATTTCGATGGGGCCAATGGCACCAATGCAGCCCACACGGAATGTTTCAATTTCAGTGAGCTTGCCTGGGTACAAAATAAAGCCATGCTTCTTGGCAGCTTCGTAGAATTTTCTAAATTCGTAATGCGCATCTGCTGGCGCGTGAAAGGTCACAATGATGGGTGCCTGAACTGCAGGGTCTAAATAGGGCTTAAAGCCTAAAGCGGCCATGCCTTGGACCAAAGTTTTGCAATTGCTTTGGTAACGCTTCAAACGGGCGGGCTGCCCACCTTCTTCTTCAAACTGTTGAATGGCTTCTGACAAGGCCACCATCACATGGGTGGGTGGTGTAAAACGCCATTGACCGGTTTTTTCCATGTAAACATATTGGTCGTGTAAGTCCATGGCCAAGGAAGAATTGTTGCCAGCGCAGTTGTCCAAAATGGCTTTGCGAATAAACACAAAGCCCATGCCGGGTACACCTTCTAGGCATTTGCCACTGGCGGCAATGAGGGCGTCAAAGCGTGTGGTACGTGCGTCAATTTCCAGCGCAGCAAATGAACTCATGGCGTCTACAATCAATCCTTTGTTGTGCTTCTCACAAACTTTGGCAATGTCGTGGAGGGGGTTTAAAACTCCCGCACCTGTTTCACAGTGAATCAGCACCACATGCGTAATGCTGGCGTCTTTTTGGAGCAGGGCTTCTAGTGCAATGGGTGAGACGCATTGATCTTCTGGTGTTGGCACAACCGTGGTTTTGCGCCCCATCATGGTGGACAGTTTGGCCGCACGTTTGCAATATGCGCCGTTGTCTAGAACCAAAATGTGACCGCTTGGGGGTACCACTGTGGCAACGGCTGCTTCTACGCTAAAGGTGCCGCTGCCTTGAAGTGGCACCACCACATGGGTTTCGTGTCCGTGAACAATGTTCAACAAGCTTTTGCGAACCCGTGCGGTCATGGCAATGAACTCACTGTCCCATGACCCCCAATCTCGCAGCATGGCCAGCTTGGTGCGCAGGGTGGTGGTTAAGGGGCCGGGTGTGAGAAGAATGGCTTCGCGTTGCATGGTGAATGTGTCTCTTGTCTCAAAGTGATTTAAAAACTGTATCAGATCAGAATCAAAAATTATCGGCGACGCCAAGCTTGTGTTCGTTTGTCGACAAGCCAGCTGAGCCAAGCAAAAAATACAGTGGCACAAGCTGAAATAAGGGCAATTAAAACAGCCATGGCCGCAGCCGCGCCTATGTCACCGGCTTCATCCAAATTCAAAATAGCAATGGCAGCCACTTTATTCTCTGGAGAATACAAAAACACCACCGCTGAGATAGTGGTCATGGCATTGATGAAAAAATACCGCGCAATGTCCACCATGGCAGGTGTGCAAATGGGCAATGTCACGCGCCAGAAGGTTTTGTAAAAAGGCACTTTGAGTGAAGCGCTGACCGATTCAAATTCGGCATCCAAAGACTTCAGTGCCGTTGTGGCCGTTAAATGCCCTGTGGTGTAAAAGTGAACAATGGTGCATAGGGTTAGCAGGGTCATGCTTTGGTACATGCCGTGCAATGGGTTGCTGGGCATGTTGAAGAAAAAGATATAACCCAGACCCAAGACCAATCCTGGCACAGCCATAGGAATCACGGCCAACATATGAAGCGGTGCGCGAACCAAGTTCATGCCTTTGGTTTTTTCAAGCAAATAGGCTGTGACAAACACAAGCAAGGTGCCAAAGACGGCCGTACCCGATGCCATTTTCAAGCTGTTGACAAAACCTTGGCCTACATCGCCATCGATCAAACCTAGCTTGTAATGAATTAGGCTGGGTGTGAGGTTGTAAGGCCAAAAACTGGCGAAAGATGCAAAAACAGCCATGCCCAACATGGCCAGCATGAGGCATGCAATGAAGGTACAGAAAGACATCATGAGCAGGTCATGACGGGCGTTGGGTTTGGGCAAAAACGCCACTGCTCTTGCACTTAACATGGCCGTCTGTCGAGCACTTATATAACGATCTACACCAAAGCTGATAACGGCTGGCGACAAAAGCAGCAATGCCACCACCGAACCTCTGGAAAAATCTTGTTGACCAATGACCAGCTTGAAAATATCGGTGGCCATCATATTGAAGTTGCCACCAATGACTTTGGGAATACCAAAGTCTGTCATGACCAAAGTAAAGCTGACCAAGGAAGCCGAGATTAAACCGTACTTGGCGCCCGGCAATGTGATGGTGAAAAACTTTCTCTGAGCGCTAGTGCCCAAGGCATCGGCTGCCTCGTAAAGGCGTGCATCGGCTAGCGTGAGTGCGGTGACCAAAATCATGAGCACATGCGGAAAAACGGCAAAACATTCCGCGATCACCACGCCTGGTGCGCCATAAATTTGATCAATCCCGACAGCTTGCA
>JBIIJK010000093.1:0-6068 GCA_044233865.1 Limnohabitans sp.
TAAAGGCGTGCATCGGCTAGCGTGAGTGCGGTGACCAAAATCATGAGCACATGCGGAAAAACGGCAAAACATTCCGCGATCACCACGCCTGGTGCGCCATAAATTTGATCAATCCCGACAGCTTGCATGGCATCTTTCAAGACCCCTTGATTGCCAAACCAATAAATGAGTGAAATGGCCGAAAGCAAGGAGGGTGCTAAAAGTGGAATGAGGCTGATAACTCGGAAAATGGTTTTGCCAGGCATGCAGCTTCTGGTCAAGGCATATGCAAATACAAATGCCAATGGCACCACAATGAATGTGACCAAGCCAGAAACCCAAATGCTGTTCCAAAGACTCTGTAACAAAGAGGGTGTTTGGAGGTAACTAGAAAAGTTGCGCAGGCCTACAAATTCGCCCTGATCATCTTGGGCCGCTTGCAGAAGAATGGCCAGCAGAGGTGCTGCTAAAAACGCCAGCAACATGAAGAGCACCAAGGCCAAACCCGCGAATCCAATCCAATCGCTCCAATGCTTGCGCTGTGTCACTTGGGATAAAACGTGCGTCAT
The DNA here is from genome assembly GCA_044233865.1 of Limnohabitans sp. Lineage (GTDB taxonomy): Bacteria > Pseudomonadota > Gammaproteobacteria > Burkholderiales > Burkholderiaceae_C > Limnohabitans_A. Next base: position 549 of record JBIIJK010000093.1, read on the forward strand.
TCGAGGGTCAAGTCTGGTTCAAAACAATTTGAGACGCTCTGGCATCAGTTTGAGGGACAAGGTAGAGCCAGCTTGAAGATCTTGCTCTGCCAAGTAATTGAGCGACAAATAAACAGTCAGTGGTTCTTTGGAGAGAGTGGGCGCCAAAACATGGACATGGCAGAAAGCCCCCATGAACTCTATCTCGTGAATGGTTGATTGAAAGACATAAGCTTCACCCGTCAAAATGGGCATGGCCAATACATCTTCAGGCCGCAAATACACTTTGACATCACCCTCACTGCGTGACTGGGTGGGGACGTCCGTTAAAGGAATTTGCATCTCGCACAATTGCAATTCGTTGTTCGAAACATGGCCATTTAAAACGTTCACTTGGCCCACAAAATCTGCCACAAATGCGCTGGCAGGTTCTCTGTAGATTTCAGTCGGTGTTCCCACTTGTTCGATGCAGCCATGGTTCATGACCACAATGCGATCGGCCATGCTTAAAGCTTCTTCTTGGTCGTGCGTAACCATGATGGTGGTGACGCCCAAGCTTTGTTGCAATGACCTGATTTCTCCCCGTAGTCGAACACGCTCTAGGGCATCTAACGCAGACAAGGGCTCGTCCAACAACAGAAGTCCTGGCGATGTGGCCAAGGCTCGCGCCAAAGCAATGCGTTGTTGCTGTCCGCCAGAAAGTTGGCTGGGGTATTTGTGGTCACTGCCAGGCAATCCCACCAGCTTCAAAAGTTCTTGCACCCTTTGTTGAACCAAATCTCTCGACACTTTGCGATTGACCAAACCATATGCCACGTTGTCTGCAACACTGAGGTTGGGAAACAGGGCATAGCTCTGGAACACAATGCCGTAGTCGCGTTCTGCTGGGTGGGCTGTTGAGATGTCGCGCCCTGCTTGGTGAATGACGCCGCGAGTTTGGACTTCAAGCCCTGCAATGATGCGCAGCAAAGTTGTTTTGCCGCAGCCTGAGGGGCCTAAAAAACACACCAACTCCCCAGGAAATATGTCTAAGTTAATGTCTTGAAGCGCAACAAACTGACCAAAAGCTTTGTGGAGATTTGAAAGAGAAATGAAGGGGCTTGCAGACATGAGTGACCAACAAAAAAGGCCGCCTTGGCAATGCCAGGCGGCCGTTTAGATGAATTTAGCGCTTTTCAGATTTGCCGTTGTAGCGAGTGTTCCATTCGGCCAAGATACGCTCGCGTTGCTCAGCAGCATATTCAAAGTCCAATTTGACCAAGCGTGACTCATAGTCTTTTGGCACGTTGGCTAATGGTTCTGCCACGCCAGGGTGAGCGGTGATCGCAAAGTTTTTGCCATAAAGTTTCATGGCGTCTTTGCTTGAAGCCCAGTTGGCCAGTTTCTTGGCAGCGTCCAATTTCTTGGTGCCTTTGTGAATGGCGAACGACTCAAGATCCCAACCTAAACCTTCTTTGGGGAACACCAAGTCAATGGGTGCGCCCTTGGCTTTGTTTGCATTGGCGCGGTACTCAAATGAAATTCCCACAACATATTCTCCGCTTGCGGCCATGTTGCAAGGTTTCGATCCAGAGTGGGTGTACTGAGCAATGTTTTCATGCAGTCCGTCCATGTACTTCCAGCCGCCGCCTTTGCCATTTTGGTCACCAAACAAAGTCAACCAAGCGATGACATCAAAATAGCCTGTGCCACTCGATGCGGGATTGGGCATGACGATTTGGCCTTTGTACTCGGGCTTGGTGAGGTCTTTCCAAGTCTCAGGCTTTGAAATATTGCGTTTCTTGGCTTCAACGGTGTTAAAGCAAATGGTCGCGCCCCAAACATTCATGCCCCACCATGCGGGTGGATTGGCCTTGTCGCGGTATTGGGGCATGATGGCGTCCAAATTAAGGGGCGCAAAGGGCTCGAGCATGCCGTTTTTCTTCATCAAAGCCAAGCTGGTGGCTGCAACGCCCATGACTGCGTCAGCTTGTGGGTTAGATTTTTCAGCCAACAATTTGGCAGTGATCACACCTGTTGAATCGCGAACCCATTTGATGTCAATTTCGGGGTGAACTTTGTTGAAGCCTTCTTGATAAGCCTTCAGCTGGTCTACTTCCAATGCCGTGTAGACCAGCAGTTGGGTTTTTTGTGCAAAAGCCATTGAGCCTAGCAATAGACCGCCTACCAGCAGTGCAGATTTATAAAGTGCGCGCATTCGTCATCCTTATCAAGTTAAAACCATCAACTCTCTACCAGAGCTGTGACAACCGTGTGACAAGCTCATGAAAATCATTGGAATCGAAGAATTAGTGTAAGTCAATCAATTTTTGTAAATTGTTGACAATTTACAAAGTTGTGATCAAATTCGCCACATGCCGATTGAAAACATGAAGTCAGGCACTCACTTCTCGCCCATCTCGGAAGCGAATGCCACCATTTCAATGTTGCAAAACCATTCCCTGACGGGTGCCGTGCAACAGGAGATAGAGCGACTCATCAATGTGGGAGAGTTGGGGCCGGGTGACAAACTGACTGAGGCCGCATTGGCTGAACGTTTGGGTGTTTCTCGAGGTCCGGTGCGAGAAGCCTTTCGTGTTTTAGAAGAAGCTGGCTTGGTTCAGCTCGAAAAAAATCGCGGTGTGTTTGTACGGCAGGTTCCACTTGATGAGGCCTTAGAAATATTTGACTTGCGGGCCATGATTGAAGCCCATGTGGGCGCCACATTGGCGAACAAGGCCTCTGAGCAGCAACTTCAACATTTAAAAAAACTGGTGCTTCAAATGGAGCAGGCTGTCAGGGTGGTTGACGAAACCACCTACTACCGATTGAACATTGAATTCCATGAGGCCATGGTTTTCTGTACCGGCAACAAAAAGCTGATTAGCATGTATCGAAAATTGACTCAGGAATTGAGTCTCTTCAGACGTCGTAATTTTTCAGACCATGCACTGCTAGTGACCTCTGTCGATGAACATCGAGATATTCTGGAAGCCATCGAATCACGCAACGCTGCCAAGGCCTCTGAAGCTTTGCAAAGGCACGTGCTGAAAAGCCGTGAAAGAACCCTTCAAAATTACGAGAAATACGCTTCTCGTACAACCCGTTAAATTCTGAACAGGAAAAACAAGATGCAAGTTAACAATCGTACTTATCAATTGCCCAAACAACCCGTGGTCGTGGTGTGTGTGGATGGTTGTGAGCCTGATTATTTAGGTCAAGCTGTGGCTGGGGGCTACATGCCTTGGATGAAAAAAGTACTGGCTGAGGGCACAGGCTTGCAAGCCAATTGTGTGGTGCCCAGTTTTACCAACCCTAATAATTTGTCCATCGTGACAGGCGCGCCGCCCAGTGTGCATGGCATTTGCGGTAATTATTTGTACGACAGCGCCAACAATGTTGAAGTCATGATGAACGATCCGAAGTGGCTGCGTGCGCCTTCCTTGCTGGCTGCATTGGCCGATGCGGGTTGCAAGATGGCTGTCATTACAGCCAAAGACAAGCTGAGACAATTGTTGGGCTACAACATGAAGGGCATTTGTTTCTCTGCAGAAAAAGCAGACAAAGCCTCATTGGCAGAGCACGGTATTGATGATGTGCTGAACAAAGTTGGAAAACCTTTGCCCAGCGTGTACAGCGCAGACTTGTCTGAATTTGTTTTTGCAGCCGGGGTGTGGCTGATGAAAAATCAAAGGCCCGATGTGATGTACCTCTCGACCACAGATTACATCCAGCACAAATTTGCGCCAGGCACCGCGGGTGCCAACGAGTTTTACGCCATGATGGATGGCTACATGGCGCAACTCGATGCCATGGGGTGTGTGGTGGTTCTAACGGCCGACCACGGCATGAACGCCAAAGTGGGCATGGATGGCCAGCCCAAAGTCATTTATTTGCAAGACTGGTTTGACGCGTGGCTAGGCGCAGGTTCGGTGCGCGTCATTCTGCCCATTACAGATCCTTATGTGGTGCATCATGGTGCCTTGGGCTCTTTTGCCACCATCTATTTGCCAGCAGGTACAGACCCTGTTAAGGCGTGCGAAAAACTCCAAGCACAGCACGGCATTGAAGTGGTGCTAACGCGTGAACAAGCAGCGGCTCAATTTGAACTGCCAGCCGATAGATTGGGTGACTTGGTGGTTGTGTCTGAGCGCGATACGGTACTGGGCACCTCCAAATCCAAGCATGACTTGTCGGGACTCGAGGTGCCCTTGCGTTCGCATGGCGGCATCAGTGAGCAGCGAGTGCCATTGGTTATGAACCGTGCCGTCCCTCACTTGGACCTGGAGCGTCAGTGGCGAAATTTTGATGCCTTTGATTTGGCCTTGAATTGGGGTCAGTGAGCCACGGGTTCTAAATAGGAAACCAATATGAGCCAAGTTGCACAATTTATCAAAGACCATCAACTCGATGCGATGCGCATCGGTGGCAAAAAAGTCGGTGCAGGCAGAAGTCGCTTCATCGAAGTGTTGAACCCCTTCACAGAACAATGCATTGGCACTGTCCCCAAGGCCACGCTGGAAGAGGTGCGCGAAGCCTATGCCATTGCCCATGCCTACAAGCCCAAATTATCAAGGTATGAACGCGCTGCAATTTTGAACAAAGCAGCAGCCTTGGTTAGGGATCATTTAAACGACATTGCGAACTTGATTACAGCAGAAGCTGGCTTGTGCATTAAAGATGCGGTCTATGAAGCGGGTCGCGTGAGTGATGTGTTGCTGTTTGGCGCCCAAGAGGTTTTGAAAGATGACGGGCAAATTTTCAGCTGCGATTTAACCCACCATGGCAAACAGCGCCGCGTTTACACGCAGCGTGCGCCTTTGCTAGGGGTGATCACTGCCATCACACCTTTCAATCACCCCATGAACCAGGTGGCGCACAAAGTCATTCCCAGCATTGCCACCAACAACCGCATGGTACTAAAGCCTTCGGAGAAGGTGCCTTACTCGGCCATTTACTTTGCTGATTTGCTTTATGAGGCAGGCCTACCGCCCGAAATGCTGAGTGTCATCACAGGGGATCCACGCGAAATTGCCGATGAAATGCTGACACACCCAGCAGTTGACTTGATTACGTTTACCGGTGGTGTTGCCATTGGCAAGTACATCGCCGACAAGGCCGGCTACCGCCGCATTGTCTTGGAGCTTGGTGGCAACGATCCTCTTATCGTGATGGAAGATGCCGATTTGGAGGAGGCATCTAATTTGGCAGTGCAGGGCTCTTACAAAAATTCAGGCCAACGTTGTACCGCTGTGAAGCGCATGCTGGTTCATCAATCGGTGGCTGAACAATTTACCGACTTGGTGGTGCAAAAAACCAAGGCGTGGTCGTATGGCGACCCTGCCAATCCGGACAATCTCATGGGTACGGTCATTGATGAGGCTGCAGCGCAATTTTTTGAGTCGCGTGTCAACGAGGCTGTAGCTAAGGGCGCACGACTGTTGGTGGGAAATCAACGGCGAGGTGCCTTGTATTCACCTACTGTTTTGGATCAAGTGACGCCTGACATGATGCTGGTCAAAGAGGAAACCTTTGGCCCTGTCTCACCCATCATTCAATTCA
>JBIIJK010000078.1:0-7022 GCA_044233865.1 Limnohabitans sp.
CCAATGTGATCTGGCGTAGTGCCGCAACAGCCACCCACAATGTTCACCAAGCCTTCTGCTGCAAACTCATGCAACAAACGGCTGGTCACTTCGGGTGTCTCATCAAAGCCGGTGTCGCTCATGGGGTTGGGCAAGCCGGCATTGGGGTAGCAACTGATGAAGGTGTCGCCCGCCACTTTGGAAAGTTCTTGAATGTAGGGACGCATGAGCGTAGCCCCCAAAGCGCAGTTCAAGCCAATGGCCAAAGGACGCGCATGGCGCACGCTGTGCCAAAACGCTGTGACGGTTTGGCCACTTAAGATGCGGCCAGAGGCATCGGTCACGGTGCCACTGATGATGAGGGGCAAGCGCTCACCGCTGTTCTCAAAATATTCTTCAATGGCAAAAAGCGCCGCTTTGGCATTGAGCGTGTCAAAGATGGTTTCCACCAACAACACATCCACGCCGCCTTCCACCAAGGCCTGCGTTTGTTCGTAATAGGCTTTGCGCAAAGACTCAAAATCGATGTTGCGTGCACCGGGGTCGTTGACATCGGGGCTGATGCTGGCGGTTTTGGGCGTAGGGCCCAAGGCGCCCACGGCGTAGCGGGGTTTGTCGGGTGTGGAAAACTTGTCGCAGGCAGCGCGCGCCAAGGCCGCAGAAGCGCGGTTCATTTCAAGGGCCAAGTCGGCCATTTTGTAATCTTCTTGCGCAATGGTGGTGGCGCCAAAAGTATTGGTTTCAATCATGTCGGCGCCAGCCGCTAAATAGCCTTCGTGAATGTCGCGAATCACATCAGGGCGCGTGAGACTGAGCAGTTCATTGTTGCCCTTGACGTCTTTGGGAAAGTCTTTGAAGCGCTCACCACGGTAATCGGCCTCGCTCAATTTGAAGCGCTGAATCATGGTGCCCATGGCGCCATCGAGAATGGCAATGCGTTTTTCCAGAATGGCTGGCAAGGCTTGGGCGCGGGTGTAGTTCAAAGGTTTCATGCCCTTATTGTAAAAAACATCAGCGCCGCTTGAAGCCATTTGCAATCAAATACCTTGAAATTGGCCGTAGAGGTTTCAAAAGCACGCCAGCGCTTCGGAGACAATACATGCTGTGTCTAACGAAGCTCTTACCTCTCCCAATATTCTGAGCATTCTCAGTGAAGTCTTTGGCTATGAGTCGTTTAGAGGGCCGCAGCGCAACATCATCGAGCACGTCACCAGCGGACACGACGCCTTGGTACTCATGCCCACAGGCGGCGGCAAAAGCCTGTGTTATCAAATACCGGCCATTGCCAGACAAAGCGCAGGGCAAGGTATCACCATTGTGGTGTCGCCCCTCATTGCACTCATGCACGACCAAGTCGGCGCCTTGCACGAAGCTGGTGTCAGTGCTGCTTTTTTAAACTCCACACTCTCGCCAGAAGAGACTCAAACCATCGAGCAGCGCCTGCGCCGGGGTGAAGTCACGCTGCTCTATGCAGCGCCAGAGCGCATCAATACACCCAGATTTTTGGCGCAATTGGATGCCCTTTATGCGCAAGGTTTGTTAAGTCTATTTGCCATCGATGAAGCCCATTGCGTCAGCCAATGGGGTCACGATTTTCGGCCTGAATACCGAAGCCTGACAGTCTTGCACGAGCGCTTTCCAGGGGTGCCAAGGGTGGCGCTCACGGCCACCGCCGATGCCCTAACCCGCGCCGACATCATTGAGCGTCTTCAGCTTGAAGATGCCCAGCTTTTCATCAGCAGCTTTGATCGGCCCAACATTCGGTACACCATTGTTGAGAAAAAAGATGCCTCGGCGCAATTGCTTCGATTCATTGAGCGTGAGCACGAAGGTGAAGCGGGTGTGGTTTATTGTCAGTCGCGCAAACGGGTTGAAGAAGTGGCCGAAATGTTGGCCCAAACTGGCATCGATGCACTGCCCTATCACGCGGGCTTAGACGCGGCCATTCGTCAAAAACACCAGAATCGATTTTTGCGAGATGAAGGTGTTGTCATGGTCGCCACCATTGCTTTTGGCATGGGCATTGACAAACCCGATGTTCGATTTGTTGCGCATCTGGACATGCCCAAAAACATTGAAGGCTATTACCAAGAAACTGGACGCGCTGGGCGTGACGGCTTGCGTGCCAACGCGTGGATGGCCTATGGCTTGCAAGATGTCGTTAACCAAAGACGCATGATTGACGAAAGCCCTGCCGAAGAAAACTTCAAACAGGTCATGCGCGGCAAACTCGATGCTTTGTTGGCGCTGGCCGAAGCCACAGACTGCCGACGTGTTCGGCTTTTGTCTTATTTCGACGAAGCCAGCGAGCCTTGCGGCAACTGCGACAACTGCTTAAATCCACCCGCCGTTTGGGATGGCACCGATGCCGCTCGCAAATTACTTTCCACTGTCTTTCGCGCCGAGCAACACAGTGGCTTTTCTTTTGGCTCTGGCCACATCATGGACATCGTTCGGGGCAAATCTACCGAAAAGGTGTCTCAATATGGCCATGCAAAGCTAAGTACTTTTGGCATTGGCGCCAATTTCAGCGAAGTTCAATTGCGCGGCGTCTTAAGACAACTTATTGCCATGGGCGCTTTGAATGTTCAGGGCCAAGTCTTTAACACACTGCAATTGACAGAGGGCTCACGGGCGGTCTTGCGCGGCGAAATCAGTGTGCTCTTGCGAGAATCTGTCAGTCAGAAAGCTGAGAAGCGAAGCCGCAAGCCTCAAGCAACCAGCCCGGCCGCTGCCAATTTAAGCCAAGAAGCCTTGGTGCGGTACATCAACTTAAAGGCTTGGCGCGCAGAGGTTGCCAAAGAGCACAATCTACCGGCCTATGTCATTTTCCACGACGCCACTTTGGCATTGATTGCCAGTGCAGCCCCCCAGACGCTCAATGACCTGAACGGTATCAGTGGCATTGGCGCCAAAAAGCTCGAAGCCTACGGCCAAGAAGTCTTGCAAGTATGCCGAGTTCAGCTAAAATAGCTGGCTAAATTACCTGAGGTTTTACATGTCCGCACACCACGATTCCCAAGAATCTCAAGATCCTGTTGAAGCTATCGTTAAACACATTCCTGTTGTCATCCCCGTCGTTGGCGCTGTTCTGATCTTTTTGCTGGCCTTCATTGCTGTTTTCATGGCCTAAGGTTTAAGCGGCACTGGCTTAGTCTTAAGCTGGCCCGACAAAACCCGAGTTACCCCCAGATAACTCGACACAACCCGTCGCAATTGCAGGCGGGTTTTTTTTCTAGAAAAATCGAAACGCTTTTCACTCACCCCAAGGTTATGCAAGTTTTGCATACTTTTTAAACGGATTTAAATTTTTTCACAAGCCTTTTCTTGCCATCGTCTTTAAAATTCGATTCTGGTTACGGGCCGGTTACAAGCCCGCTTGTCGTTTTTTGAAAAGGTCTATTTCTGCGCACAGGGTGCAAGAGTCGGCCTTTTCAAAAAACGATTTTTAAACTTTGGAGCCGTCCCCATGAACTCACCCGTGATGCAGGGCTTGAACCTGAACACCCCCGCCTATGTCAAAAATCCCAAGCTGGTTGCTTGGGTGGCCGAAATGGCGGCTCTTTGCAAGCCAGCCAATGTGTACTGGTGCGATGGCTCAGAAGAAGAATACGACCGCCTTTGCCAACTTCTGGTTGACAACGGCACCTTCAAAAAACTCAACCCAGCAAAACGCCCAGGCAGCTTTTTGGCTTGCTCTGACCCGTCTGACGTGGCGCGCGTCGAAGACCGCACTTACATTTGCTCTGAGAAGAAAGAAAACGCTGGCCCCACCAACAATTGGATGGCACCCGCCGAAATGCGCCAAACCTTGAACCCATTGTTCGACGGTTGCATGCAAGGTCGAACCCTGTATGTGGTGCCTTTCTCCATGGGCCCCTTGGGCTCACACATTGCCCACATCGGCATTGAACTCACAGACAGCGCCTACGTGGCCGTCAACCAAAAGCTCATGACCCGCATGGGCAAAGCTGTTTTTGAGGTGATTGGCACCGATGGCGAGTTTGTGCCCTGCTTGCACACGGTGGGCGCACCTTTGGTGAATGGCGCCAAGGACACCACCTCTTGGCCTTGCAACCCTACCGTCAAGTACATCGTTCACTACCCTGAAACACGTGAAATTTGGTCATACGGTTCTGGCTACGGCGGCAATGCCTTGCTGGGCAAAAAATGCTTGGCCTTGCGCATTGCGTCCAGCATGGGCCGTGAACAAGGTTGGTTGGCCGAGCACATGCTCATCTTGGGCGTGACCAATCCGCAAGGAAAAAAATACCACGTTGCGGCGGCTTTCCCAAGCGCTTGCGGCAAAACAAACTTCTCCATGTTGGTTCCTCCTGAAGGCTTCAATGGCTGGAAGGTCACGACCATCGGCGACGACATCGCTTGGATCAAACCTCAGGCCAATGGCAAGATGATGGCCATCAACCCCGAGGCCGGTTACTTTGGCGTGGCCCCGGGAACCAACCACCATACCAACCCCAACTGCATGGCCAGCTTGGACAAAAACGTGATCTTCACCAACGTGGCCTTGACCGATGACGGCGACGTCTGGTGGGAGGGCATCGAAAAAGACACTGGCAAATTACCTGATCATCTGATTGACTGGCAGGGCAAAGACTGGACGCCTCAAATTGCCAAGGAGACCGGCGCCAAAGCGGCTCACGCCAATGCACGCTTTACCGTTTCAGCCATCAACAACCCTGCCCTCGACCCCGCTTGGGACGATGCCGCTGGCGTGTCCATCGATGCGTTCATCTTTGGTGGCCGTCGTTCGACCACCGTGCCATTGGTCACAGAAGCTCGCAATTGGACAGAAGGCGTTTACATGGCAGCCACCATGGGCTCTGAAACCACCGCCGCCGCCTTTGGCGCGCAGGGCGTTGTTCGCCGCGATCCTTTTGCCATGTTGCCCTTCTGTGGTTACAACATGAGCGACTATTTCCAACACTGGCTCGATGTGGGCGCCAAGGTACAAGCCGGTGGCCACAAGCTGCCCAGCATCTACTGCGTCAACTGGTTCCGCAAAGACGAAGCTGGCAAGTTTGTTTGGCCCGGTTATGGCGACAACATGCGCGTCTTGAAGTGGATGATTGATCGCTTGGAAGGTCAGGCTCAAGGCCAAGAAACCATCTTCGGCATCACACCCAGGTATGGCGAGTTGAACTGGACCGGTTTGAGCTTCACAGCCGATCAGTTCAAGACGGTCACCAGCATTGACAAAGCGGCTTGGCAACAAGAACTCCAATTGCACAACACACACTTTGAGCAGTTGGCCTACAACATGCCCAAAGCCTTGCTTGACACCAAAGCGGCGTTGGCTCAACGCTTAGCGGCTGTCTGACTACCGTTGCCTCGCGCGAAAAAATAGCGCAAGTTTTAATATGGGTCACACCGGCCTTGTGGTCGGTGAACTATGTCGTTGCCAAAACCGCGCCTGGCATCATCAGCCCCCATGTATTGGCATTGGGTCGGTGGTTTTTAGCGGGCCTTATTTTGGCCTTCATTGCACGCAGTGAGCTTTGGCAAGAACGTCAAAGCACATTGAACGCTTGGAAACAGTATGTGGTGCTGGGTACTCTAGGCATGCTCATTTGCGGCGCCTGGGTTTACTGGGCCGCAGAAACAACCACAGCCATCAACATCGCACTGATCTACGCAGCCTCGCCCGTTTTGATTACGCTCGGTGCCGTCATCGGCCTGAAAGAGTCGTTTTCTTGGCGGCAGTCTCTGGGCGTTGTCATTGCTTTGCTGGGCGTTTTGCACGTGGTTGTCAAAGGCCAGTGGGCAGCACTGTCACAAGTCGTTTGGGTCTTTGGTGATGGCCTCGTGGTCATTGCCATGGTCGCATGGGCCGCCTATGCTTTGCTGCTTAAAAAGTGGACAAGCCCCTTGAGCTCCACAGCCAGGTTGGCTGCCACATGTTTTGCCGGTAGCCTTGTTTTGCTGCCCTTGGCAATCACCGAATGGGTCGCGACAGAGCATGCCGAATGGAGCCATAGTGCCAGCCTACTTGTCGTGGCAGCAGCAGTTTTTCCAGGCGTGGGCGCTTACTGGGCTTATGGGTTTTGTCAAAAAACTTTAGGCGCCAGCCGCGTCGCGACCAGCCTTTATCTAGGCCCTTTGTACGGCGGCTTGGTGGCGTGGCTCTTTTTGGATGAAACCTTGGGATGGCATCACGCGGTAGGCGCTGCTTTTATTTTGCCAGGCATTTATTTGGCTTCGCAAAAGACAGCGGCTAGTAACTCAGATTAAATGTAGTACTGGCGATTTTGCAACATGCGGGCAACTCTGCGTTGGGTGCTGTTTTCACCCAAAAGTGCTTTTTCGTCACTGCGGTTCATTGCAGTTTGCAACTCTGACATCAAGCGAGCGTCGGTTTGAGCGATGGCCCACAAACGCTCATCTGATCGGCTTTGCGCCATGCGGGCTGACCATGCGTCCAAGGCCTGCTTCACTTGAATGGCCATTGTTTTGGAAACACCAGCAAATAAGCCAACGGCTGCAAATGCCACCGCCCAAAGCGCAACCCATGCTGCTAGCAAGTGCCCATCAGCCCATGTGTCCATCATCTGATCGGCCACAACCACAAAGGCTGCAACGATGGCAGACAAGAGCATAGCGGCCAAGGTGCGTGTTGGGCTGAAGCTGTCGCTCAAGCGCTTGAAGTTGGCAGCGACTTGTTCGGCACGCTCGACGCCAGGGTGTGTCAGGGGGTAATCTAAGTGGACAGAATTGCGGTTCATTTTGATTTCCTTGTTCATAAAATTAACTCATGGGGCCTAAGCGTTGGATAAAACCGACTTTTTGCTTGACCATGTGCAAATCATAGGGTTTACTCTAGTGTTGTTCAACTTTATATTTATGATGCCTATCATTCACAGTGGAAATGATTGAAGCCATCCAAACCAATTTCCGAACCTTGGATCTGAATTTACTTCGGGTCTTTGACGAGGTCATGGCTGAAAAAAGCTTGACCAAAGCGGCGCGCAATTTGTCCATCACTCAACCCGCCGTGAGCAACTCACTTCGGCGGCTGCGAGAAA
>JBIIJK010000065.1:0-9309 GCA_044233865.1 Limnohabitans sp.
GGTCAGACAAGTTCTGCGGTTGTCATCAGTGCCGATCGGAATGTCAAATATGAAATGGTGGTCAAGGTCATGGACACCTTGCAGCGCGCAGGCATTCAACGGGTAGGTCTTTCAGTGCAGCTTGCACCTTGATGAGATGCCCATGCGTCCTTCTTTGAATCAGATCACTTCAAAAGACCGCAAGGCCTCAGACGCCATTTATTTCGACATATGAACGCCAGCAACCACATGGAATTTGCACCACCACCGACAGGTGGATGGGGTCGTTCTATGTCGTTTGCGTTGTTCATGCATTTCCTTTTATTGGCTGCGCTCACTTGGGGCGTCCAGTGGAAGACTCAGCCTAACACTTTGTCAGCGTCGGCAGAGTTGTGGTCTGCTGTGCCTATGGAGGCTGCACCTGCAGCCAATGAACCCGAGCCGACACCGCCCCAAGCTGTGCCGCCACCAGAACCTGTGAAGGCGGTAGAACCCAAACCAGAGCCCAAGCCTACACCGCCAGCGCCCCCCAAAGTCGATGCCGCGGCCGAGCGAGAAGCTGCCGACATTGCATTGAAAAAAGAAAAAGAAAAGAAACTTCAAGAGAAAAAAGAAGCCGAATTAGAAAAGAAAAAGAAACTTGAGAAAGACAAGCTCGAGAAAGCGAAATTAGACAAGGAAAAACTCAAAGAGAAAGAGAAGGAAAAAGCCAAGGAACTCGAGAAGAAGAAAAAAGAAGAGGCCTTGAAGAAAGAAGTCACTGCAGCCAAAGCGAAAGAAGATGCCAAGAAAGCAGCAGCAGAAGAAAAGCGCACCGAAGCGCTTCGCAATGAAAACTTAAAACGCATGCAAGGCATGGCGGGTGCTTCGGGTGAAGAAAACTCTAAAGGCACCGCATTGAAAGCCTCAGGTCCATCTGCCAGCTACGCCGGCCGAATTATCGCCCGCATCAAACCCAACATCACTTTCACGGAAGATGTGGCTGGCAACCCCAAGGCAGAAGTAGAAGTTCGCACATCGCCAGATGGCACCATCATCAGCCGCAAGCTCTTGTCTAGCAGCGGCAACAAGGCCTGGGACGAGGCCGTACTCAAAGCCATCGACAAAACCGCCACCCTCCCCAGAGACGAAGATGGCCGCGTCCCACCCATTCTAGTAATCAGCTTTCGCCCGAAAGATTAATTTAATTGGGGTCAGATCAACATTAATTTGGTCAATCAGTTGGGGGCAGAGGCTAATGGGGGCTTCCTCATGGTGGGGTACCACAAATCGTCAGCCCCCATTAGCCTCTGCCCCCAACTGATTGGAAATTAATGTTGATCTGACCCCAATTAAACTTCGTAAACGATTTCGGCTTTGCCTTGATCTGCTTGGGCAATCCAGCTTGAGAGGGCTGCATCGCTTGGGAAGAATTTGGCTTGTTCGCCGAGAAGCAGTTCAGCGGCCGCAGCTACCTTGTCGCCCCGGCGCTCTAACTTTAAGCGCACTGGCAATCCTCTTAGCAACTCGCCCTGCTCTGTCATTTCGCGCTGTGGTGGAAAGTCTTTCACCATGCGTGCGACTTCAGGTGCGCGGCCATTCACGGACACACGCAAGAACTTGCCAAAGCGGCAACGAGCGGATGGCAAATCCCAAACTTGTTGAATCGACAGACGATAGCCGCCCGAGAAACGATCAGCTTGCATCTTGGCCATCACAATGACCAACTCATCGTCTTTGAGCAAATGGCGGTTGGCATTGATCATGGCCTCGTCGGCCGTGGCTTCCATGACAGCGCTTTTGTCGTCCAACTTAAAGATGGCCAGCTTGCCACGTTGGCCATTGATGATGCGCAAATCGCTCACAATGCCAGCCAGCAATTGTGGCTCTCGGCTGTCAATCAGGTCGTCAATTTTGCGCTTAGCGAACAATCGAACTTCACGCTCCACCGCATCAAACAAATGGCCTGACAAGTAAAAACCTACGGCCGTTTTTTCATTGGTGAGTTGTTCTTTCACACCCCAAGGAAGCATGTCTACCAACTCAGGTTCTTGCGTGCTAGAGCCATGAGCATCTTCACCCATCATGTCGAACAAGCCGCCTTGATTGGCGTTGGCTACAGTGGCAGTAGAAAAATCAAACGCGCGGTCAATAGAAGCAGCCAATGAAGCACGGTTGCGTTGCAAAGAATCAAAGGCACCAGACCTGACCAATGCCTCCACTGTGCGTTTATTTAAACGACTGCGGTCAACGCGCACGCAAAAATCATACAAACTGGTGAAAGGGCCACCCTCTTCGCGCGCTTTCACGATGGCATCAATGGCTTGTTGGCCTGTGCCCTTGATGGCACCCAAACCATAGCGAATGACTTTGTCGGACACTGGCTCAAAGCGGTGCGTGCCGCGATTGACATCGGGTGGATCAAAGCTGATGCCAAACTTCAAGGCATCTTCAAACAAGACCTTGAGCTTGTCAGTATCGTCCATTTCAATGGTCATGTTGGCGCAGAAAAACTCCGCGGTGAAATGAACCTTGAGCCACCCCGTGTGATACGCCAACAATGAATAAGCCGCTGCGTGTGATTTGTTAAAACCGTAGCCTGCAAACTTTTCCATCAAGTCAAAAACTTCGTCGGCCTTTTCTTTGCTCAAGCCATTGACGCCAGCACCTTTGCGAAAAATTTCGCGATGCTCGGCCATCTCTTCGGCTTTTTTCTTACCCATGGCGCGGCGCAACAAATCGGCTCCACCCAAACTGTAGCCTCCCAGTACCTGCGCGGTTTGCATCACCTGCTCTTGGTAGACCATGATGCCGTAGGTTTCAGACAGCACTTTTTCTACCAAAGGGTGCGGATACTCAACCACTTCACGCCCGTGTTTGCGCGCCACAAAACTGGGAATCAAATCCATGGGGCCCGGACGGTACAGGGCGTTTAAAGCAATCAAGTCTTCCAAGCGGGAAGGCCTCGCATCTTTGAGCATGCCCTGCATGCCGCGACTTTCAAACTGAAACACAGACTCGGTACGGCCATCGGCAAACAGCTTGTAGGTGGCCGCATCATCAAGCTGGATATTCTCAAATGCAAAATTCTCTTGGCCTTTGTGACGCTTCACAATCATGTCGCGTGCCAACTCCAAAATGGTCAAGGTGGCCAAGCCCAAGAAGTCAAACTTTACCAAGCCAATGGCTTCTACATCGTCTTTGTCGTACTGACTGACTGCCGAAGTGCTACCTGGTTGTTGGTACAAAGGACAAAAGTCTGTGAGCTTGCCTGGCGCAATGAGTACACCGCCAGCGTGCATGCCCACGTTGCGGGTCATGCCTTCGAGTTTTTGAGCCAGCGCCAACAAAGTTTTGACATCGTCTTCTTTGTCTAAACGCTCGGCCAAAATAGGCTCTGCCTTGATAGCGCCATCGATGGTGATGTGTTGGCCTGGCTTGTTGGGAATGAGCTTGCTGATGCCGTCGCAGAACATGTAGCTCATGTCGAGCACACGGCCTACATCTCGAATGGCAGCACGCGCAGCCATGGTGCCAAAGGTGACAATTTGACTGACAGCATCGCGGCCGTATTTGTCTTTGACGTAGTCAATCACGCGGTCGCGATTGGCTTGGCAAAAATCAATGTCAAAGTCGGGCATGGACACCCGCTCAGGGTTTAAGAAACGCTCAAATAGCAAGTTGTATTGGAGCGGATCGAGGTCGGTAATTTTCAAAGAATAGGCCACCAAGGAACCGGCACCGGAACCCCGGCCTGGGCCAACTGGACAGCCATTCTTTTTAGCCCAATTGATGAAGTCACCCACGATCAAGAAATAACCAGGGAAGCCCATGTTCAAGATGGTGTTGATCTCAAATTCCAAGCGCTCGGTATAGCGAGGGCGTTCAATCTCACGCTTGGTGGCGTCGGGGTACAAATGAACCAGACGCTCTTCCAAGCCCTCTACCGACAACAAGCGGAAATAATCCTCGATAGGCATAGGCTTGCCATCGGTGAGGGGTGTCGGGTAATTGGGCAACTGTGGTTTGCCCAAAACCAAAGTCAAGTTACATCTTTTGGCAATTTCAACCGAATTGGACAAGGCACTGGGCACATCGGCAAACAAGGCTTGCATTTCGGCAGCGGACTTGAAATATTGATCCCGCGTGAACTTGCGAACACGGCGCTGATTGCCCAAAATTTCGCCTTCAGAAATACACACCCGCGCTTCGTGCGATTCGTAATCGTCTTCTGTCAAAAACTGAACGGGGTGCGTAGCCACCACAGGCAAGCTCAACCTAGAAGCCAACTTGACGGTTGCCACCACATGGGCATTGTCTTCGGGGCGTCCTGCGCGCTGCAGTTCCAAATAAAAACGATGCGTAAAAATGGACGCCAGTTGCAATGCAATTTCGGCAGCGCGCGAGGTGTCGCCCTGCATCAGAGCCTGACCCACAGGCCCAGCTTGTGCGCCAGACAAAAGAATCAAGCCTTCTGACAATTCTTGCAACCAGGCCAACTTGATCACGGCATTGTTCTTCACCATGTTTTGCGTCCATGCGCGCGCAAGCAATTCCGACAGGTTCAAATAGCCCTGTGAACTTTGAACAAGCACGATGATCTTAGACAAAGCATGCGGATCAACACCCAAGCCTTCGAGAAAAATTTCAGCGCCCAAAATGGGTTGAAGGCCTTTACCGCGCGCTTCTTTGTAGAACTTGATAGCGCCAAATAAATTGCTTAGATCGGTGATGGCCAAAGCTGGCTGCTGGTCGTCTGCCGCAGCCTGCACCACATCGTCAATCCGGCAGGTGGAATCGACGATGGAAAACTCGGAATGGAGGCGCAAATGGACAAACATAGACCCATTGTAGAAGCTGCTTTGGATGTTTCTACAATAGAGGGGTGAACAAAATCCTGAATATTTCTAGCTACAAGTTCGTCCCGCTGCCCGACGCGGAAGAACTGCGCATTTTGCTTCTAGAACTTTGCTTGAGCCGTGAGCTAAAGGGCACAATTTTACTTGCATCAGAGGGGATCAATTTATTTTTGGCAGGCCCCGCCGAGGCTGTCAGAGGTTTTGTGTCTGAACTCCACACAGATCCTAGGTTTTCAGACATCAAGCCCAAGGAAAGTTGGTCTGACGAGCCACCGTTTAAAAAAATGCTGGTGAAGGTCAAAGGTGAAATCATTCGGATGAACCACCCGACCATTCGCCCTGCCGAAGGCCGTGCCCCATCGGTCACACCTGCCACGGCCAAACGCTGGTTAGATCAGGGTCATGACGACAACGGCAGGCCTGTTGTCATTTTGGACACCCGCAATGACTATGAAGTAGACGAAGGCACTTTCAAGGGCGCGATTGATTGGCGCTTAAGCAAGTTCACCGAATTTCCCGATGCCCTCTTAGCTCACAAAAAAGAGTTGCAAGACAAAACCATCATCAGTTTTTGTACGGGTGGCATTCGCTGTGAAAAAGCAGCCATTTTTATGCAGCAAAACGGCCTCCCCCACACTTATCAGTTAGAGGGCGGCATTTTGAAATACTTTGAAGAAACCAACGGCGCTCACTACGAAGGCGGCTGCTTCGTGTTTGACGATCGGCGCGCTGTTGACATCGAATTAGAAAGCTTGAAGCCCAAAAACATTGAAGCCCACTGAAGGGCTTCAAAATTTCATTCAAGGCAGCCAAGCAGACTGCTCAAAAAATTAGCTGAGCAATTTAGCAGCCACTGCAGCCACGCGCTCACCATACGCTTTGGCCGTGTCCAAGTCGCCTTGTGGAATTTCTTCTGCTGGGCTTGTAGGACCTACTTGCGCCATCACACCAGAGTTTGAACCAATGCGGTTGACGGTGCCATCATTCAGTGCTGGCTGACCCACCCAAATCATGGCTTGCTGCATGGCCAGCGTAATGAAGTACTGAAGCGTGGACAACTTATCGCCACTGGGACTGGCAGAAATAGTGAAACCACCGGCCACTTTGTCTTTCCATGCCGAGGTGAACCAGCGCTTCGAGGATGCATCGGCAAATTTCTTGAACTGCCAAGAGGCCATGCCCATGTAAGTGGGTGAACCAAAAATGATAGCGTCAGCGGCATCCAAGGTTTCCCAGTCAGCATCGGTAATATTGCCGTCGGCATCAATAGCGATCAATGTTGCATTGGCACCTTGGGCCACAAACTGAGCCACACGTTGCGTGTGACCATAGCCTGAGTGATAAATAACGACTGTTTTAGCCATGAGAGAACTCCTAAAGAAAAAAAATTACAGCTTCTCAATCATTGAGAAGCCAAGTCAAAAACCAAGACCTCGGCATCGATACCATGGGTCAGTTCAAGATTCGTTTCGGCTTGCATGAGCGCTGCATCGCCACCCTTCAAGGGCTGCCCATTTACTTGCAATTCACCGCGAATGAGGTGCACATAAGCTTTGCGCGCAGGGTTCAATGCAATGGCAGCACGCTCGGCGCCGTCCAACAACCCAGCATACAAAGTGGCATCGGCAGAAATCTTCACCGCATCACCTTCGCCCTGAGGCGATGCCACCACCTTCAAGACACCGCGCTTGCTGGTTTGTGGCACGGTCTTTTGCTCATAGCCCGGCTCAATGCCCAGCACATTGGGCTCAATCCAGATTTGAAAGAAGTGAGTGGCCTGACCCTCAGCATGATTGAACTCGCTGTGCATCACGCCCTTGCCTGCGCTCATGCGCTGCACATCGCCCGGGGGAATGCCCTTGACGTTGCCCATGTTGTCCTTGTGGGCCAAGTTGCCAGACAAAACGTAGCTGATGATTTCCATGTCCTTGTGACCATGGGTGCCAAATCCCGTACCAGGTGCAATCCGGTCCTCGTTGATCACACGCAAGTTGCCCCAACCCATGAAGGCAGGGTCGTAATAGCCCGCAAATGAAAAGCTGTGAAAAGATTTAAGCCAGCCATGGTCGGCATAACCACGCTCAGCGGAACGGCGAATTTGGATCATTGAGTGCCTCAAGGGTTTGAAGATTCGATGGCTGAACTTTAAATTGCAATGGTTTCAACATAGAGTTAAAAATTTGTTGTTATCATTCAAATTATTTGAATTAAAAAATGCCAAGCCCTTCCCGTGACCTGCTGACCCCCGATGCCCTCAGCCTATTGCTGGCCATTGAAGAAACCGGCAGTTTCGCAGCAGCGGCAAGGCAACGCGGCTTGGTACCCAGCGCTCTCACCTACCGAATCCGGCAAATTGAAGACGCTCTTGATGTGCTGCTGTTTGACCGAAGCAGCCGACAAGCCAAGCCCACCGAAGCTGGCAAGGAATTGCTCAGGGAAGCCAAACGCCTGCTTCAAGATGTGGATGCGCTAGCCAACCGTGTGAAGCGTGTTGCTACCGGTTGGGAGTCTGTATTCACGCTGGCGGTTGACAGCATCATTTCTAGGTCGGTGGTCATGGAATTGTGCGAAGGCTTTTTGGCCCAGAAGCCCCCCACAAGGTTGCGCGTCCGCTACGAAACCCTTTCGGGCACCTTGGCCGCCCTCAAATCAGGCCAGGCCGACTTGGCGATTGGTGTTTTCATGACGCCCGGCAGCCACGCAGAACTCTTGCATAAAAGCTTGGGTCAAGTCAGTTTTGTCTACGCCGTGGCGCCGCACCACCCCTTGGCCAATGCGCCCGAGCCTCTTAGCGACGCCCTTATTCAGCAACACCGCGCAGTGGCCGTGGCAGACTCTGTGCCGCGCGGCGAAGGGGTCACCATAGGCCTGCTGGGCGGTCAAGACGTTTTAACAGTGCCCGACATGCCCAGTAAATTGGAAGCTCAACTCCGAGGTTTGGGGGGCGGGTTCTTGCCCGAAAGCTTGGCCAAGCCCTATTTAGACTCTGGCCGCCTAGTCGCCAAGAAAGTCAGTCGCGTTCAGCGCATCAACCAAGTGGAATATGCTTGGCGAAATCCCCATGGCAAAAACATCGGCCATGCATTAAGTTGGTGGTTGTTACAGTTGAATCAAGACAGAACCAAACAAGCATTGCTCCAACCCCACCATCGCGTGTAGAGTAGCACCATGACAAAAACAAACACTCAGACAAAACCAGTTCAAAATTTCGCGGTCATTGGTGCCGGCATGGCGGGCATTGCCTGCGCTCGCACCTTGATGCAGGCTGGCCACCGCGTCACCGTTTTCGAAAAAAGCAAGGGCGCCAGTGGCCGAATTTCAACCCGCTCTTCCAACTATGGCAGCTTCGATCATGGCGCGCAATATTTCACCGTACGTGACACTCGCTTTGCGCAAGCTTTGGCTACCACACCCAACATTTGCAAACCTTGGAGCGCCAATGCTGTTCGTGTTTTGGACGCCATGGGCCGCGTGGTGGAAGCTGCGCGCAACACCCATGACAAACACTGGGTTGCCTCACCTGGCATGAACGCCTTGGTCAAAGCTTGGGCTCAGCCTTTGGTGCAAACCGATACCATTCACTTTGAATCGAAGGTATTCAAAATTGAACGCGACACCTTGCACCCCGAACTTTGGCAACTGCACAGCGAAGAACCCGAGGGTGCTCAGTCGGTCTTCAGCGGATTTGACCAAGTCTTATTGGCCATACCCTCGGATCAGGTCATTGACCTGTTGCGCACCTCCAAAATCAAGATGGAAAACGCATCCGATTTGAGCAAGGTACAAGTGGCCCCTTGCTGGACCCTTATGGTGGCTTTTCCCAATGCTGCTCAACCTGGCCTTATCACCTTAGGGCCACAGTGGAATGCTGCTCGTAGCGTGCACCACCGCGTCGCGTGGTTGGCTCGTGAATCGTCCAAACCAGGACGCGAACAGGTAGAGCGCTGGACCGTTCAAGCAAGTGCAGCTTGGTCGCAAGAACATTTGGAAGATGCACCTGATCGAGTGAAAGCCAAATTGCTCAAAGCATTTTCTGAGATCACAGGCATTCGCGCCACACCCGCGCACGCAGAAGTACACCGCTGGCGTTATGCCAAAACACTGAAACCCTTGGGCGCCACACACATGCTGAGTAAAAAGCAAGGTATCGGTGTTTGCGGCGATTGGTGTATTGGGCACCGTGTTGAAGACGCATTCATTTCCGGCTTGGAGCTGGCGCTCGATGCACTTTAATTTGAATGATTCGCGGTAGATTTGCCCCTTCTCCCACGGGTGAATTGCACGCTGGCTCTTTAGTGGCGGCGCTGGCCAGTTGGCTCGATGCGAGATCATTGCAAGGCGAATGGTGGGTCCGCATGGAAGACTTGGACGGGCCACGTTGTATTGACGGTGCAGCTGCCAAAATCCTTCAACAACTATCCTTGTGCAGATTGCATTCAAATGGCGAGGTGATCTACCAATCACAGCGCAACGACATCTACCAACAAGCACT
>JBIIJK010000021.1:0-32170 GCA_044233865.1 Limnohabitans sp.
GCTGTTTGGGAAATTGACCGACAAGGCCAGAGCCTTTCTCTGGCCGTCAAACCCTTGCTCACTTCTTTGCCAGGCCAGCCTGAATCAAGTGCCGTCAGGCGAATTGGGGCGGTGGTGGGGCAGCCCTCCGACTCAGAATGGGTGAGAGCCGGTTTTTGGGAAGGCTTAGCCCGTGGCTACGGTCAAGTTGAGCAAATAACGCTGCTGACGGGCCAACTGATTGGCCAAATGCTCACCGGCGAGGCCTCTTCGAAGCACCTGAGCGGTCCCTTGACCATTGCGGAGCAAGCTGGGCAGTCTGCCCAAAGAGGCTTGCCGTCTTATTTAACTTTTCTGGCCCTGATCAGCGTCAGTTTGGGACTTCTCAATCTCCTGCCATTGCCCATGTTGGATGGGGGACACCTGATGTATTATCTTTGGGAGTCTCTGACCGGCAAACCGGTTTCCGTTGCTTGGCAGCGGGGTTTGCAAAAAGTCGGTTTGGCTTTGTTGGTTTTCATCATGGCCTTGGCTTTTTTCAATGATCTGACGCGACTCTTTACTTAATTCAAACGCATGAACTTTTTCCCCAATCGATTTCGCTTGCATCACTTGTGTGTGTTGCTTGCAGCGGCCATCAGCGGCATGTCTGCTTGGGCTGTTGAGCCTTTCAAGTTGAAGGACATTCGCGTTGAGGGTCTTCAGCGCATTGAGTCCGGTACGGTGTTTGCCTCTTTGCCTTTCCGTGTTGGCGATATGTACAACGATGAGTCGGGTGCAGCCGCCATTCGCGCTTTGTTTGCACTGGGTTTGTTCAAAGATGTCAGGCTGGATGCCCAAGGCGATGTGTTGGTGGTCATTGTGGAAGAGCGTCCCTCCATTTCAGAAGTTGAATGGGTGGGCCTTAAAGAATTCGACAAAGATGTCTTGGTAAAAGCATTGAAAGAGGTGGGTATTTCTGAAGGCCGCCCCTTTGACAAAGCCTTGGCAGACAAAGCCGAGCAAGAATTAAAGCGTCAATACATTACGCGCAGCTTGTATGGTGCCGAGGTGGTCACAACAGTCACCCCAGTAGACCGCAACCGTGTGAAGCTGACCTTCACAGTTTCTGAAGGTGGCCCTTCCAAAATCAAAGAAATTCGAATCACGGGCAATCAAAACTTTTCTGAAGGCACCCTCAAAGACCAGTTCAACTTGGATGTGGGCGGCTGGCTAAGCTGGTACACCAAATCCGATCGGTATTCCCGTACCAAGCTCAATGCTGACTTGGAAGCGCTGCGCTCTTACTATTTGAGTCGTGGTTTCCTAGAGTTCAGAATTGACTCAACCCAAGTGGCTATCTCACCTGACAAACAGGATATCTCGATTGCGATTAACGTCACGGAAGGTGAGCGGTTCGTTGTCTCTGGTGTCAAGCTTGAAGGCAACTATTTGGGCAAAGAAGACGAGTTCAAAGCCCTTGTCAAAATTGGCCTAGGTCAAGCTTACAACGCTGAAACCGTGGCCGAAACCAACAAAGCTTTCACCGATTACTTTGGCAAGTTTGGTTTTGCTTTTGCGCGTGTCGATGCCCGTCCCGAAATTGATCGCTTGACCAACCGTGTGACCTTCGTCCTCATTGCCGAGCCTTCACGCCGTGCCTATGTTCGCCGCATCAATGTGGCTGGTAACAACCGAACACGCGACGAGGTGGTCAGGCGCGAATTTCGCCAACTCGAGTCAGCTTGGTACGACGGCGACAAAATCAAGTTATCGCGCGACCGAGTCGACCGCTTGGGCTTCTTTACCGAAGTCAACATTGATACCCAAGAAGTACCGGCCACCACTGACCAAGTTGACCTCACCGTCAATGTCGTCGAAAAACCAACCGGCAGCGTTTCACTGGGTGCTGGATTCTCATCCACTGAGAAAGTGGCTTTGAGCTTTGGTATTCGCCAAGAAAATGCATTTGGTTCGGGCAACTACTTGGCCACCGAAGTCAATACCAGCAAATACAACAGAACCATTGTCATTAGCACCACTGATCCGTACTTCACGCCAGAAGGAATTTCGCGAACCATCGATGTTTTCCATCGCACCACGCGGCCTTACTTGGGTGATTTGAATGCTTACAGTTTGGTCAGCTCAGGCGCTGGCATGCGCTTTGGCGTGCCCTTCAGCGAGATTGACACCGTTTATTTTGGTGTCAATTTAGAGCAGACGTCCATCCGCCCTGGCAACAACTTGCCAAACGCCTATGTGGAATACATGCAGCAATTTGGCTACACCAGCAATTCACTTCCCTTCACCATTGGCTGGGCAAGGGATGGCCGCGACAGCGCTTTGGTGCCAACGCGAGGCATCTTGCAGCGCTTCAACTCTGATTTGAGTGCCAGCGGCGATGCCCGTTACGTTCGTACCAATTATCAAATTCAGCAATACACGCCATTAACTAAAAAGTACACACTGGCTTTGAATGCCGACTTAGGTTGGGGCCAAGGCCTGTCCGATCGGCCCTATCCGCTGTTCAAAAACTACTTTGTAGGTGGCTTGGGCAGCGTTCGCGGGTTCCAGCAATCCACTTTGGGGCCTTCAGACAGCACCAACAGCCTGTATTTGGGCGGACCTAAGAAAATTGTTTTGAATGCCGAGCTCATGGCGCCATTTCCAGGTGCTGGCAACGATCGCACCTTGCGACTTTTTGCCTTTACCGACGTCGGTCGAGCCTTTGGCGAGAACGAAAAGATCAATTTCAACGAACTTCGCTCCTCTATCGGCGTGGGTTTAAGCTGGATTTCACCCATGGGTCCTTTGCGCTTTTCATATGCCTTGCCTATGAAGCGTCAGGTTACGGATAAAATCCAAAGATTGCAATTCCAAATTGGAACTTCCTTTTAATGAAAACACTTCGTCATTTCTCACAAGTTTGTTTGTTGGCATTCGGTGCACTGGGTGCGACCGCGGTCAGCGCGCAGGAATTCAAAATCGGTTTTGTCAACACAGATCGCATTTTTCGCGAGGCCAGTACTGCCAAGACTGCACAGGCTAAGTTGGAGCAAGAATTTTCAAAGCGTGAAAAAGATTTGGTCGACTTGGGTAACACCATCAAAACTGCATCTGATAAGTTTGAGCGTGAAGCGCCCACACTCTCTGAAACACAGCGCAACACACGTCAAAAGCAACTCATGGACCAAGACCGTGAGTTTCAACGCAAGCGCCGTGAATTTCAAGAAGACCTGAATACGCGCAAAAATGAAGAACAACAAGTGGTCATTGAACGTGCAAACCGTGCAGTGAAAGTGGTGGCTGAAGCTGAAAAGTACGACGTTATTTTCCAAGAAGCCGTCTACATCAATCCCAAGCACGATATCACCGACAAAGTCATCAAGTCTCTCAACGCCACGGCTGGCAAATAAGCGCCCGCACCGAGAGAAATGGACTCGTGCTGTGCTGCTGCTTGGCGACATCGTTAAGGCTTTAGGCGGCAGCCTTCAAGGCAGTCCACAAACCCCCATTGAAAAATTGGCCCCGCTTGAAACCGCGGGACCGGCTGACTTGAGTTTTCTCAGTCACCCCAAGTACCAAATGCACTTAACGCAATCTCTTGCGGCTTGTGTCATTGTCACGCCGCAATTCAAAGAATTGGCAATCACGCGCGGTGCTTGCATCGTGACCGATGATCCCTATCACTACTTCGCCAAACTCACGCAATTTTGGAAAAAGCAAACCACACCTGCTGGGCATGCCCGAATTCACCCCAGTGCCGTGGTCGACCCCGAAGCCCAAATTGCCGACACAGCCATGATTGGCCCTTTGTGTGTGATTGAGCGGGGTGCCAAGGTGGGCGCCTATTCTCAATTGAAATCGAGAGTGACTCTGGGCGAGGCTTGCGAAATTGGCGAACGCTGCATTGTTCACTCAGGGGTCGTGATAGGTGCTGATGGGTTTGGCTTTGCCCTGCACCAAGGCAATTGGGAAAAAATTGAACAACTCGGCGCTGTGAAAATTGGCAACGATGTAGAAATTGGCGCCAACACATGCATCGACCGCGGCGCCTTGCAAGACACCCTCATTGAAGACGGCGTCAAATTAGACAACCTCATTCAAATCGGTCATAACGTGCACATTGGCAAACACACTGCCATGGCGGGTTGTGTGGGTGTGGCGGGCAGTGCGCGCATTGGCGCCCATTGCACGCTGGGTGGCGGGGCCATTGTTTTGGGACATCTCACTTTGGCAGATGGCGTGCATATTTCTGCGGGCACTGTCGTCACGCGTTCTATTTCACAAGCTGGCAATTACACAGGCCTGTTCCCCATCGACGACAATGCCACATGGGAAAAGAATGCCGCCAGCTTGAAGCAACTGCACAAGTTGCGCGATCGAATTAAATCCTTGGAGGCTCAACTCCTTCAGCCACCATTTCAGGACAATCAATCATGATGGACATCTACCAAATTCTCAAACAATTGCCGCATCGTTTTCCAATTTTGTTGGTTGACCGCGTGCTTGAAATTGAAAAGGGTGTGCGCATCAAAGCGCTGAAAAATGTCTCCGTCAACGAGCCTTATTTCTCCGGACATTTTCCATCGCGTCCGGTCATGCCCGGCGTGTTGATGCTAGAGGCATTGGCGCAGGCGGCGGCATTGTTGGCTTTTGACACTATGGGCGAAACACCTGACGAAAACACCGTGTATTACTTTGCAGGCATTGACGGTGCTAGGTTCAAGCGGCCAGTAGAGCCAGGCGATCAACTCATCTTGGAAGTTGAACTCGATCGCATGAAAGCAGGTGTTTTCAAGTTCAAGGCGCGCGCCAAAGTAGGCGAAGAAATTGCGGTGGAAGCTGAACTCATGTGCACCATGCGCAAAGTGGCTTAACAATCAAAACTATGACGACGCAGTCTCGGATTCATCCCACAGCCCTTGTTGATTCTGCTGCCCAGCTAGACAGCAGTGTCACGGTGGGGCCTTACACGGTCATTGGCCCTCATGTTCGCATTGATGCGGGTACCTCGGTGGGCAGCCACTGTGTCATTGAAGGCCACACCACCATTGGCAAAGACAACAAAATATTTCAGTTCAACTCTTTAGGTGCAGTGCCGCAAGATAAAAAATATGCCGGCGAGCCCTGTGAGTTGGTCATTGGCGAGCGCAATACCATCCGCGAGTTTTGTACGTTCAACATTGGCTCGCCTGGCGACACAGGTGTCACCCAGTTGGGCAACGACAACTGGATCATGGCCTATGTCCATTTGGCGCACGATTGCAGGGTGGGCAACCACACTATTTTTGCCAACAGTTCGCAACTGGCGGGGCATGTGCACGTAGGCGATTGGGTTATTTTGGGCGGCTTCACGGTGGTTCATCAGTTCTGTCGTTTGGGTGCGCACAGTTTCACCGCCATGCATTCTTTGTTGTTTGCCGATTTACCGCCCTTTGTCATGGCCCAAGGTCAGCCAGCACAGGCAAGGTCGATGAACTTTGAAGGCCTAAGAAGGCGCGGCTTCACGCCCGAAAGAATTTCAGCAGTCAAGGCCATGTACAAAAGCTTGTACCGTCAGCAACTGACACTGGCCCAGGCCCAATCTGAAATTGAGTTGCTGACGCAAAAGTACCCAGAAGCCAAGGGCGATGTCGACATGATGATTGGCTTCTTGCATGGCACATCGCCAGACCGCGGTATTGTGAGATAAGTGGTGCAAGCGCCTGCCATGTCTCAGCTGTCCAAAGCCCCTGATGGGGCTTTTTCCATGGCCATGGTGGCTGGTGAAACTTCAGGCGATTTGTTAGCAGGTTTAATGATGCAAGGCATTCGCGCGCAATGGCCCGAAGCCCATTTGTATGGCATTGGCGGACCTCGCATGAAAGCCCAAGGCTTTAACGCGTTATGGCCTTCAGACAAATTGGCCGTGCGTGGCTATGTTGAGGTATTGCGGCACTACCGAGAGATTGTGGGCATTCGCAATCAGCTCAAAGCACAATTGTTGGCTAAACCACCCCAGGTTTTTGTGGGTGTAGACGCACCCGATTTCAACCTCGACTTAGAGCACGACTTAAAGCAAGCGGGCATTCCGACGGTGCATTTTGTGTGTCCTTCCATTTGGGCTTGGCGCGCGGAGCGCATCGAGAAAATCAAACAAAGTGTGGACCACGTGCTGTGCATTTTCCCCTTTGAAACTGATTTGCTGCATGCTCACGGCATTCCAGCCACCTATGTAGGACACCCTTTGGCGCAAGCCATTCCCATGCATGTTGATGCGCTCAAAGCGCGGCAAGAATTGAAATTGGAAGCAGACAGGCCCGTGGTGGCATTGCTTCCGGGAAGTCGCGAATCAGAAATTACCTATTTGGCAGAACGGTTTTTAAAAACAGCCATGTTGCTAAGTCAGCAACAACCTCAATTGCAATTTGTCTTGCCCGCCATGCCTGCCATGCAATCGCGCATCGAACGCATTCGCGACAAGGTGGGCGCCACACACGTTCAAATTTTGAAGGGGCAGTCGCATTCGGCATTGGCGGCTTGCGATGTCACACTCATTGCCAGTGGCACGGCCACACTCGAAGCAGCACTGTTCAAAAAGCCCATGGTCATTGCTTACAACATGAACTGGATCAGCTGGCAAATGATGAAGCGCAAAAAACTGCAGCCATGGGTGGGCCTGCCCAACATCTTGGCGCAAGAGTTTTGTGTGCCCGAACTTTTACAAGATCAAGCCACGCCAGAAAATTTGGCTGTGGCTGTCATGGACTGGCTGCGTTCTCCAGAGAAAGCGCAAGCCTTGGCCAGTCGATTCGAAACCATGCACCACGCCTTGCTGCGTGACACGCCCAAATTAGCAGCCCATGCGATCCAAACGCTTGTTAACGCCTGAACAGGTCAGCTTGGCCTGGGACACGCCTGGTTTACTGGCGGGTGTGGATGAGGCTGGGCGAGGCCCGCTGGCCGGTCCGGTGGTGGCCGCCGCAGTCATCTTGGACGATCTAAAGCCCATTAAAGGTTTGGCAGACTCCAAAAAATTATCGGCCAAAACCCGCGAGCGTTTGTTCGACGAAATCCGTGCCAAGGCTTTGTGCTTTGCCATTGCAGAAGCCAGCGTAGAAGAAATCGATCGCTTGAATATTTTGCAAGCCACGATGTTGGCCATGCAAAGAGCCGTAGAAGCTTTGCGCTTAAAGCCCACGCTGGTCTATGTGGATGGCAACCGCTTGCCTATCTTGGACGTGCGTGCAGAGGCCATTGTGAAGGGCGATGAAAAAATTCAAGAAATTTCCGCTGCCTCCATTTTGGCCAAAGTACATCGCGACCGAATGTGCGATGAAATGCATCGGCAGTATCCGGCCTATGGGTTTGATGCTCACAAAGGTTATGGCACAGCGGTTCACCTGAAAGCCTTGCAAACTTGGGGTGCCACGCCTTTTCACCGTCAAACTTTTGCGCCAGTAACGCAGGCCATCTTGGCGGCCCGAAAATCATGAAACTGATCACTTCCAAAGACAATCCTCGTCTGAAAACCATTCGCCGCTTGGCCCAAGACTCGCAGGCTTATCGCAAACTGGGTTGGGTCTGGTTGGAAGGCGACCATCTGTGCCGTGCTGCACTGGCGCGAGGTTTCAAACCCGAATTGGCCATCTTCACAGAGTCCATTTGGCAAGCCTCAGAGTTTGAGTGGTCGCAATGTGCGAATGAAGTTTGGACGGTACCTGACGATTTGTTTGCAGGTTTAAGCACACTTGAATCTCCCGCCAAAATGGGCTTCTTATTGACGCTGCCTGAGCCGCCAGAGTTAGACCCTCATGCCGCCACAGTGGTGTTGGACCGGCTTCAAGATGCTGGCAACGTAGGCGCCATTTTGCGCAGCGCTTCTGCTTTTGGTTTCAAGCAGGTGCTGGCCATTAAGGGCACGGCTGGCTTGTGGTCGACCAAAGTATTGCGTGCCGGAATGGGCGCGCATTTCGGCATGCATTTGATCGAGTCAGCCAGTGCAGAGAACCTTCAATCTCTCAAGATGCCTTTGCTTGGCACCGACGTGCACGAGGGCCCGTATTTGCACGAATTGCTCAAACAGGGTGGGTTGACTCAGAAGTGTGCTTGGGTGATGGGGCATGAAGGGCAGGGCGTTTCAGCCGAAATCATGGCTCTAGTGACCCAAAAAATCAGAATTGCTCAACCAGGCGGCGAGGAGTCTTTGAATGTGGCCACGGCCGCGGCCATCTGCCTTCATGCCAGTGCCACTTCCGTGTGAAAGACCGGCCATTGAAAAAATCAGTGTCTTGCGTCTCGGTCACGCTAAGACTCACGGCTATAATGAGAGGCTTTCCCGCATCAACCTGTACGCACCCGCTCACAACAAGCCATTTCCCTTCAAAAGCAGCCAAAAAGAGAGCCTTCTAGGGTGAATCTTGCGCGTGCTGGGGCGTACCCGAACCATACCGGAGAACCCAGTGCTTTTGTCTCTTCAGGGAACCTTCCCCTCAGCCATTTTGGCGCTTGCAGACGGCACGGTCTTTGTCGGCAACTCGATCGGAGCCTCTGGCTCTACTGTTGGCGAGGTGGTGTTCAATACCTCCCTCACAGGCTATCAAGAAATCCTCACTGACCCTAGCTACTGCCAGCAAATCGTCACCCTCACTTACCCACACATCGGCAACTATGGCGTCAATCCAGAGGATGTCGAGTCTGACAAAGTCCATGCTGCCGGCTTGATCATCAAAGATCTGCCCATTGTTGCCAGCAATTTTCGTTCAACAGAAACGCTTTCGGCTTACTTGTCACGCAGTGGCACCGTGGCCATTGCCAACATTGACACCCGCCAACTGACTCGCCTCTTAAGAAGCAAGGGCGCCCAAAACGGTGCCATTGTGGCCTTGGCTGCTGGCCAGGCTGTCACGCCCGAACTCAAAGCCAATGCTGTCAAGGCCGCGCAGTCTGCGCCTGCCATGGCCGGTTTGGATTTGGCCCAAAAAGTATCCGTCTCATCTTCCTACGCTTGGGCCGAGTCTGAGTGGCAACTGGGCAGTGGCTATGGCCAACAAACAGCTCCTCGTTTTCATGTGGTGGCTTACGACTTTGGCGTGAAGAAAAACATCTTGCGCATGTTGGCCGAACGCGGCTGCAAAGTCACGGTGGTACCGGCCAGAACGCCCGCCGCCGAAGTGCTCAAGCACAAACCCAACGGCATCTTCTTGTCCAATGGCCCTGGCGATCCAGAGCCCTGCGATTACGCTATCCAAGCTGCACAAGAACTCATTGAAACCGGCATTCCCACTTTCGGTATTTGCTTGGGTCACCAAATCATGGCCTTGGCCAGCGGTGCCAAAACTTTCAAAATGAAGTTTGGTCACCATGGTGCCAATCATCCCGTTAAAGAACTGGACACGGGTCGTGTGTCCATTACCAGCCAAAACCACGGTTTTGCAGTAGATGAAAAATCCTTACCCGCCAACTTGCGCGCTACACACGTGTCTTTGTTTGACGGCACTTTGCAAGGCTTGGCCCGCACCGACAAACCTGCGTTTTGTTTCCAAGGTCACCCCGAGGCCTCCCCAGGTCCTCACGACATTGCCTACCTCTTCGATCGCTTCATCAACCTGATGGAGACCAAATAACATGCCAAAGCGCTCCGACCTCAAAAGCATCCTCATCATTGGCGCTGGCCCCATCATCATTGGCCAGGCCTGTGAGTTCGACTACTCTGGCGTGCAAGCCTGCAAAGCCTTGCGCGAAGAGGGTTACAAAGTCATTTTGATCAACAGCAACCCTGCCACGATCATGACCGACCCCGCCACTGCGGACGTCACTTACATTGAGCCCATCACGTGGCAAACGGTTGAAAAGATCATTGCCAAAGAACGTCCCGATGCCATTCTGCCCACCATGGGCGGCCAAACAGCACTCAACTGTGCGCTCGATTTGTGGCACAACGGCGTGCTTGACAAATACAAAGTCGAACTCATTGGCGCCACACCCGAAGCCATCGACAAAGCCGAAGACCGCTTGAAGTTCAAAGACGCCATGACCAAAATTGGTCTGGGTTCTGCGCGCTCGGGCATTGCCCACAGCATGGAAGAAGCTTGGGATGTGCAGCGCACTGTGGGCTTCCCCACAGTCATTCGCCCTAGCTTTACGCTGGGCGGCACAGGGGGCGGCATTGCCTACAACCCGGAAGAGTTTGAGACCATTTGTAAACGTGGTTTAGAGGCCTCTCCCACCAACGAGTTGCTCATTGAAGAGTCATTGTTAGGTTGGAAAGAGTACGAGATGGAAGTGGTTCGCGACAAGGCGGACAACTGCATCATCATCTGCTCTATCGAAAACTTAGACCCGATGGGCGTGCACACCGGCGACTCCATCACGGTAGCGCCTGCGCAAACTCTTACCGACAAAGAATACCAAATCATGCGCAACGCCAGCTTGGCTGTGCTGCGTGAAATTGGTGTGGACACCGGTGGCTCCAACGTTCAGTTCTCCATCAATCCCAAAGACGGCCGCATGGTCGTCATTGAGATGAATCCGCGTGTGTCACGTTCTTCAGCCTTGGCTTCCAAAGCCACGGGCTTCCCCATTGCCAAAGTGGCCGCCAAATTGGCTGTGGGTTACACGCTCGATGAACTGCGCAACGAAATCACGGGCGGTGCCACCCCTGCCAGTTTCGAGCCCAGCATCGACTACGTGGTCACCAAAATTCCACGCTTTGCTTTCGAAAAATTCCCCACAGCCGATAGCCGTCTTACCACTCAAATGAAGTCGGTGGGCGAAGTCATGGCCATGGGTCGCACCTTCCAAGAGTCCTTCCAAAAAGCCTTGCGCGGTTTGGAAGTAGGCGTCGATGGTTTGAACGAAAAAACACAAGACCGCGAAGTGCTCGAAAAAGAATTGGGCGAGCCAGGACCCGATCGCATTTGGTACGTGGGCGATGCCTTTGCCATGGGCCTCAGCGTCGATGAGGTATTCAACCTCACCAAAATTGACCCTTGGTTCTTGGTGCAAATTGAAGACATCGTGAAGATTGAACTTGAGTTGGAAACCACCAACTTGCAAGCCATCAGTGCTGATGAATTGCGCGCCTTGAAGAAAAAAGGTTTCTCAGATCGCCGCTTGGCCAAGTTGCTTAAAACCACCGAACATGAAGTGCGTGCTCAACGTCACGCCATGAACATTCGGCCGGTTTACAAGCGGGTAGACACCTGCGCTGCTGAGTTCTCTACCGACACAGCCTATATGTATTCCACTTATGAAGACGAGTGCGAAGCAGAACCCACTACCAACAAAAAGATCATGGTCTTGGGTGGCGGCCCAAACCGAATTGGCCAGGGCATTGAGTTTGACTATTGCTGCGTGCACGCCGCTTTGGCCATGCGCGAAGATGGCTACGAAACCATCATGGTCAACTGCAACCCCGAAACAGTTTCAACAGACTATGACACCTCAGACCGTTTGTATTTCGAGCCACTCACGTTGGAAGACGTGCTTGAAATTGTGGACAAAGAAAAACCAATGGGTGTGATCGTTCAGTATGGTGGTCAAACACCTTTGAAGTTGGCGTTGGGTTTAGAAGCCGCTGGTGTGCCCATCATTGGTACCAGCCCCGACATGATTGACGCAGCTGAAGACCGTGAACGTTTCCAAAAATTGTTGCATGAGTTGGGTTTGCGTCAGCCGCCCAACGCGACAGCCCGAACCGAACCCGAAGCTTTGGAAAAAGCCGCTGCCTTGGGTTACCCCTTGGTGGTTCGCCCCAGCTACGTGCTGGGCGGTCGTGCCATGGAAATTGTGCACGAGCAGCGCGACCTTGAGCGCTACATGCGCGAAGCGGTGAAGGTCAGCAACGACTCTCCCGTGTTGCTCGATCGTTTCTTGAACGACGCCATTGAGTGCGACGTAGACTGCATTCGCGACCCTGAAGGCAAAACCTTCATTGGTGGCGTCATGGAGCACATTGAACAAGCCGGCGTGCACAGTGGCGACTCGGCATGCTCCTTGCCACCTTACAGCTTAAGCGCGGCCACCGTGGACGAGCTAAAAAGGCAAACTGCCGCCATGGCAGGCGCCTTAAGTGTTGTGGGCTTGATGAATGTGCAGTTTGCCATTCAACACGTTGACGGCAAAGATGTCATTTATGTGTTGGAAGTCAACCCCCGCGCTTCCCGCACGGTGCCTTATGTATCCAAGGCCACAGGCATTCAATTGGCCAAAGTGGCTGCACGCTGCATGGCCGGCCAAAGCTTGGCATCACAGGGTATTACCAAAGAAGTCACACCCCCTTATTTCAGTGTCAAGGAAGCGGTGTTCCCGTTTGTGAAATTCCCTGGCGTCGACACCATTCTGGGTCCTGAAATGAAGTCCACCGGCGAAGTCATGGGTGTGGGCAAAACCTTTGGCGAAGCATTTGTCAAAAGCCAAATGGGTGCAGGCACCAAGCTGCCACGTGAAGGCAAGGTATTCCTCACGGTGAAGAACAATGACAAGCAGCGCGCTGTGAAAATCGCACGCGATTTGGTGGCGCAGGGCTTTGAAATTTTTGCAACCAAAGGCACAGCGGCCGCCATTGCGGCAGAAGGCGTTGCGGTTCAGGCTGTTAACAAAGTCACAGAAGGACGCCCCCACATTGTGGACATGATCAAGAACAAGGAAATTGCCTTGGTCATTAACACGGTGGAAGAGCGCCGCAATGCCATTTCCGATTCCAGAGCCATTCGCACATCAGCGCTATTGGCACGGGTGACCACCTTCACTACAATTGCCGGCGCTGAAGCTGCGGTTGAAGGCATGAAATACATCGACAATTTGGACGTCATTTCTGTTCAAGAAATGCACGCCATGTTGAGCGTCTAAAAAGAATACGGAGACATCCAAGTGGCGACCATTCCCATTACCCTTCGCGGTGCTGAAAAGCTCAAAGCTGAATTGCACCAATTGAAAACCGTTGAGCGTCCTTGGGTGATCAATGCCATTGCCGAAGCTCGGGCCCAAGGTGACTTGAGTGAAAACGCTGAATACGATGCGGCCAAAGACCGTCAAGGTTTTGTAGAAGGCCGCATTCAAGAAGTAGAAGGTAAACTTTCTGCAGCTCAAATCATCGACCCTGCATCGGTGGATGCAGGTGGTCGTGTTGTGTTTGGTGCCACTGTCGAGCTGGAAGAGGAGAGCTCGGGTGAGGTGGTCAAGTACCAAATTGTGGGTGAAGACGAAGCCGATCTCAAGTTGGGCTTGATCAACATCAGCAGCCCCATTGCGCGCGCACTTATTGGCAAAGAAGAGGGCGATGTGGCCGTGTTTCAAGCGCCTGGGGGCGAGAAGCGTTATGAAATTGTGGCAGTGTCTTACATCTAAGAACGCGTAACTTCATTCAAAAAGGCGTTCATTGCACCGCCTTTTTTTGCTCTATTCTTTCCAATGCTCGGCGACCCAAAGCGCTGGTTTGATGAACCTGAATCTTCGATTGCGCTTGCCGGCCAAGGCATCGGGCGGATTGCACTCACCATGAAAAATCACAATGCGTGCATCGCTTGGAATTTGCGGGGCCGTCCAATAGTTGCTGGGCCAGCTTGGAATGCTGTGGTATTTGAAACTGGGACACCACTCAGCAGGCCAGTAAGCCAGATGGCCTAGGCGGTTCATGAAGTCTGAGAGATAGGCCTGTTCATTTCTGAATTGTTGGCGAATGCTTTCAAAATTATTCCGGAAGTATTCGAGCACCTCTGGGTGTGCACCCAACTCATAACGGTAGACCGAAGAGTTGCCGGTAATTCGCCAAGGTCGTTTGTAATCGTGAATGATCATGAACTTGCCTGGCACTTCGAAAAATCCATCGAGACTGCCTGTAATGACCACATCGACATCTAAAAACAAGGCGGTGCCGGTCAGGCCATGCAGGTCTTTGGTGAAGGAGGCCAGTTTGGTCCAGCCTCGTTCGGGAATGCCTGGCGGTAAATCCAATGCAGGTATAGGCAG
Source organism: Limnohabitans sp. (assembly GCA_044233865.1). Lineage (GTDB taxonomy): Bacteria > Pseudomonadota > Gammaproteobacteria > Burkholderiales > Burkholderiaceae_C > Limnohabitans_A. The sequence goes on from JBIIJK010000021.1 coordinate 13,912, forward strand.
GCACTGAACTTCGCTGCGAATGCCCTTGGTATCGTCAGTGAGGCAGACCATGTTGAAGTCGCCAGTGAGGTGCCTTCGCACCATGGCGTACAAGCGGTTGACATACTCGGGTCCATACTTGGTGCCCCACTTCATGCAAATGATGTGACGTTGGGAGGTCTGCATGGACACTGTCTTGACTTAGGCTTGATTGCGCTTTTTGATCGACTTTTGTTTCACTTTAGCGCGCTTGACTTGACCTCCCGAGGTCAGGCGTTGGTTGCCCAAGACACGCAAAGTTTTAACTTCAGGCCGTTGGCCGCCACGACTGCTGTACTTCAAGACCTTAAAATCACGGGGCCCGGCCATGCGGTCTTCGGAAACAGATTTTTCTTTTTCTGGCAAGGGGCGCCAAAGCACCAGTAATTTACCAATGTGCTGAATGGGCGCTGCGCTTAAGTCATCGGCCAGTTGGTTGTACATGGCTTCGCGGGCAGCACGGTCGTCACCCAGAACACGAATTTTGATCAGGCCATGGGCTTTGAGGGCCGCGTCTGTTTCTTTGACAACAGCGGGCGTCAGGCCGTCGTTGCCAACCATGACAACGGGGTCGAGGTGGTGCGCTTCGGCTCGGTGAACCTTGCGTTGGGCGGGAGTCAATTGAATTTGGGGCATAGCGCTATTATCCCTGCTTGAACGGAAGATCATGAAAGTAAAAACTAAAAGTAAAAAAGTCAACAAGTCGTGGTTGAACGACCACGTCAATGACCCCTATGTCAAGTTGGCCAAAAAAGAGGGCTATCGGGCGAGGGCCGCCTATAAACTGAAAGAAATTGACGAAACTTTTGGCCTCATCAAACCAGGCAACTTGGTGGTTGACTTGGGCTCAGCACCTGGGGCTTGGAGCCAATATGTTCGGCGCAAATTGTCGCCTGGGGGCGCGGCGGTGGGTGATTTGAACGGCACCATCTTGGCTGTGGACCTGTTGCCCATGGAGCCAGTTGAGGGTGTTCATTTCATTCAAGGCGACTTTACGGAAGCCGACGTGCTGGCTCAAGTTCAAGCCCTTGTGGGCGATCGCCCTGTCGATGTGGTGGTGTCAGACATGGCGCCCAACCTGTCTGGCATTGATTCTGTGGATGCTGCACGAATTACACATTTGATTGAATTGGCGGTTGAGTTTGCTCAAATGCACCTGAAGCCGCAAGGGGCCTTGGTGGTGAAGGTCTTTCACGGGAGTGGCTACAGCCAACTGGTGAAGCTGTTCAAGGACTCTTTCAAAATCGTCAAACCGATCAAACCCAAGGCTTCTCGAGACAAATCCTCAGAGCAGTTTTTGGTGGGAATTGAACCTAAAAACAGGCCCAGTTCAGCCGAATCGACTTAATCGCAACGCAGAACAGTAAATTTCCTTCTACTTTTAAGGCTAAGTCAAGGTAAATTGTCCCTGTAGCACTTTCAAAAGTCTAGAATGTTCATTCATTAGATGTTTAACTGGGAGCTCTTCTTGAACAACCCTTGGTTTTCAAAGATCGCCGTATGGCTTGTGATTGGCATGGTGCTCTTCACTGTATTCAAACAATTCGACAACCGATCGGGTGTCGGCTCAGGTTACCTGGGTTACTCAGACTTCCTAGAAGAGGTTAAAGGCAACCGCATCAAAACGGCCACCATTCAAGAGGGTCAAGGCGGCACCGAAATTTCAGCCGTCACCACCGACGATCGCCGCATCAAAACCACTGCTACCTATCTAGACCGTGGCTTGGTTGGCGACCTCATTGCCAATGGCGTGAAATTTGATGTGAAACCCCGCGAAGAGGGTTCCCTGCTCATGAGTTTGCTGGTCAGCTGGGGCCCCATGCTCTTGCTGATTGGTGTGTGGGTTTATTTCATGCGCCAAATGCAAGGCGGCGGCAAAGGCGGTGCCTTTAGCTTTGGCAAAAGCAAAGCCCGCATGCTCGATGAAAACACCAATCAAGTTACTTTTGCCGACGTAGCTGGTTGCGACGAAGCCAAAGAAGAAGTGAAAGAAGTCGTCGACTTCTTGAAAGACCCCGCTAGGTTTCAAAAGCTCGGTGGCCGAATTCCGCGTGGCTTGCTGTTGGTTGGCCCTCCCGGCACTGGTAAAACCTTGTTGGCCAAGAGCATTGCAGGCGAGGCCAAGGTGCCTTTCTTCAGCATCTCTGGCTCAGACTTCGTAGAAATGTTTGTGGGCGTGGGCGCTGCCCGGGTTCGCGACATGTTCGAAAACGCCAAGAAAAATGCGCCTTGCATCATTTTTATCGACGAGATTGATGCTGTGGGCCGCCAGCGTGGTGCTGGTCTGGGCGGTGGCAACGACGAACGCGAACAAACCCTCAACCAAATGCTGGTCGAGATGGACGGTTTTGAAACCAACCTGGGCGTGATTGTGGTGGCTGCCACCAACCGCCCCGATATCTTGGATGCAGCGCTTTTGCGCCCCGGTCGTTTTGACCGCCAGGTCTATGTCACTTTGCCCGACATTCGCGGCCGCGAACAAATCTTGGCTGTGCACATGCGCAAAATCCCAATCGGACAAGACATGAACCCTGGCGTCATCGCCCGCGGTACACCTGGCATGAGCGGTGCCGACTTGGCCAACTTGTGCAACGAAGCTGCCCTGATGGCGGCACGCCGCAACGCCCGCGTTGTGGAAATGCAAGACTTTGAGAAAGCCAAAGACAAAATTCTCATGGGCCCTGAGCGCAAGAGCATGGTCATGCCTGAAGACGAGCGTCGCAACACGGCTTATCACGAGTCGGGTCACGCACTCATTGGCAAGTTGTTGCCCAAGTGCGATCCTGTGCACAAGGTCACCATCATCCCTCGCGGCCGTGCCTTGGGTGTCACCATGAGCCTGCCCGAGCGTGATCGCTACAGTTACGACAGTGAATACATGTTGAACCAAATCAGCATGTTGTTTGGTGGTCGCATTGCCGAAGAAGTGTTCATGAAGCAAATGACCACGGGTGCCAGCAACGACTTTGAGCGTGCCACCCAAATTGCCCGCGACATGGTCATGCGCTATGGCATGACCACCGCCTTAGGCCCCATGGTCTACGCTGAAAATGAAGGCGAAGTGTTTTTGGGTCGCTCTGTCACCAAGACCACCAACATGTCCGAGTCCACCATGCAAAAGGTTGACGCTGAAGTGCGCCGCATCATTGATGAGCAGTACAAATTGGCGCGCAACTTAATTGAAGAGAACAGCGACAAAATGCACGCCATGGCCAAGGCTCTGTTGGAGTGGGAAACCATTGACGTCAGTCAGCTTGACGACATCATGGCGGGTCGTGAACCCAAGGCTCCCAAAGATTGGACGCCCCGCATTCCCCCTTCGGGCAGTGACGATGCAGCTGGCGGCACGCCTGCTGTCAAAGTCGATCCAGAGCCCAACGCGGCCTGATCCTCTCCATCATCAATACGGGGCTTCGGCCCCGTTATTGTTTCTAAGCTGCTGAGCTGAAATTCCAAATCCGTTGTAATTCATGACCCAACCCATTTGGCAGACCTCTAGGTTCGCAATTGACCTCACCCAGCCCAAAGTCATGGGCATTGTGAACCTCACGCCCGATTCTTTTTCTGATGGGGGGCGTCACAGTAGCTTGTCCATTGCGCTTGAAAATGCTCAAACTATGCTGGCTCAGGGGGCCGACATTTTGGACATTGGGGGAGAATCTTCTAGGCCCGGTGCAGAGCCCGTCAGCGTCGAAGAAGAGTTGAAGCGCGTGTTGCCATTTTTGCAAGAAGCACTCACTTGGAACGTGCCCATTTCGGTCGATACCTACAAGCCAGAAGTGATGCAAGCTGCCTTGGACTTGGGGGCTGATGTCGTGAACGACATCTGGGCCTTGCGGCAAGAAGGTGCCCTGCAGGTGGTGGCGCGGCATCCTCAATGTGGCGTCTGCCTGATGCACATGCACCAAGAACCGCTCACCATGTTGGCGCAGACTATGACCGGTGATGCCTTGTCTTTGGTCAAAGATTTCTTGACTCAGCAAGTTTTGAAATTGAGGCGCAGTGGGGTACAGGCCAATCGCATTGTTTTAGACCCAGGTATTGGTTTCGGTAAAACGCTAGAGCAAAATTTAAGCTTGCTACAGCGTCAATCAGAGTTGTTGTCTCTTGGCCATCCGCTGATGGCAGGCTGGTCGCGCAAAGGCACGTTGGGCAAGCTGACGGCCATTCAAGGGAAGGCACCTGAGCCTAAGGACAGAGTGGGCGCCAGTGTGGCTGCAGCCCTCATTGCCGTTCAAAACGGGGCTTCAGTGGTTCGAGTACACGATGTGAAAGAAACTGTTCAGGCTTTGCGTGTTTGGCAGGTTCTGAAGATTTAAAATCAAGCCATTCACAATCGATCCAAAAAGAACAACAACCATGACCAGAAAATACTTTGGAACCGATGGCATTCGGGGCACCGTTGGCCTAGCACCCATCACGCCAGATTTCGTCATGCGCTTGGCGCACGCCGTCGGACGTGTATTGCGTCAAACGGAGGACCATCCGGTCGTTTTGATTGGCAAAGACACGCGAATTTCTGGCTACATGCTCGAGAGTGCGCTGGAGTCTGGCTTTAATTCGGCGGGTGTCGATGTGGTTTTGTTGGGCCCTGTGCCAACACCTGCTGTAGCCTATCTCACACGGGCAAGGCGCGCTTCTTTAGGCGTGGTCATCAGTGCCAGCCACAATCCCTTTGAAGACAATGGCATCAAGTTTTTCAGCGCCAAAGGCACCAAGCTCAGTGATGCTTGGGAAACTTCTGTCGAGGCGCTGGTCGATCAGCCCCCTGTTTGGGCTTCATCTGCTGAACTGGGCAAGGCCAAGCGCTTAGACGATGCTGCGGGTCGGTACATCGAGTTTTGCAAAAGCACTTTCAGCAATGACTTTAGCTTGAAGGGTATGAAAATTGTGGTGGATGCTGCCAATGGCGCAGCCTATCAAATTGCACCCAAGGTTTTTCATGAACTGGGTGCCGATGTCATCGCCATCGGGTGTTCGCCCGATGGCCTGAATATCAACAAAGGCGTTGGCGCTACCCACCCTGAAGCGGTTGTAGAGGCCGTCAAAGCCCATCAAGCCGATTACGGCATTGCGCTAGATGGCGATGCCGACCGCCTGCAGCTGGTTGACAAATCGGGTCGCTTGTACAACGGCGATGAGTTGCTGTACCTGATGGTCTGCGATCGATTGGCTCGAGATGAAGTGGTGTCTGGCGTCGTGGGCACCCTCATGACCAACATGGCCGTCGAAGTAGCGCTGAAAAACAAAAACATTCCCTTCATCCGAAGCAAGGTGGGCGACCGTTACGTGTTGGAAGCCTTGCAAGAGAATGCCTGGCTGCTGGGCGGAGAGGGCTCAGGTCACTTGTTGGCTTTAGACAAGCACACCACAGGCGATGGTTTGATCAGCGCTTTGCAGGTGCTGCAGGCGTGTGTGGCCACAGGCAAAACCATGGCGGAGTTATTGGCCGATGTGGTGCTCTTTCCGCAGGTGCTGATCAACGTGCGCCTGAACAAAGACCAAAACTGGAAAGACAGCCCTCAACTGGCGCAAGCCTTGAAGGAAGTCGAAGCAGAATTGGCAGACACAGGCCGCGTCCTGATTCGGCCTAGCGGTACCGAGCCGCTGGTTCGCGTGATGGTCGAGGCGCGTGAATTGACAGTGGCCCAACGCTGCGCTGAAAAATTGGCAGACACCCTGCGCTAAATCAGCATTTCAGTAAATCAAACGCTCGGGTTTGATTTCTTGCAGGATGGTGGTGGCAATTTCTTCAATCGATTTAGTGGTGGTAGAGAGCCACCGAATGCCCGATCGGCGCATCATCGATTCAGCATCTGCCACCTCTTGACGGCAATTTTCAATGCTGGCGTATTTTGAGTTGGGGCGTCGCTCTGTTCGAATTTCTGAAAGTCGATCTGGGTGAATGGTGAGCCCAAAGATCTTTTTGCGATGTGGCACCAAATCTGGCGGAAGTTGCTTGCGTTCAAAGTCCTCGGGAATGAGAGGGTAGTTGGCCGCTTTCAAACCGTGTTGCATGGCCAAATACAGGCTGGTAGGGGTTTTGCCACTTCGGCTCACACCCACCAAGATGACCTCTGCTGACTCCAAATCTCGGTTGGACTGTCCATCGTCGTGGGCCAGTGAAAAATTAATGGCCTCAATGCGGTCGTGGTAGTCCTTGCTCTTGCTGACATCTGAAAAGCGGCCCACCCGGTGGTGCGATTTAATACCAAACTCTTCTTCTAGCGGGTTGACGAAGGTGCCAAACATGTCCAGCAACATGCCTTTGCAACCATCCCGAATCACTTGGAGAACTTCCATGTTCACCAAAGTAGTGAACACGATGGGCTTGATGTTCTCGATTTCTGCAGTGTGGTTAATTTGGCGGACGGCTTGGTGTGCCTTGTCTGCACTGTCTATAAAAGGAAGCCGGATGTACCTTGTTTTCAACTCAAATTGGGCCAAGATGGCCTTGCCAAAGGTTTCGGCCGTAATTCCGGTGCCGTCGGAGATGAAAAAAACGGTTCTGTTGGGCATTGTTGAAATTTTAATGGAGTGAGCAGGGAGTTGAGACCTAAAATCACTTTCATTATCTACCGCCTGCTGGCGCTCAGTTTTCCAGTCTAAAAACAATCAAGATTCTGAGAGTTGGTTCGGGCTCAAAGCCGTTTTTTTAATATTGGAGTTTTTATGTCTCAGCTTTTTGCAAAGGACGCGTTGGCCGTTCCCTTTGAACTTCTTCGAATGTCGGATGTTGAATCTGTTGGGGGCAAAAATGCCAGCTTGGGCGAGATGATCTCGCAACTGCCCAACGGTGTCAGAGTCCCAACAGGCTTTGCCACCACAGCGCATGCATTTAGAGAGTTTTTAAAGCACGGTGGTTTGGTCGATCGCATCAACCAAAAATTGAACGATTTGGATGTGGAAGATGTTCGAACCCTGGTCGCAGTGGGTGCAGAAATCCGTGGCTTGGTTGAGGCGCAGCCGTTTCCTGCAGACTTAGAGAAGGCCATTCGTGAGCAATTTGCAGTTCTGAGCGCGGGCAATGCGCAAGCCTCCTTTGCGGTGCGTTCCTCGGCCACTGCCGAAGATTTACCCGATGCGTCCTTTGCAGGCCAGCAAGAAACATTTTTGAATGTGGTTGGCGTTGAGGATGTTCTGCATAAGATGAAAGAAGTGTTTGCTTCCTTGTACAACGACCGTGCAATCAGTTACCGCGTGCACAAAGGTTTTGCACACTCAGAAGTGGCATTGTCAGCTGGGGTGCAGCGCATGGTTCGTTCTGACCTGGGCGCTGCAGGTGTGATGTTCACCATTGACACCGAAACAGGTTTTGAAGATGTGGTGTTCATCACTTCCAGTTATGGCTTGGGCGAAACAGTGGTGCAGGGCGCCGTGAATCCTGATGAGTTTTATGTGCACAAGCCCATGCTGGCCGCAGGCAACAAAGCCGTCATTCGACGCAACTTGGGCTCCAAGCTCCTGCAAATGATTTTCTCCACACCCGAAGAAAAAGCCAGCTCAGGCAAGCTGGTGAAAACGGTGGATGTAGCCATGGAGTTGCGCAATCGCTACTCCTTGTCCGATGCAGACATTACGCAGTTGGCGCAATACGCCATGGTGATTGAAAAGCACTACGGCCGCCCGATGGACATCGAGTGGGGCAAAGATGGCACCGACGGCTTGATTTATATTTTGCAGGCTCGTCCTGAAACCGTGAAGAGCCAATCTAAAGGCACCGCAGAACTTCGTTACAAACTCAAAGGCAAGGGCACGGTGCTTGCTGAGGGTCGCGCCATTGGCCAAAAAATTGGCACAGGTCCTGTCCGTTTGGTGCACAGCATTTCAGAGATGGACCAAGTGCAAGCCGGCGATGTGTTGGTGACTGACATGACAGACCCCAATTGGGAGCCCGTGATGAAGCGCGCCAGCGCCATCGTGACCAACCGGGGAGGGCGCACTTGTCATGCCGCCATCATTGCACGAGAGCTAGGTATTCCTGCCGTAGTGGGCTGTGGCAATGCCACGGATCAATTGAAAGATGGCACGCTTGTCACAGTCAGTTGCGCTGAAGGTGATACAGGCCGTATATACGATGGCTTGCTTGAAACGGAAGTGACGGAAGTGATCAGGGGCACCATGCCCGAAATTGCCACCAAAATCATGATGAACGTAGGCAATCCGCAGTTGGCATTTGACTTTGCTCAGTTGCCCAATCAAGGCGTCGGCCTGGCGCGTTTAGAGTTCATCATCAACAACAACATTGGTGTTCACCCCAAAGCCATTTTGGATTATCCCAACATCGATGCCGACTTGAAAAAAGCGGTGGAGTCTGTGGCCCGGGGCCATGCTTCACCCAAGGCGTTTTACATCGACAAAGTCACAGAAGGCGTGGCCAGCATTGCCGCCGCTTTTTGGCCCAAGCCAGTCATAGTTCGCTTGTCAGATTTCAAGAGCAATGAGTACCGCAAACTCATTGGCGGTAGCCGTTATGAGCCCGAAGAAGAAAATCCGATGTTGGGTTTTCGCGGTGCAGCGCGCTATATCAGCGAAGATTTTGGTGAGGCCTTTGCCATGGAGTGTGAAGCCATTAAGCGTGTCCGCGGCGAGATGGGCTTGACCAATGTGCAAGTCATGGTGCCGTTTGTTCGCACGCTGGGTCAAGCCGATCGTGTCACCCAGTTGTTGGACAAACATGGCCTGAAGCGCGGTCAGGACGAACTGAAAATCATCATGATGTGCGAAGTCCCCAGCAACGCCATCTTGGCTGAGCAGTTCTTGGAATACTTCGATGGCTTTTCAATCGGCTCTAACGACCTGACGCAACTCACTTTGGGCTTAGACCGCGACTCCGGCTTGGAGTTGTTGGCTGTCGATTTTGACGAACGCGATTTGGCAGTTCAAACCTTGATTTCACAGGCCATTCAGGCGTGCTTGCGTCAAGGGAAATACGTGGGCATTTGTGGCCAGGGCCCAAGCGACCATCCAGACTTTGCGCGTTGGCTCATGGCGCAGGGCATCAGCTCCATCTCATTGAATCCAGACACCGTCGTTGAAACCTGGACGCAACTTGGGAAAGCCGATTGAAACCATCGGCTTCATTTCAGCAAAAGTATGCAGCCTACCAGTGGCGGCTGCATCGCAACGTTTTGGCTTACGTTATTTTGCTGCTTTGCTTGATGGGCATCATGGGTTGGGCGGAGCATCAAGGCCTATCTAGAAATTTAATTGGCCCTATCTTTTTGTTTTCGACGGTCATGATCTACGCCTTGATAGGTGTCGCAGGTCGAACTTCCAATGCAGACGAATATTACGTAGCCGGCCGACGTATCCCCGCTTTTTACAACGGCATGGCCACAGCCGCAGATTGGATGAGTGCGGCCTCCTTCATCAGTCTGGCCGGCGCACTTTACTTGCAAGGCTTCTCAGGCAGTGGCGATCAAGCAGGCGGCTTGGCTTATGTCATGGGATGGACCGGCGGATTTTGCTTGGTCGCTTTGCTGATTGCACCCCATTTGCGGTCTATGAACTTGTATACCTTGCCAGACTTTTTCAGTCAGCGCTTTGGCGGGCGTTGGCCAAGATTGTTGGCAGCTTGGTCGGCCATTTTGTGTTCATTCACCTATGTCGTTGCGCAAATTTATGGTGTGGGCCTGATTGCGTCACGCCTCACGGGGGTGCAATTTGAAATTGGTATTTTGCTGGGCTTGGGTGGCATCTTGTTATGTTCCTTTTTGGGTGGCATGCGGGCCATTACTTGGACTCAAGTTGCGCAATACATTATTTTGATGATGGCATTTTTAATTCCAGTGTCATGGCTGGCCTACAAACAACTTGGAACGCCTTTGGCACCGCTGGTTTATGGCTCGCAGCTTTCTAAGATTGCAGATTTAGAGCAAAAACTCATTGCAGACCCTGCTGAGTTGGCTGTCAGGAAAGAGTATTTGCGCCGAGCTGACTCGCTGCGATCAAAGCTGGAAAATGTGGAAGCATCTCTGCAAAATGAGCGGTACATGTTAGAGCAGCATGTGCGAGATTTAAAACTTCAAAACGCTGAATTTTCAGTCATCACAAAAGCACGGCGCGACTTGCAGGCATTGCCCAAAAATGCCACCGACGCAAAGGAGCTTTGGCAAAAGGCCATGCTTGAAAACTATGAGCGCTCAAAGCCCTTGGGTGGCATGCCGCTTCACGGCAAGGCTTTTCAGGGGGAGCCCGATGGCACACCTCAAGAGCAAGAACTTTTCCAGCACTCGCGCATCAATTTTGTTGCACTTATTTTCTGCCTGATGGCCGGCACCGCTGGCCTGCCGCATTTGTTAACCCGCTTCTACACGGTACCCAACGAATCCGAGGCCCGACTGTCGGTGGCGTGGTCTTTGTTTTTCATTGTCATCTTGTACCTCAGTGCGCCCGCATTGGCTGTGCTTGTCAAGTTTGAGGTGATGAACAACTTGGTGGGCAGCTCCTTTTCTGAGTTGCCCCTTTGGCTGGCCCAGTGGTCACGGGTTGACAGCGCTTTGGTCGAAGTGTCAGACGTGAACCTAGATGGCATCTTGCAATTTGGTGAGCTTAAATTGGGGGCGGACATGATCATGTTGGCCAGCCCTGAATTGGCTGGACTACCTTATGTCATTTCAGGCTTGGTGGCCGCTGGGGGTTTTGCCGCCGCCCTGTCTACGGCAGACGGTTTGCTTTTGACCATCAGCAACGCTTTTGTACATGACATGCGCTTAGGCATGAAAAATGGCGTGGAATCTCAAGATGGTCGGGTGATTTTGTCCAAGTTTGCTTTGTTGGCCGTGGCCATGTGCGCCGCTTTGGTGGCCGCCTGGAAGCCTGCGCAAATTCTGGCTTTGGTTTCAGCTTCTTTTTCTTTGGCAGCTTCCGCCTTCTTTCCCGGCATGGTCATGGGAATTTTCTGGAAGCGCGCCAGTCGCAAGGGCGTGGTCCTAGGCATGCTTTTGGGCCTTATCACCACGCTGCTTTACATGACCCTCAACGCGCCTACGGTAAGGGCAGCGCTTCATTGGCCAGCAGACAGCGGTTTATTTCTAGGGATTCTGCCTATCTCTGCGGGCATTTTGGGGGTGCCGGTTGGATTTTTGGCCATCCTCTTGGGAAGTTGGGCCTGGCCAGATCGCCCCATGGCGCCCGAACCTCAAGCGCCCTCTCAAAATCCCTATCCAGGGCTCTAATTCCTAGGCTATAATCGCGGGCTTACCTTGCTGCACCCCATCCGACGCTGGGGGTAGCTTTTTATCAGAACCCATCGGGTTCAAAACCAAAAGGAGTCTCAATGCGTCATTACGAAATCATTTTGCTGATTCACCCGGATCAGAGCGAACAAGTTCCAGCCATGTTGGAGCGTTACAAAGGCATGATCGTTGCCGGCGGTGGCAAGATTCACCGTGTCGAAGACTGGGGTCGTCGTCAGATGGCCTACCAAATTAACAAGTTGGGCAAAGCCCATTACTTGTGCGTGAACATTGAAGCTGATCAGGCTGTGATGGCCGAACTCGAACATGCTTTCAAGTTCAACGATGCTGTTTTGCGTCACCTGACTGTTCTGAAGAAGAAAGCCGATGCAGGCCCATCTTCCATGATGAAACAAGTCGAACGCGAAGAAGCTCGCAAAGCCCAACAAGCCGAATTTGCAAACTAATCACATTTGTTGACGGAGTGACGGAAGAAAACCACCTTGAATTAACCGCTGGTATCGCAGAGCAAAAAGCAATTCGATACACACCGGCTGGCTTGCCAGTCATTGACTTGGTTCTAGAGCATGCCTCTAGCATTCAAGAAGCGGGAACTCTCAGACAGGTCAAAGCCACAGTGAAAGCTGTTGCCATCGGATCGATTGCAGAGAGAATTCAAACCCAGCCCATTGGCAGTGTTTGGAAATTCAGCGGTTTTTTGGCCACTCCCAAAAACGGAAAAAATGTGATTCTGCATATTCAAGAATTTAAGACACTTTAATTTTCAGGAGGCCCCATGGCCACTTTCAAAAAATTTAACAAAGACAAGCGCCCTAAGCGCAACACCCAGTCACTGCTGTTCAAGCGCAAGCGTTTCTGCCGCTTCACAGTCACAGGCGTGGAAGAGATTGATTACAAAGACGTCGACACACTGCGCGACTTCATTGCTGAAAACGGCAAAATCATTCCCGCACGTTTGACAGGCACGCGCGCTATTTATCAGCGCCAACTGAACACGGCTATCAAGCGCGCTCGCTTCTTGGCCATGTTGCCTTACAGCGACCAGCACAAAGTTTAAGGAGAACAACCATGCAAATTATTCTGCTCGATAAGGTTGTGAACCTTGGCAATTTAGGTGAAATCGTCAAAGTCAAAGACGGTTACGCTCGCAACTTTCTCATTCCAAGTGGCCGTGCTCGTCGAGCCACCGAAGCCAACAAAGCTGAATTCGAAGCCCGTCGCGTCGAACTCGAGAAGGCCGCTGCTGCCAAGTTGGCTGAAGCCCAAGCTCAAGGCGAAAAGCTTGCGGGTGCTGTGGTTAAAATCACTCAAAAGGCTGGCGTTGATGGCCGTTTGTTTGGTTCTGTTACCAATCACGACATTGCTGAAGAGTTGAACAAAGCCGGCTACGGTTTGGCCAAAGCCCAAATCCGCATGCCCAATGGCCCTATCAAAACTGTCAGTGAATCCACCGTTGCTGTGGCTTTGCACACTGACGTGGTGGTTGAAGTCACAGTTTCTGTCTACGGCGAAACCGCTTAATTTTTAAGCGCTTTCTCAAGCCGCCCGTCGCAATCTAATTTGCGGCAGGCGGCTTTTTCGTTTTTGGCAACTATTTGGTTTTATTCACAAGACTTTCTTCACTTACCAACGACTTATCCACAGGCTTGTCCCATGACCAAAAGCCCCGCAGTGCTTAAGATCAAGCTCTACACATTGAATGTCCATGTCCGCACTTTTTTCTCCTCAGTCACACACTGAATCCGAACTGGGTTTCAGCGCAGTCAGCCAAGATCAGCAAATTGCACAACTGCGTGTGCCGCCTCACTCCATCGAGGCCGAGTCGAGTGTGCTGGGTGGTTTGTTGCTAGACAACACGGCTTGGGATCGAATGGGTGAGTTGTTGTCTGAAAACGATTTCTATCGGCATGAGCACAAGTTGATTTTTGCGGCCATCTCAATTTTGATCAACGGCTCCAAGCCTGCCGATGTCATCACGGTGTTTGAACAGTTGAAAAATCAAGGCAAAGCAGAGGGCATGGGTGGCTTAGGCTATCTCAACTCCTTGGCTCAATATGTGCCAAGTGCCAGCAACATCAGGCGCTATGCTGAAATTGTTCGCGAACGTTCTATCCTGCGCAAGTTGGTCACGGCCAGCGACGAAATTGCCACCAATGCCTTTAACCCCCAAGGTCGTCCTGTAGAGAGAATCCTAGACGAAGCTGAACAAAAGATCTTCAACATCGGTGAAGAAGGCTCTCGCATGAAGCAGGGCTTCCAATCCATGGACACCTTGGTGGTCGACCTCATGGACCGCGTGCAAGAGATGGCCGACAACCCCAACGACATCACCGGGGTGCCTACTGGTTTCTACGATCTAGACCGTATGACATCAGGTTTGCAAGCTGGCGATTTGGTGGTGTTAGCGGCGCGTCCTTCCATGGGCAAAACTGCATTTGCCATCAACATTGCCGAGCACGTTGCCTTAAACGAAGGCTTGCCCGTGGCCGTATTTTCAATGGAAATGGGCGCCGCTCAATTGGCGGTGCGCGTGGTGGGCTCCATAGGTCGAATCGATCAAGGGCACTTGCGAACTGGCAAGCTAAGCGATGAAGAATGGCCACGCCTCACAGATGCTATTGAGCGCCTCAGAACTGTTTCCCTGCACATTGATGAAACGGCAGGACTCACCAGCAGCGAGCTGAGAGCCAATGCACGTCGCTTAGCCCGCAAATGTGGCAAGTTAGGCTTGATTGTGGTTGACTACTTGCAGCTCATGACCGGTTCTTCTAGCGGAGATGGTGAAAACCGCGCCACTGAGTTGGGCGAAATTTCTAGGGGCCTCAAGATGCTGGCCAAAGAGCTTCAGTGTCCTGTGATTGCTTTGTCTCAGCTCAATCGCGGCGTGGAGCAAAGAACCGACAAGCGGCCCATGATGAGTGACTTGCGAGAGTCGGGCGCCATTGAACAAGATGCCGACATCATCATGTTCATTTACCGTGATGACTATTACAACAAAGACTCAAAAGATCCAGGCGTTGCAGAAATCATCATCGGCAAACAACGAAACGGCCCGACTGGCGCCGTTCGCTTAACTTTCCTGAAACCTTTAACGCGCTTTGAAAGCTTGGCTTCAGGCGGGGGCAGAGGTGATTATTAAATCACCGCGCCACAAGCCTTAAAGTACTTCGCTGGCAAAGTCGGCCAGCCTTGAGCGCTCACCACGCGCCAGCGTAATGTGGCCGCCATGAGCCCAACCTTTAAAACGATCGACGGCATAGGTTAAGCCCGACGAGCCTTCTGTGAGGTAGGGCGTGTCAATTTGCGCCAAGTTACCCATGCAAATGATTTTGGTGCCGGGGCCTGCCCGTGTGATCAAGGTTTTCATTTGCTTGGGCGTTAAGTTTTGCGCCTCGTCAATGATCACGTATTTGTTCATGAAGGTTCGGCCGCGCATGAAGTTCATGCTTTTGATTTTGATGCGGCTTCGAATGAGTTCAGTGGTGGCCGCACGGCCCCACTCGCCGGCATTGCCGCCATCGCCCTTGGCCAAAAATTCCAAGTTGTCGTCTAAAGCGCCCATCCATGGGCCCATCTTTTCTTCTTCAGTGCCTGGCAGAAAGCCAATGTCTTCGCCCACACTCACTGTGGCGCGGGTCATGATGATTTCTGTATATCGCCGGTCGTCTAGCACTTGCGTGAGGCCCGCTGCCAAAGCCATGAGTGTTTTGCCTGTGCCTGCTGTTCCAGCCAAGGTGACAAAGTCAATTTCTGGATCGGTCAGCATGTTCATTGCAAAGTTCTGTTCGCGATTGCGAGTCAGCACGCCCCAAATGGCATTTTTGGCATGCCCAAAATCTTTGAGTGTTTTCAAGACCGCTGTTTTGCCCCTAATTTCAGTGACGCGGGCATACAAGCTAGGCTCTCCGGGTGCTTCTAAGTAAACAAATTGGTTGATGAGCAAGCTGGGAACCAAGGGACCACTGAAGCGGTAAAAGGTGTGACTGCCTTGTTGCCAACTTTCAATGGCTTTGCCGTGACGATTCCAAAAGTCGGCGGGCAACGCCAAGGCCCCTGAATACATCAGATCGCCGTCTTCCAATACTTTGTCGTTTTGATAATCCTCTGCCGCCAACCCCAAGGCTCTGGCCTTGACGCGCATGTTGATGTCTTTAGACACCAGGACCACTTCTCTGGGGGTGTGCAGGTTAACCAAGGCTTGAACTACGCCTAAGATTTGGTTGTCTGCTTTGCCTTGAGGCAAACTCATGGGCAAGGTCACGTCCATGATTTGGGTCTGAAAGAAAAGCTTGCCTTGGGCTTCGATGTGACCCGTGCCATTCAAGGGCAGGCCTAGTTTCATGTCCGAACCGAGTGTGGCTGCCAATGCATCGAGAGATCGACTGGTTTGTCTGGCATTTCGCGCCACTTCGGTCATGCCTTTTTTATGGCTGTCCAGTTCTTCCAGAACAATCATAGGCAAGTAGACGTCGTGTTCTTCAAACAGGAACAGGCACATCGGGTCGTGCATGAGCACATTGGTGTCCAGCACAAACAATTTGGTGGGCCCGATGTTCTTCTTGGTAGCTTTTGGTTTTTTGGAAGCAACAGGCATTGGCGCGCGTTGACTGGGCGCTGGACTTGCAGGCGCAAGTTCAGAGGGGTGCAGTGGGGCCAAGTTCAGAGGATGGTCATCCAACTGCTTTTTTGCAGAAGGTTTTTTGGCAGATGCAAGTTCACTGCTTAGGGGAGGAGGGGGTGCCGATATTTTTTCAAATTTAGCAATGTTTTTTGTGGCGAGCAAGGAAGCGCGCTGTGTTGGTGCGGGTGGCAATGGCATAAATCAAGGCCTCAGTAGAAATGTGAAAATTGTTGACGCAAAGAAAAAGCCGCCTTGAGGCCGAGGCGGCTTTGCTAGGGTAAAAATAAATGGGGCTGTTTTTCAGCGGCATGTTGCCATTATGCGGCTTTTTTGAGCGCTTTGACGGCTTTTAAAACGTCTTCAACGTGTCCAGGCACTTTAAGGCCACGCCATTCTTCTTTGACCAGGCCATCTGGGCCAATCAGGAAGGTGCTGCGCTCGATGCCTTTGACTTTTTTGCCGTACATGATTTTGTTTTTAACGACGCCAAACATGTGACACATTTTCTCTTCTGTGTCTGCAATCAATTCGAAGGGCAACTCAAGTTTGGTTTTAAAGTCATCGTGTGACTTCATATTGTCACGAGAAACACCAAAAACTGTAGCGCCCGCTTTAGCGAAATCTTTGAATTTGTCACGGAATTGCATGGCCTCAGTGGTGCAACCAGGCGTGTTGTCCTTCGGGTAGAAGTACAAAATCATGATTTTGCCGTTGTGAGATGTGTTTGAAACCTTGAGTCCGCCCGTTGCGTTTGCTTCAAATTCGGGGAGGGGTTTGTTAACAACGATCGCCATAGAACTAATCTCGCGTGACTGAAATGAACCGCATGGCCAATGAACCCCTGACGGAGCGACACTGCGGCGGCAATCTGGTATTTTAAACCGAAACCCTGTGCGTTTTTTAAATGACCTGAAAACAGTTCAATTAGCTGGTCAATGGGGGGATCAGGACCAAAACCACATGCCGACCCTCCCCAGCCAAGACGTTGAATGTTCGGCAAGCAGCGCCGTTGTCCATGGTTTCTAACCCGATTCGCTGCTGAAATAGGCCCTGTAGCAAATTGGGTGCGGGAAATTGAATGCGCTTCCCGCTGCCAAATATGACCAACTCTGGGTTGAACGGCAGGAGTTCGTCGAAAGACGCCTGAGTAAGAGACTCAAAACTTTCGGCAGACCATTTTTGCGGTCCTTGAACCGAGCACAAAAGCAAGGGGCCGGCTTGGCATTTTCCGTTCACAACCACGCCTTCTTCGCTGTAGCTTTGGATGGAGAAGCCATTGCTGGCATCAGGATGAAGTTTCATGCTTGGAAGTTTCTTAAAAAGGGCCAGTTCTGTGGTCAAATTATAGGTTTTCCCAAGCGACAACACCCCTCGGAGGGATTTTGAAAACTATCCAAAAATCAGCCAAACTTGCCAACGTTTGTTATGACATTCGTGGACCCATCATGGACCGCGCCAGACAAATGGAGGAAGAGGGCCACAAGATCATCAAGCTCAACATTGGCAATTTGGCCGTGTTTGGTTTCGATGCGCCTGAGGAAATTCAGCAAGACATGATAAGAAACCTGCCCAACTCTGCAGGTTATTCCGACAGCAAAGGTATTTTTGGTGCCCGCAAGGCCGTCATGCACGAGACACAAAAGCAGGGCATCAAGGGTGTCACCTTAGATGACATCTATTTAGGCAACGGCGCCAGCGAACTGATCGTGATGGCCACCAATGCTTTGCTAGACAACGGCGACGAACTTTTGTTGCCTGCACCCGACTATCCGTTGTGGACAGCGGCGGCCAGTTTGTCGGGCGGAACGCCTGTGCATTATGTGTGCGATGAAGACAAAGGATGGACGCCAAATTTAGACGACATTCGCGCCAAAATTACACCAAAGACCAAGGGCATTGTGGTCATCAATCCCAACAATCCCACGGGTGCTTTGTACTCAGACGCGATTCTCAATGGCATTGTAGAAATTGCCAGAGCCCACGGCTTGGTCATTTTTGCCGATGAGGTCTACGACAAAGTTTTGTACGATGATTTAAAGCACACCCCCATTGCCAGTTTGAGCCAAGATGTTTTGACGCTGACCTTTAACTCTCTGTCTAAGAGTTATCGGTCATGCGGATACCGCGCAGGCTGGATGATTGTCACTGGCGACAAGCGAACAGCACA
Source organism: Limnohabitans sp. (assembly GCA_044233865.1). GTDB lineage: Bacteria > Pseudomonadota > Gammaproteobacteria > Burkholderiales > Burkholderiaceae_C > Limnohabitans_A. The sequence goes on from JBIIJK010000021.1 coordinate 31,919, forward strand.
AGACTACATTGAAGGCTTGAACATGTTGTCCAACATGCGTCTTTGCGCCAACGTGCCGGGCCAGTGGGCCATTCAAACGGCATTGGGCGGCCATCAAAGCATCAATGAGTTGGTCAACGAAGGAGGGCGTTTGCGCAAGCAGCGCGACTTGGCCTACGAACTCATTAACGCCATTCCAGGGGTTTCATGCGTGAAGCCTAAAGCTGCGCTTTACATGTTTCCAAGGCTAGACCCCAAAATTTACCCCATCAA
>JBIIJK010000022.1:0-31963 GCA_044233865.1 Limnohabitans sp.
ACCCCATGAGCGACACCGGCTTTGATGAGACACCCGAAGTGACCAGCCGTTTGTTGCATGAGTTTGCAGCAGAAGGCTTGGTGAACATTGTGGGTGGCTGTTGCGGCACTACGCCAGATCACATTGGTGCCATTCAAAAGGCGGTTGGGCCCCTTGCGCCGAGGGGATTGCACGTTGGGGCGTTTTACAAAGAAGCTGCTTAACAAACAGATTTAGCTGGTTAAAATACGTCATTCCCAAGGAGCGTTGCAGCCCGCCAGCCATTTCGGCCGCGGGTCAGGCTTGGGGCTCAATGCGGGGCTTTGCCCCCTTTCTTTTGCAAACCACGCTCACCTGCGATTCAAGGGGTGAGTTTTGTTGTCTGCATCAGTTTCTAATTCTGTCTCTCCACTCAAACTGTCTGGTTTAGAGCCTGTCTCTATTGGTACCGACTCTTTGTTTGTGAACATTGGTGAGCGCACCAACGTCACAGGCTCTAAAGCATTTGCCCGAATGATTTTGAATGGCGAGTACGAGGAAGCTTTGGCAGTGGCCCGGCAGCAAGTGGAAAACGGCGCGCAGATTATTGACATCAACATGGACGAAGCCATGTTGGACAGCCAAGCGGCAATGGTTCGATTTTTAAACTTGATTGCGTCTGAGCCCGACATTTCCCGCGTGCCCATCATGATCGACTCTTCCAAATGGAGTGTCATTGAAGCGGGTTTGCGTTGCATTCAAGGCAAGGGCATTGTCAATTCCATCAGCATGAAAGAGGGCGTGGAAGGCTTTAAGCAACAAGCGCAACTCATCAAGCGATATGGTGCGGCTGCGGTGATCATGGCTTTTGATGAAAAAGGCCAAGCCGATACCTACCAGCGCAAAATTGAAATTTGCGAACGCGCATACCGCGTATTGGTCGATGAGGTGGACTTCCCACCCGAAGACATCATTTTTGACCCCAACATTTTTGCCATTGCCACGGGCATTGAAGAACACGACAACTACGCCGTCGATTTCATTGAAGCCACGCGGTGGATCAAACAAAACTTGCCCGGCGCCAAAGTGTCGGGCGGTGTGTCCAATGTGTCTTTTAGTTTTCGCGGCAACGACCCCGTGCGCGAAGCCATTCACACCGTGTTTTTGTACCACGCCATTCAAGCCGGCATGGACATGGGCATTGTGAATGCCGGCATGATGGGCGTGTACGACGAACTCGAACCTGATTTGCGCGAGCGCGTAGAAGACGTGGTGTTGAATCGCCGCCCCGATGCGGGTGAGCGCTTGGTAGAGGTGGCCGAGAACGCCAAGGGCGCGGCCAAAGACGATTCACAAAAGCTGGCGTGGCGCGGTACGGCGGAAGCGCCCATGACAGTGTCGGCCCGTTTGTCACATGCCTTGGTGCATGGCATCACCGACTTCATTACCGAAGACACCGAAGAGGCTTACCAAGAAATTTTGGCCAAGAGCGGAAGGCCATTGCATGTGATTGAAGGCCCGCTTATGGACGGCATGAACGTGGTGGGCGATTTGTTTGGCCAAGGCAAGATGTTCTTGCCGCAAGTTGTCAAGTCGGCGCGCGTCATGAAGCAAGCCGTGGCGCACTTGGTGCCCTACATCGAAGAAGAAAAACGCCAACAAGAAGCCGCAGGCCAAGATGTGAAATCCAAAGGCAAGATTGTGATTGCCACCGTCAAAGGCGACGTGCACGACATCGGTAAAAACATTGTGACAGTGGTTCTTCAGTGCAACAACTTTGACGTGGTCAACATGGGCGTGATGGTGCCGTGTCACGAAATTTTGGCCAAGGCCAAAGAAGAGAATGCCGACATCATTGGCTTGTCGGGCCTCATCACCCCCAGCTTGGAAGAGATGCAGTACGTGGCCAGCGAAATGCAAAAGGATGCGCATTTCCGTTTGCGCAAAATGCCTTTGCTGATTGGTGGCGCTACCACCAGCCGTGTGCACACGGCTGTCAAAATCGCACCGCACTACGAAGGCCCTGTAGTCTATGTGCCCGATGCATCGCGCAGTGTGAGTGTGGCGCAAGGTTTGTTGTCAGACCACGCCGCTACTTACGTTGACGAGCTCAATGCCGATTACGCCAAAGTGCGCGAGATGCATGCCAACAAAAAACAAACACCTATGTGGCCACTGGCCAAAGCACGTGGCAACAAAGCGGCGCTTGACTGGACTGCCTTCAAATCGCCCACACCTAAATTCATTGGCCGCCGTGTTTTCAAGAATTTCGATTTGGCCGAATTGGCGCGCTACATTGACTGGGGCCCTTTCTTTCAAACTTGGGATTTGGCTGGCCCTTACCCCGCCATCTTGAAAGACGAAGTGGTAGGCGTTGAAGCGCAAAAAGTTTTCAATGATGCTCAGAAGATGGTGCAAAAAATCATTGAAGGCAGATGGATCACCGCGCATGGTGTGATGGGCTTGTACCCCGCCAACAGCGTGAATCACGATGACATTGACTTGTACGCTGATGAGGCGCGTGAAACGCCTGTGCTCACATGGCACGGCCTGCGCCAACAAACTGAAAAGCAAGCCGGCAAACCCAGCCGCTGTTTGGCGGATTTTGTGGCGCCACATCTGGATGCACAAGGCAAGCCCACTCAGTTAAAAGACTACGTGGGTGTGTTTGCTGTCACGGCCGGCATCGGCGTAGAAAAGCGCGAGCAAGCTTTTGAGGCTGCGCACGACGACTACAGTGCCATCATGCTCAAAGCCTTGGCCGATCGTTTTGCGGAAGCCTTTGCCGAATGCATGCACGAACGTGTGCGCAAAGATTTGTGGGGCTATGCCGCGCAAGAGAAAGTCGGGCTGGAAGAATTGATTGCTGAAAAATACCAAGGTATCAGGCCCGCACCAGGCTACCCCGCATGCCCTGATCATTCTGTGAAAAAACAAATGTTCGAACTCCTTCAGTGCAACGAGATTGGCATGAACCTCACAAGCAGTTTGGCCATGACACCGGCGGCCAGTGTGTCAGGTTTTTACCTGAGCCACCCCGACAGTCAGTACTTCAACGTGGGCAAAGTGGGAGAAGATCAAGTGCAAGATTTGGCCAAGCGCCAGAACTTGAAAGTGGCCGATATTCAGCGCTTGTTGGCGCCTAATTTGTGAGCGCTGATTTGCGCCCACCACAAACAAGCCACGCCTAAAACGCCTAGCCCTAAAAGCCAGCGCAGGCCATGCGTGTAGCCCACCTCGGGCGTCCACATCAAACCTAAAGCCCAAGGCGCTGCAGCACGGCCCAATGCCAGTGGCACACCCAATACACCATTGAGTTGTCCTACATGGTCGCGGCTGACATATTGCGCCATGGCGGTGCCTTTCACAATGGTGTTCAGGCCATTGCCCAAACCATAGAACAAGACAAACATCAAGGCGGCCCAAGGCTCCAAGCCACCCGCCACTAAAAACAGCAATCCCAAAGGCACCAAACAAGGAATCCATTTGTTGGCCGCATGAACATCCAAATGTTTTTCAAAGACAAACAACAAGAGCCGCCCCAACACTTGAATGACGCCAATGGAGGCCGGAATGGCAATGACCCAGGCGGGTGACAAATGCGCTTCTTCCAACAAACTCACCATGTGCGCTGGCAGTGCAGAGCTGACGCTGAAGGTTGTCAACATGAAGCCGGCAAGCAACCAAAAAGGCGCACGTTTGAAATGAACCTTGATGACCTCAGGTGGCGCTTGTTCGTGTTGTAACTTAGTGGAGGAAGTCGGCTGAATCGCTGCGTCAGCAGCATGACCCAAGTCAAGCCTTTTTGGGGCATCGCGCAGCAGCCAAGCGTGCAATGGCCAGCAGATTAGCCATTGAAGGAGCGCCAAAACCCAAAGGGCATGGCGCCAACCCAGCTCTTGAATCAGCCAAGACGAAAGCGGAATGAACACTGTACTGGCCAGCCCGCCTAAAAAGGTCATGATGATGATGGCGCGCCTGAAGTCGTTTGGAAATCTGCGCGTAACGATGGCAAAAACAGGTGAATAAAGTGTGGCCGACATGCCGATACCCAAAGCCAGCCATACGGCATAAAACCCAGCCAAGGAGTCGATGAAACTGTGGGCAAACAAACAAGCACCCACCCAAACAGAGCCCCAGGTCATGACACGCCGTTCATGGCCTCGATCAATCAGCCAACCTATTGCATACGCCATCAGCCCATCGGCCAACAAAGCCAAGCTAAACCCCAAGGAGACTTCGGCGCGGCTGAAGCCCAACTCGCGTTCGACAGGGCCCATGACCAAAGAGAAGGTGTAAAACACACTGCCCCAAGTAATGAGTTGTGGCCAAGAAAGCCATACCGCAAACGGGCCGAGTGCGGGGGTTTGCTTGCTGATTTGGGTGGGGTCCCAATAGGGCCGATATCTGCTCATGGCTCTATTATCAGTGCCCAGCAACGGGCCGTCTGTATTGCACGGCCTCTGCGATGTGGGCCTTTTCGATGGGGGCACTTTTGGCCAAATCAGCAATGGTTCTGGCAATTTTTAAAACGCGGTGTGAACTGCGGCCGCTCCATCCCAAATGAGATGCAATTTGTGTGATGTAAGCCAAGGCATCTTGCTCCAAGGCCGCGTGCTTGTCCAAAGCGGCGCCACTCAAAGCATGGTTGCTGCAGCCTTGCCTTTGAGTCGCTATCAAGCGTGCGTGATGGCATCGCTTTTTAAGCACAGCCGTACTTTCACCCGCAGGTGCATTGATGAGCAATGCTGCGCTCTGGCTGGGCACCTCGATGTGCAAATCAATGCGGTCTAAAAGGGGGCCACTGACTTTGCTGCTGTAGCGGTGCACTTGATCGGGCGTACAACGACACACAGGGCCGCTGTGGCCCGGACTTCTGGCGTGCCCGGCGTAGCCACAGGGACAGGGGTTCATGGCAGCAATCAACTGAAACCGAGCGGGAAACTCTGCGCTCTGTGCCGAGCGCGAAATGGTGACGCAGCCCGACTCCATGGGCTCGCGCAATGCCTCCAAGGCCGCGCGGGGAAACTCTGGCAACTCGTCTAAAAATAAAACGCCATGGTGGGCCAAAGAAATTTCGCCTGGCCTTGGCGGTGATCCACCACCCACCAAGGCCACGGCACTGGCAGAGTGATGCGGCTGGCGTGTTGCTCTTACCAACCACTGCGACAGTTGAAACCGACCCGCCAAGCTGGCCACAGAAGCCGCCTCTAAAGCTTCTTGAACGCTAAGCGGTGGCAACAGGCCAGCAAATCTAAGTGCCAACATGGACTTGCCCGAACCCGGGGGCCCCACCATGAGAAGGCTGTGTCCGCCTGCCGCTGCAATTTCAAGCGCCCTTTTGGCACCGGCTTGGCCTTTGACATCGGCCAAGTCTGGATGGGAAGTAGGTTCATCCCAATGTGGGCCCAGGGTGTGACTCATTCGCGCCCATCCATCCGGGTTGCTGGGTGTCGCTTGCGAAGCGCTTGCGCCTGCTAAACAAAATTGATCTGCCACATCGCGCAAATGACGCGCTCTGTAAACCCTTGCATCCGGGACTAGCGCGGCTTCTTCAGCACTTCCGGGAGGCAATACCAAGGCGTGCGCTTTGGCCTGTTGGTACAAAGCCAAGCCCATGACCAAAGCACCTCGGACCGGCCGCAAGGCCCCAGACAAGGACAACTCTCCAGCAAATTCGTAGTCTTTGAAGCGAGCGCCATCGATCTGACCGCTTGCTGCCAAAATGCCCAAAGCAATGGGCAAATCAAACCGGCCAGAGTCTTTGGGCAAGTCCGCGGGCGCCAAGTTGACTGTGATGCGCTGATTGCTGGGGAACTCAAAACCTGAGTTTTGAAGCGCAGACCGCACTCGCTCTCTGGCCTCCTTCACTTCGACATCTGCCAGGCCGACCAAGGTAAAACTGGGTAGGCCATTGGCTAGGTGAACCTCAACTGTGACGGAAGGTGATTGAAGGCCCAGCAAAGCCCGACTTTGCACCAAAGATAAACGCATAGTGTCTCCGCGCACCAAACGGGTGCAATAGCTGCCAGGCTTTTTATAAACCAGTCCTAGGGGGGTGCAATTGTCATTGGAACACCATGACCCGAAAAAAACGATTTCAGAGTGATGACATTGACTTGCACTGATGCAGTGCAGCATTGGCATGCTAAATGCTTGAAGTGTCCAGTCTCATTCTCATTCAACAGGAGCTTCTCATGAAAAAAATCGCAACCCCCCTGATGTTGGCCATGTCCTTGGCTATTGCTGGCAACGCCTTTGCGCAAGCAGCACCCGCAGCGCCAGAATCCACTTTGTCTTTCAATGTGGGTGGCGTGAATGAATACCGTTACCGCGGCATTTCACAAAGCCGTTTCGACCCTGCTTTGAGTGGCGGTGCAGATTACGCCGACAAGAGCGGCGTCTATGTGGGCGTTTGGGGCTCTAGCATCAAGTGGATCAAGGATGCTGGCGGCAAGGCCAATACCGAAGTTGACTACTACGGCGGCTACAAATTCACGGTGGGTGACGTGGGTTACGACATTGGCTTCCTGCACTATGACTATTCTGGCAATGCTCTCAAGCCAAGCGCTAACACCAATGAGTTGTACGGTGCCGCCACCATGGGCCCTGTTACTTTGAAGTATTCACAAAGCACAGGTAATTTGTTCGGCTTTGCCAACAGCAAAGGCAGCTCTTATGTTGACCTCACCGCTACATTCGACTTGGGCGATGGCTACTCACTGGTGCCCCACATCGGTTACCAAGCGGTCAAGGGTGCAGGCAACGGCATCTATTCCTACACCGACGCTGCGCTGACATTGGGCAAAGACTTGGGCAATGGTTTGGCTGCCTCTGCCGCCATCATTGGCACCAACGCCAAAAAGGGCTCTTATGTCAGCCCCGCTGGCAAACAATTGGGCAAATCAGGCTTGGTTGTTGGTCTGAAATACAGCTTCTAATTTTTCGCATTACTAAGGAACCATCATGAAACTGGTGACCGCCATCATTAAACCCTTCAAGCTCGATGAAGTGCGTGAAGCACTTTCAGCCATCGGCGTGCAAGGCATTACTGTGACCGAAGTCAAAGGCTTTGGTCGTCAAAAAGGACACACCGAGTTGTATCGCGGTGCTGAATACGTGGTTGATTTCTTGCCCAAGGTCAAGATTGAAGCCGCCGTGTCAACCGACCAAGTTGAGCGAGTGATTGAAGCCATTGAAGCTGGCGCACGCACCGGCAAAATTGGCGACGGCAAAGTGTTTGTGTACGACTTGGAACAAGTTGTCCGCATTCGCACCGGCGAAACTGGGGCTGAAGCCCTTTGATGTCCCAGAAAGAGAGATTTGTATGAAAAAATTATTTGCCTCCCTTGCCTTGGGACTGAGCTTGTGTTTTGGTGGCGCTGCGTTTGCACAAACCGCGCCTGCTGCTGAAGCCAAAGTGGAAGCCAAGGCTGAAGCCAAAGCCGAAGCAGCAACACCTGCAACAGCCCCCGCTCCAGCAGCAGCGCCAGCCGCTGCAGAAGCTGCCCCCGCCCTTGTGCCGAACAAAGGTGATACAGCATGGATGATGCTTTCCACCATCTTGGTCATCACGATGGTGTTGCCTGGCTTGGCCTTGTTCTACGGCGGCCTGGTTCGCAGCAAGAACATGTTGTCTGTGCTCATGCAGGTGATGGTGACCTTCTCCTTGGTCACGGTCTTGTGGTTCATCTACGGTTACAGCTTGGCATTTACCGAAGGCAACGCCTACATTGGTGGACTAGACCGCTTGTTCATGAACGGTATTTGGGACAACGCAGCTGGCACCTTCGCCAATGCAGCGACTTTCAGCAAAGGTGTGGTCATTCCTGAAATTATCTTTGCAGGCTTCCAGGCCACGTTTGCTGGCATCACGTGTGCCTTGATCGTCGGTGCATTTGCAGAGCGCATCAAGTTCTCCGCAGTCTTGATCTTCATGACTTTGTGGTTCACTTTCAGCTACTTGCCAATCGCTCACATGGTTTGGTTCTGGATGGGCCCTGACGCCTACACAGCCAAAGAAGTGGTTGACGAAATGAACGGCAAAGCCGGCTTCATTTGGCAAATGGGTGCACTTGACTTTGCTGGTGGCACCGTGGTGCACATCAATGCTGCCGTGGCCGGTCTGGTGGGCGCCTTCATGATTGGCAAGCGAATTGGTTATGGCCGCGAAGCCATGACACCTCACTCTTTGACATTGACCATGGTCGGTGCCTCCTTGTTGTGGGTGGGCTGGTTCGGATTCAACGCCGGCTCGGCGCTCGAAGCCAATGGATTTGCAGCCCTTGCTTTTGTAAACACCTTGTTGGCAGCCGCTGCCGCTGTGTTGGCTTGGTGTGTGGGTGAGGCCCTGATGCGCGGCAAAGCTTCGATGCTGGGCGCAGCATCGGGTGCAGTGGCTGGTTTGGTGGCCATCACGCCAGCAGCCGGTAACGTCGGCATTGGTGGCGCTTTGGTCATTGGCATTGTGGCTGGCTTTGCATGTTTGTGGGGCGTCAACGGCCTTAAGAAAATGCTGGGCGCAGACGACACATTGGACGTCTTCGGCGTGCACGGTGTGGGCGGCATTGTGGGTGCGTTGCTCACGGGTGTGTTCAATTCACCGGCCTTGGGTGGCCCTGGCTTTGTGGCCGACTGGACCACAGCCACCATGGTGACAGCTGCTGATTACTCCATTGCTGCACAAGTTTGGACTCAAGCCAAAGCCGTGCTGGTCACCATTGTGTGGTCTGGTGTGGTGTCCTTGGTCGCCTTCAAGCTGGTTGATTTGACAGTGGGTCTGCGTGTTTCTGAAGAAGCAGAGCGCGAAGGCTTGGACATCACGTCACACGGCGAAACTGCTTATCACGGCTAATCTGCAAAGATTTTCCAAAGACTTTCCGAGAAGTTAGTCTCCAAGTTCACAGCCCGCTTCGGCGGGCTTTTTTTTGCCTGCAAACAGGGCGGCTGCACAGAAAACGAATTCTTAATTCACAATCACGCCATCACATTAACCCCCTTAAAAATGACCATGACGCCTCCAATGAGCTATCCGAAATGGCAGCGCATCACTTCCCAAGCAGATGGCTTGGGAGAGTCGCCGTTTTGGCACCCAGCAGAAAAGTGTTTGTATTGGGTCGACATTCCCGGGCAACGCTTGAGGCGCATGGCCATGTCCGCAGACGCGTTGGGCGAGCAAAAGCCTGAGGACTGGCCATTAGGAGAGGAGCCAGGTTGCTTTGCGCCTGCAGCCCAAGGTGGCTGGGTGATGGCCACCCGCAGCGGTGTTTATCGCGCCAAAACTTGGGGCGGCCCCAGGCAGTTATTGGCGGCTGCGCCGTACGACACAGCCCAACTGCGATTCAACGATGGCAAGTGTGACCCAGCTGGCAACTTTTGGAGTGGTTCCATGTTTGAGCCGCGCGATCAAGCGCTTGCAGTGTTGTATGCATTGCAAGCAGACGGCCGCTTAGAGTTCAAGGCAGGTGACGCCACAGTGGCCAATGGCCTGGCCTGGTCTCCCGATGGCCGTACCCTATATTGGTCGGACACAGGAGCCCATTGCATCAGGGCGTGGGACTATGACGCAGACACCCAAACCATGAGCCGGGAACGCTTATTTGCCCAATTTCCGCTCAAACCAAAAAACTGGGCTTATGGCACCGCCAGCGCCCAAGCGTATCTCGGTCGTCCCGATGGCGCTGCGGTGGACGTTGATGGCTTCTACTACTCCGCCATGTACGAAGGCCATCGCTTGGCCAAATTTGCACCGAATGGGCAGTGCGTGGCGTTCATTGAGACACCTGTTCAGTGTCCCACCATGCCTTGCTTTGGCGGTGAGGACATGTGCACTTTGTTCATCACCACCTCGTCCCATGGCCGCAGTGCAGAGGAGTTGCAAGCCCTGCCTGACTCAGGCTGTGTGTTTGCAATTCGCGTAGAGACACCCGGCTTACCTGTGAGTTTTTTCAACAACTGAATTGACCTAAATCTTGCAGGCAAAAACGCAAGAATGCGCCTAAACAAGGGCGTAGCCGTTTAACATGTGCACATGCACGCAAGCCTCCAACCCAGCCAAAGCACAGATCTGTTTCCCGATCTGCCTGCGCTTTTGGACACCATTCGATCAGCTGCCGCACAAACTGCAGGGGACCGAAAGAAGTTTCGCATTCATGGCTCGGGCAGCCACGATTTTTATGGCGAGTCATTGCAAGGTGAATTGCTAGAAACACGCGGACTCAATGGCATTGTTCAATATGAGCCCAGTGAGTTGGTCGTGACGGTTGCAGCTGGCACGCCCTTGCACGAGCTAGAAACGGCTTTGTCAGAACAAGGCCAATGCTTGGCTTTTGAGCCGCCCCATTTTCAAGCCAATATTGGCAACAAGCCGCATAGCCATGCCACAGTGGGCGGCATGGTGGCCGCAGGCTTGAGCGGCCCTGCCAGGGCCAGTGCAGGCGCGGTTCGTGATTTTGTATTAGGCCTAAAGTTCATCAATGGCCGCGGCGAACACCTCACCTTTGGCGGACAGGTCATGAAAAACGTGGCTGGCTATGACGTCAGCCGATTGCTGGCGGGCAGTTGGGGTACGCTGGGCCTCATCACTGAAGTGTCACTCAAGGTTTTGCCGATGGCCCCGGCTGAAGCGTATCTGATGTGCGCACTGCCGCAAGCGCAAGCCTTGAATTTATTGCACCAATGGGGTGGCCAGCCCTTGCCATTGAATGCCAGTTGCTGGGTCAAAGACAACACCCAAGTTGGCGCGCCTGAGATCTTGTTTGTTCGCTTGCGGGGCGCGCTGGCTGCAGTTCAAGCGGCCAAGCTGCGCATGTCACAAGATGTGGCCAAGTTGCAAAGTGAGTTGATCGAACAATCGGCTGAATCGGCTGCCCAAGATTGGGCCTTGTGCCGAGATCAGGCTTTGCCATTCTTCACCCAACACAGCGCCAACGAAAGCTTGGCGCTTTGGCGTTTGTCTGTACCGCAAACAGCGCCTGTTTTGAATTTGCCAAACAGTGCCAGCGAAACCTTTATTGAGTGGCATGGTGCACAGCGTTGGATTTGGGCGCCACTTAGCGAGGCGCAACAGATTCGACACGCCGCAGCCAATGTGGGCGGACAAGCCACTTTGTTTAGGCGGCCACAGCAAGCCAGTGCCGCAGTGAATGTGAACACGCCAGTTTTCACGCCACTAGATACGGTGCAGCAACGCATTCAACACGCGCTGAAAAATGAATTCGACCCTGCGGGCATTTTCAGCCCGCGCAGACTGAACGCGTATTTCTGAGGCGCAACATGCAAACCCAACTCGCACCTGAGTTTCAAAACACCCTCATTGGCCAAGAGGCCGAAGCTATTTTGCGCCAATGTGTGCACTGCGGATTTTGCTCTGCCACCTGCCCCACCTATCAATTGATGGGCGATGAGCTAGATGGACCGCGAGGCCGCATCTACCTCATGAAGCAAGTCTTTGAAGGGGCAGAACCCACGCGCAAAACACAGTTGCATTTAGACCGATGCCTCACGTGTCGCAATTGTGAAAGCACATGTCCCAGCGGCGTTGAATATGGCCACTTGGTTGACTTGGGCCGCAAAGTGGTCGATGCCAAAGTACAAAGACCTCTTAAAGAACGCGCACTGCGCTGGGCACTCAAAGAAGGACTGACCTCTGCACTTTTTAAACCGGCCATGAAGTTGGGGCAAAGTGTTCGAGGACTCCTGCCCGCAGCATTGAAAGCCAAAGTACCCTCGCCACAAAATGCGGGCGCATGGCCACAAGAAATTCACACGCGCAAGGTCTTGATGTTGGCGGGATGCGTACAGCCCGCCATGATGCCCAACATCAACACCGCCACCGCACGCGTGCTCAATGCCTGCGGCATTCAGGTTGTCGTGCCACCAGCTGCTGGCTGTTGTGGTGCCGTCAAGTTTCACTTGAACGATCAAGTGGGTGGCCTAGACCACATGCGTCACAACATCGATGCTTGGTGGCCATGGGTTGAACAAGGCGTGGAAGCCATCGTCATGAATGTCTCGGGTTGCGGCGTCACCGTGAAAGAGTATGGTCATCTGCTGCAACATGATGCGCAATATGCCGAGAAGGCGCGACGCATCTCCGAACTCACGCGCGATTTGAGTGAGTTGTTGCCCATGTGTTTGCCAACGCTTCAACAGAAATTGAAGCCTGAAATTGTGGCCCAAACAGGTGTGCTGGCGTATCACCCTCCTTGTACATTGCAGCATGGCCAACAACTCAAAGGCGGTGTGGAATCTCAACTGGGCCAACTCGGATTCAAGCTCCGTGTGACCGAAGTTGAATCTCATTTGTGCTGTGGCTCAGCTGGCACCTATTCTGTGTTGCAAGCAGATACGGCTTATGCCTTGCGCGATCGCAAGTTGGGGCATTTAAATCACTTGCAACCCACCGCCATTTTGAGTGCCAACATTGGCTGCATCACTCATTTGCAAAGTGGCGCCGATGTGCCAGTTCGTCATTGGGTGGAGTTGGTCGACGAAGTGCTTTCTAAAAGCCACTGAACACAGCTTAAGCGGCCAATGCCGCTTCAATGTCTTGGGCCAATTTCTCGGGCTTGTCCATCGAGGCATAGCGCTTAAGTACACGGCCATCACGCCCCACCAAAAATTTGGTGAAGTTCCACTTAATGGCCTTGCTGCCTAACAAGCCCGGCGCCTCAGCGCACAACCATTGGTAGAGCGGGTGCGCTTCTGGGCCATTGACATTGACCTTTTGCATCATGGTGAATGTCACGCCGTAATTGACTTGGCAAAAATCTGCAATGACCGCATTGCTCGCAGGATCTTGGCCGCCAAACTGATTGCATGGAAAGCCTAAAACAGCCAAGCCTTGGTCTTTGTAAGTTTGGTGGATTTTTTCAAGGCCGCCGAATTGAGGCGTGAAACCGCAGGCGCTGGCGGTGTTCACAATGAGCATGACTTTGCCTTGAAGTTGGCTCAGTGGCAAGCTTTGCCCGTTCATTTGAACGGCTTCAAAATCGGAAATCGTTTTCATAGGAGGTGCCTTCGAGAGGGTTAAGTCAATGGGCGATCAACCATGAGAGTGATCATTTTTTGCCACTTCAATCAGTTTCTGCAACTCTTCACTGTGGTCTCGCATATTGCGCTCGTGCCAGCGTTTGATGAGCCACATGAAGCCGGCCACCACCAAGCCAAAGGCGGTGATGGCGCCAAAGGCTGACAAGCCCATGCCTGTTGAGAAACTGTACATGCCACCCAGCACCAAAATACAGAGTTGTTCATTGAAGTTTTGAACCGCAATGGATCTGCCAGCGCCCATGAGGTTGTGGCCGCGGTGCTGCAACAAAGCATTCATGGGGACTACCAAAAAGCCACCCAGTGCGCCCAGCATAATCAAGAAGGGTGCAGCAACCCATACGTTGTCAATGAAGTTCATGCCGACGACGAGCAAGCCCATGCCAATGCCCAAAGGCATAACCAGGGTTGCTTGGTGCAACTTCATTCGCATGGAGGCCACAACCGCACCGACGGCGGTGCCTATGGCGACAACGCCGACCAGACTAGAGGCTTGAGTGGTGGTGTAGCCAAGCGCCACAGCGCTCCAGGCCAAGACGATGTAGCGCAAGTTACCTGAGACGCCCCAGAACAAGGTGGTGGTTGCCAATGAAATTTGGCCCAGGCGATCTTTCCAAAGGCGTGTATTGCAATCCCAAAAGTCGGGCAACAGGGCGCCTAAATTGGAGGGCAGTGGGCGCATGGCCACGCCCGTGTCAGGAATCCGTGTGTTGAACCAAGCTGCCAAAGCATAGAAGACGATCAATAACAAAATGGCGGCCTCGGGCGGCGTGTCGATGCCTGTTTCTATGAACGGCATGTCAAAGCTCAAGAGGTAATTGGCAACAAGGGGGCCCACCAATTGCCCGCCAATCAGTACGCCCAAGATGATGGATGCAATGGTCAAGCCTTCAATCCAGCCATTGGCTTTGACCAGTTGCGAGGCGGGCAGCAGTTCGGTCAAGATGCCGTATTTCGCAGGAGAGTAAGCCGCAGCGCCTAAGCCCACGATGGCATAAGCAAGCAAAGGGTGGGTGCCAAAGAGCATCATCAAACAGCCCACCACCTTGATGGCGTTGCTGACAAACATGACCTGCCCTTTCGGTCTGGAGTCGGCAAACGCCCCCACAAAAGGCGCCAGCACCACATAAAACAGGGCGAACATGGGTACCAAAGCGGCGCGTTGCCACTCGTCTCCGCCACTGATGCGAATGAGTTCAACCGCCGCGACAAACAGCGCGTTGTCGGCCAGCGAGCTGAAAAACTGGGCCGCCATGATGGTGTAAAAACCGCGCTTCATGAATTTATGCAGTGAATCGACAGGGCATTGGGCCGTAGTCGAAAATATGAAAATTGAAAAATGCAACAACTCCTTTGCAGGTGTTGACGTAAGTTTCATTTATATCACGCCCTGAAGTGACACAATCTAGACTCCACCCTTTGCGATAGATCTTTGATTTAAACGATCCGACATGCCTAGACCCATTCAGGCCACCATTGACCTGCAAGCCTTGCGCCACAACTTGGCGCTCATTCAAGCAACAGCCCCCGATGCATTGGTTTGGGGGGTGGTCAAAGCCAATGCGTATGGGCACGGCATTGAAAGAGTTTTCGATGCTTTGCGTGCCGCAGACGGTATCGCACTTCTCGATTTGTCAGAAGCCGAGCGTGTTCGGCAATTGGGCTGGCGCGGCCCCATTCTTTTGCTTGAGGGTGTTTTTGAAACACGCGATTTGGAGTTGTGCTCCCGGCTTAATTTGTGGCACGTGGTGCATTGCGAAGCCCAAATCGACATGTTGGCCGTTCACAAAACACACCAAGGCCATCGCGTATTCCTCAAAATAAATACGGGTATGAACCGTTTGGGGTTTGCCCCTCAAGCATTTCGAGCAGCTTGGACACGTTTGAATGCACTGCCCCAAGTCGATGAAATTTCGATCATGTCGCACTTCAGTGATGCAGATACCGACAAAGGCATTGCCGCCGCCATGGCTGTTTTTCATGAGTACACCCATGACTTATCGGGCGAACGCAGCCTGTCTAACAGCGCCGCCACTTTGCGCCATGCCAAAGATTTAAAGGTCAGGTCAGATTGGGTGCGGCCCGGCATTGCGCTTTATGGCAGCTCGCCTGATCACCCCGAAAACACAGCGGATCAATGGGGCTTGAAACCGGTCATGAGTTTGAATGCCGCCATCATTGGCGTGCAACATTTGCAAGCAGGAGACTCCGTGGGCTATGGCTCTTTGTTTGTGGCCGATCGCCCCATGCGAATTGGTGTGGTGGCGTGTGGCTATGCAGACGGTTATCCACGTCACGCGCCGACGGGCACGCCCGTTTGCGTCGATGGCATTCGGACGCGAACATTGGGCCGCGTCAGCATGGACATGATCACCGTCGACATCACCGACTTGCCCCATGCCGACAGGGGCAGTGAAGTCACATTGTGGGGTCAGCCCCAAAAAACCAGCCAGCCTTCTGTTGGTGTTTCGATCGATGAGGTGGCCCTTGCTTCTGGCACTGTGGGCTATGAGTTGATGTGTGCTTTGGCAGCACGCGTGCCCGTTGTGGTGTTGGACACGCTTTGAACCTCAAAAAACAAAACACCTTGGCCTTGATGGCCGCCATGGTTTTAATTTTGATTTGGGGTGCCAACTTCAGCGTGCAAAAGTATTTGCTGGACACGCTCTCGCCCAGTGGTTTTTTGCTGGGCCGTTACTTGATTATGCCGATATGCGCTTTGATCATGATGCGCGTCATGCTCGGCAGTTTCTTTCCGCCGATGGCCCGAAAAGATATTTTTGAGTTGGCCAGCTTGGGCTTTGTCGGGCACAGCTTGCATGTGGGCATTGTTTGTTATGGCATTCATTTGTCGACGCCCTTTTCAAGCTCTGTCATCCTGGCGTGTGGCCCCATTTTTACCCTGCTTATTTTGAGATGGAAAGGACACGAAAAACTTCAGCGCTACCAAGTACTGGGCGTCACGATCGCCTTCACAGGGGTGCTGCTGTTTCTATCTGAAAAAATCATGAAAGGTGATTTGCGAGCGACGGGCGGAGATTTGGTCTTATTTGTGGCCGCTGTTTTATTCTCTTATTACACGGTGCAAGCTAAACCAATGCTTGAAAAACATGGCAGCATTTTGACCATGGGTTATGCCACCGTGTTGGGTGGCTTGCCCGTCATGCTTCTGTCAATCCCTGCGGGCCTTGAAGCACCTTGGGCCAGTCTGGGTGTTCAGGGTTGGGCGGCAATGGGCTGGTCCGTTTTGATTTCTGCTTTCGGTGGCTGGTTAGTGTGGGGCTGGATCAACCAAGTCAGAGGTGTGGCCAGAACAGCGCCTCTGATGTACCTCATGCCACCGGTTGCTGGCTTGTTTGCTTGGGCCATCACGGGTGAGCAATACACCGCAAGCAAATTGCTGGGTGCCACCATTGCCTTGCTAGGCGTTGCTTTTGCTCAGTTTGCCCCTCAGCGGAAAAATCCATCGTAGGCTGTTTTCAAAATCAGAGCGCTAACAACAGCCAAGAAGACATAGCGCACAAAGCCCGCACCGTGCTTCAGTGCCAGTCGAGTTCCAATGAGGCTTCCAATGACATTGGCCAAGGCCATGGGCACAGCCAAGTGCCACCACACATGGCCCTGCCAAGTGAACAGTGCCAAGGCTGAAAAGTTGGTGGCGGTGTTCAGGAGCTTGGCCGAGGCCGATGCGTTCAAGAAGTCATAGCCCAACAAACGGACGTAGGCAAAGACAAAAAAGCTGCCAGCGCCGGGTCCAAAAAAGCCATCGTAAAAACCGATCAACAAGCCAAATAAAGCGGCTACCAGCGCCTCATGCCGACCTTGAAACCGAGGCTGATGTAACTGGCCCATCTCTCGTTTAGCAACGGTGTAAATCAGCAAGCCCAAAAGCAAAAATGGCAAACCTTTGCGTAAAAAGCTGGGGTCTACTTGAGTCACGGTCCATGCGCCACACACCGAGCCTAGAAGGCCCGCTGCTGCAGCTGGAAACAAAGCAGCCCAACGCATCTCAACTTTTTTGCTGAACTGATAGGTTGAAAATGCCGTGCCCCAGATGGCCGCGCTTTTATTGGTGCCCACCAAGGTGGCAGGCGGTGCTGTGGGAAAGGTGGCAAACAGAGCGGGGATCAAAATCAGACCACCACCACCCACGATGGAGTCGACCATGCCTGCAAACAGCGAGGCCAAGGAGATGATCAGTATTTCCATCAAAAAAAAGCGCCGCTTTCGCGACGCTTGTAAAAAGTCACATCTCGTTTAGGATGTTTATGTTCGATTAGTTTGGGTGTCTCCTCTGCCCTCAAAACGAACCCAAACAGCAGTTCATCGAGTGAGTGAAATGTACAAGGCTGCATCAGACATTGCCATCAGGGATTTCCCGTGGCAAACCCCTGCGCATCTTTGGCCATCCAGTGCGCCGCCTTTTCAGCAATCATAAGGGTGGGGCTGTTGGTATTGCCACTGGTAATGTTTGGCATGACACCTGCATCAACCACTCGCAAGCCACGAACGCCGCGAACTTGTAAGTGGCTGTTGACCACCGCCATGGGGTCGTCTTCTCGGCCCATGCGTGTGGTGCCAACAGGGTGAAAAATGGTGCTGGCAATGTCACCTGCAAGCTTGGCCAACTCTTCATCCGATTGGTATTGAACCCCTGGCTTGAACTCTTCGGGTTCAAAGGCCGCCATGGCGGGTTGCGACATGATGCGCCGAGTGACACGCAGACTGTCTGCCGCCACTTTACGGTCTTCCTCGGTGCTTAAATAATTGGGCGCAATGGCGGGAGGCACCTTGAAGTCGGGACTTTTTAAAGTCACGCTACCGCGGCTGCTTGGATTTAAATTGCAAACGCTGGCGGTAATGGCTGGGAACTTGTGCAAAGGCTCGCCAAATGCGTCCAAGCTCAAAGGCTGCACATGGTATTGGATATTGGCCCATTCACGCGCAGCATCGCTTTTGGTGAAGGCACCCAATTGGCTGGGCGCCATGCTCATGGGCCCCGACCTAGACATGGCATATTCCAAACCAATTTTGGCCTTGCCCCACCAACTGTTGGCCAAGGTGTTCAGTGTTTTGGCGTTCTTTACTTTGTAAACAGAGCGAATTTGCAAATGGTCTTGCAAATTGGCGCCTACGCCGGGCAAGTCGTGCGTCACTGCCACGCCGTTTTGTTTCAAGCTGTCAGCGGCCCCAATGCCAGAGAGCTGCAAAATTTGAGCAGAGCCGATGCTGCCTGCACTCAGCGCCACTTCGAGGGTGGCTGTGGCGGTAACCAGCTGATGGCCGTCCCACACTTTCACGCCGGTACAGCGTTTGCCGCCATCGGCATCGGTTTCAATGACCAACCTGGCGACTTGTGCTTGTGTCCAAAGCTCAAAGTTAGGGCGAGCATAGCAAGTGGGTCTTAGAAATGCCTGAGCAGTGTTCCAGCGCCAGCCGCTTTTTTGATTCACTTCAAAATAGCCCACACCTTCGTTGTTGCCTTGGTTAAAGTCAGCTGAAGCGGGAACCCCGGCTTGTTGCGCGGCTTGTGCAAAGGCGTCTAAAACGCCCCAGCTTAAGCGCTGTTTTTCGATGCGCCACTCGCCGCCAGCTTTGCGCGCCTTGAGGATTCTGAAGTATTCGGCCGAAGCGGCATCGTCGTGTGCTTGCGGATTGAGCAGGGCAGCTGGCACCCCTTGCGCGCCATGCGTTTCAGTGGCGCCTTGGTGGTGGTCTTCGTGGAATTTGAAGTAGGGCAGACATTGATCCCAGCGCCATTGAGGGTCGTCGGTGATGGCCGCCCATTGGTTGTAATCGCGCGACTGGCCGCGCATGTAAATCATGCCGTTGATGCTGCTGCAACCCCCCAGCACTTTGCCACGGGGGTATCGCAGGGTTCTGCCGTTCAAACCTGCGGCCGCTTCTGTTTCGTACAGCCAGTCGGTGCGTGGATTGCCAATGCAATACAAATAACCAACGGGGATGTGTATCCAGTGGTAATCGTCTCGCTTGCCGGCCTCGATCAGCAAAACACGTTTGCTGGCATCGGCCGATAAGCGATTGGCCAAGAGACATCCTGCAGTGCCAGCGCCGACGATGATGTAGTCAAAAGTGCTGTCGTTCATGGCGCTCCGAAATGAAGGAATGATTGCTTACTTGGAGGTTGGCATGGCGAACTCGGCGCCTTTGCCAATGCTCTCAGGCCAGCGCTGCATGATTGATTTTTGCTTGGTGTAAAAGCGCACGCCTTCTTCGCCATAGGCGTGCATGTCGCCAAACAAACTGCGCTTCCATCCGCCAAAGCCATGCCATGCCATGGGCACAGGAATGGGCACATTGATGCCGACCATGCCTACTTGAATTCTGCGTGAAAATTCGCGTGCCACATTGCCATCGCGCGTGAAGCAACTCACGCCATTGCCAAACTCATGGTCATTGATGATTTGAATGGCAGCGCCCAAATCTTTCACGCGAACGCATGACAAGACCGGGCCAAAAATTTCTTCTTTGTAAATCTTCATGTCGGTCTTGACATGGTCAAACAAGGTGCCGCCTAACCAAAAACCGTTGGCGCAGCCTTCGCCTGCTTTGGCGCCATCAAACTGACGACCGTCCACCAACAATTGGGCGCCTTCTGCCACACCCGCATCGATGTAACCGGTAATGCGTTGTTTGGCAGCCGCCGTGACAATGGGGCCCATTTCTGCCGCCAAGTTGGTCCCGTTCAACACTTTGAGTGTGCGGGTTTTTTCAAGCAACAAGGGCATGAGGCGTTCTGCCACATCGCCCACCAAAACTGCCACGCTGATGGCCATGCAGCGCTCACCTGCCGAGCCATAAGCTGCACCTATGAGCGCATCGACGGCTTGCTCAATGTCGGCATCTGGCATGACGACCATGTGATTCTTGGCGCCGCCCAAGGCTTGTACACGTTTGCCATGGCGTGCGCCGTTTTCATAGAGGCTGTTGGCAATGGGGGTAGAGCCCACAAAGCTGACTGCTTTGACATCAGGATGGGCTACCAACGCATCGACGGCTTCTTTGTCGCCTTGCACGACGTTGAAAACACCAGCGGGCAGACCGGCTTGTTGAAGCAGGTCGGCCATGAACAAGCTAGGGCTGGGGTCCAACGGGCTTGGCTTTAAGACAAAGGTGTTGCCACAGGCAATGGCCACAGGAAACATCCACATGGGCACCATGACGGGAAAGTTAAAGGGCGTGACGCCCGCCACAACACCCAAAGGCTGGCGCAATGTCCAGTTGTCGATGCCGGTGGAAACTTGATCTGTGAAGTCGCCTTTGAGCAATTGCGGAATGCCGCAGGCAAATTCCACAATGTCGATGCCGCGAGTCACCTCGCCTTGCGCATCTGTGAAGACTTTGCCATGTTCGGCCGTGATCATGTGAGCCAAAGCATCTTTGTGCAGATTGAGCAACTCTAGAAATTTGAACATTACACGAGCGCGTCGCAAAGGGGGGGTGTCTGCCCACGCAGGAAAAGCGGCTTGCGCTGAAGCCACGGCCTGATCGACGTCTTGCGTGTTGGCCAAATTGACGCGGCCTGTGACTGCACCCGTGGCTGGGTTAAACACGTCTTGTGCGCGGGGGGAAGAGCCAGAGACTTTTTGTCCTGAAATGAAATGAGCAATGGTGGTGACAGTCATGGGGAGTCCTAAGGCCTAAAAGCAGTGAGGAGTGAGCATTAAAGAGGGTGAATGTTAATCGGTCTTGGCCGACTCGGTGGCTGGGTGGCGGCGCCTGAACATGCCCCAGCCTTCCATGTGGAGTACGCAATCGCCATGTTGGTTGTGCATTTCCCATTGGGTTCGCACCAAGCCCACGTCGGGCTTGGAGCGCATGGGCCTAGATTCCAAAATTTTGTGTTTCAGGCGCAAGGTGTCATTGGGCAACACCGGTTTTTTCCATTGCAAGTTTTCAAGCCCAGGCGACCCTAGACTGGATGCCTCGTGCAAAAAGTTGGTCACCATCAGACGCATTGCCATAGAGCAGGTGTGCCAGCCACTGGCGCAAAGCCCACCAAAAACAGAGGCCTTGGCGGCTTCATCGTCTAGGTGAAAGGGCTGAGGGTCAAATTGGGTGGCAAATGCAATGATCTCTTCTCGAGTGGGCGTGATGCTGCCCAAATCTCGTTCACTGCCAGGTTGCATGTCTTCCCAGTAATAGCGGATGGTGCGAGCGCCCTCAGATGACATTAACGGCCTCCCGAGACATCGACCAAACTCATGGTGGTGTAGCTGGCGTCGTCGGACAGCAACCACACAATGGCTTGTGCAACCTCCATGGCGCTACCGCCGCGCTTGGCGGGAACCAAATGCTCTAAGTCTTTGACGCGATTGGGCAGCCCACCAGAGGCATGAATTTCGGTGTCAATGAGGCCCGGGCGAATGGCATTCACGCGAATGCCTTCGCCAGCAACTTCCTTGGCCAAACCCAGCGTGAAACTGTCAATGGCACCCTTAGCGGCTGCGTAATCCAAGTACTGACCCGGCGAGCCTAAGCGTGCGGCCGCGCTCGAGAGATTCACAATGCTGCCACCTACACCGCCGTGTCGGGTGCTCATTTGTAAGATGGCTTCGCGCGCGCACAACATGGATCCTAAAACGTTGATGTCAAACATTCGGCGCCAGCGCGCCATGCTCATTTCATCCAAGCGCGCAGAAACGTCTACAACGCCCGCATTGTTGACCAAGCCTTGGAGGGGCCCCAACTCGGCTCGCACTTTTTGGAACATCGCCAACACTTGGTCTTCGTGCGCCACATCGGCCTGCACGGAGATGGCTCGCCCACCTGCCGCCTTAATTTGCTCAACGACACCGTCTGCAGCTTGGGCATTGGCGCTGTAGTTCACAGCCACATCCCAGCCCTTTTGCGCCGCCAAAATACAGGTGGCCGCGCCGATGCCACGACTACCCCCGGTGACCAATAAAACTTTGCGCATGGCTTGTCTCCTGCAGAATTGTGGTCAAACTGTTAAAACAGCTGACTGTTGGTTAATTTAACTTGGCAGATTACCTTATGTAGGAGCTTATTGTGAGTCACTCAGTCGACTATTACTTCGTTCCCCAAAGCCCGTGGGCTTACCTGGGGCACCAACGTTTTCAAAACATTCTCAAAAAATCAGACGCCTCTGTTCGAGTCATGCCCTTTGATTTGGGCGGTAAGGTATTTCCAATTTCTGGGGGCTTACCCTTGGGGCAAAGAGCGCCACAGCGACAAGCATACCGTTTGACGGAGCTAGAGCGCTTTAGCAAATGGTTGGGGGCGCCTTTGCACCTCAAGCCCACTTTTTTCCCCGTCAGTGGTGACGATGCTGCCAAATTGATCATTGCGGTCGACATGGCGATAGGGGCCGATGCGGCCATGAACATCAGTGGCGCTATCTTGTCTGCGGTTTGGTCTCAGCAGCGCAACATCGCCGATGAAAAAACCTTGGCAGAGTTGCTCAATGAGCAGCACTTGCCAGCAGCTTGTTTAGAGCAGACATACAGCCAAGCGGTCCACGAGCGCTACGAGTCCTATACTCAAATGGCCATTGATGCGGGTGTTTTCGGCGCGCCAAGCTATGTCTTGGACGGCGAAATTTTTTGGGGCCAAGATCGGCTAGATTTTGTTGAGCGTGCACTCGCAGTTTAATTTTTCAGGAGAATTTCGTGGGCTCTTTCATCACACTCGCAGCGGCCGACGGTACGCAAGTTCCCGCTTATGTAGCGCAACCCGCCGCCCCCGCTAAAGCCGCGGTGGTGGTCATCCAAGAAATTTTTGGCGTCAACACGCACATTCGCGAAGTGGCCGACGCATATGCCAGTGAAGGTTATTTGGCCATTGCACCCGCCATGTTTCACCGCGTTCAAACCAATGTGGAGCTAGGCTATGCCGAGGCCGACATGGGCCTTGGCATGGGCCTTAAAACTGCCGTTGAGGCTTTGCCCGCGCCGGGCGCTTTGCAAGACATTCAAGCTGCCATAGACCATGCACACATCGCATGCGGCGGCAAAGTGGGCATTGTGGGTTATTGCTGGGGCGGCCTTCTGACTTGGCGTTCTGCTTGTTTGCTGAATGGGTTGTCTGCGGCTGCGCCTTACTACGGCGGCGGTATGACCACCGAGGCTGAATCTGCGCGTCAAGCCAAGGTGCCTGTCATGGCGCACTTCGCTGAAGAAGACAAATGGATTTCTATGGACTCAGTGAGTGCTTTCAAAGCCGCGCACCCTAATGCACAGGTGTTTACTTATGCGGCCCATCACGGTTTCAATTGCAATCACCGCAGCACCTGGGAAGCTCAATCGGCTGCCTTGGCCAAAGAAAGAACGTTGGCGTTCTTCAAAACGCATTTGTGAGCGGGCGTGCAGCTTGGAGCGATTAAGCTTTTGCTAACAGGCGCGCAGCATCTCGGGCAAAGTAAGTCAAGACACCATCTGCGCCTGCACGCTTAAAAGCCAACAAGCTTTCCATCATGACGCCATCGTGGTCAAGCCAGCCATTTTGGGCGGCTGCTTTGAGCATGGCGTATTCGCCAGAGACTTGGTAGGCAAAGGTGGGCACGCCAAACTCATCCTTCACACGCCGCACCACGTCCAAATAAGGCATGCCGGGCTTGACCATGACCATGTCGGCACCTTCGGCGATGTCTAGCGCTACTTCGCGCAATGCTTCGCTGGTATTGCCTGGGTCCATTTGATAAGTTTTTTTGTTGCCCTTGCCAAGATTGGCGGCAGAGCCCACAGCGTCGCGGAAGGGGCCGTAAAAAGAGCTGGCATATTTGGCGCTGTAGGCCATGATTTGCGTATGCACATGGCCCTTGTTTTCAAGCGCCTGTCGAATGGCGCCAATGCGCCCATCCATCATGTCGCTAGGGGCCACCATGTCAACGCCGGCATCGGCTTGCACCATGGCTTGCTTGACCAATTGCGCCAGTGTCAGGTCGTTCAAGATGTAGCCCTCGTCGTCAAGCCAGCCATCTTGTCCGTGGCTGGTGAAAGGATCTAAGGCCACGTCGGTCATGACGCCCAACTCGGGGAAATTCTTTTTCAGAGCACGAACAACGGTGGGCACCAAACCCTCAGGGTTCAGTGCTTCGTTGCCATAGGGGTCTTTTAATGCGCTGTCGATGACGGGGAAAAGGGCCATGACAGGAATGCCCAACTTGACGCAGTCTTCTGCGACGGGCATTAACAAATCCAAACTCAAGCGCTCGACGCCTGGCATCGAGCCAACGGCTTGGCGTTGATTTTTGCCGTCTAAGACAAAGACGGGATAAATCAGATCATCGGCAGTAAGTTGATGCTCACGAACCAAGCGCCGCGAATAATCGGTGCGACGCAAACGGCGTGGGCGACTTAAGGGATAGGGGGTGTGTATCAGTGTCATTTGAAAATTGTGCCTGATCTTTGCCCTGTTCGGTGCATTTCGCAAGCTTCTTTGGCAAGAAATTTAAGCCCCATCCAATAAGCCGACTTGTGCCCAATTCACCAGCGGGGCTACACTCAGGGCATGCTCTGGATCAAAGCCTTTCACATCGTTTTCGTGGCCAGCTGGTTTGCCGGCCTGTTTTATTTGCCTCGAATTTTTGTCAATTTGGCCATGGTGCCAGATGACTCTGAGGCCGAGTACGCCAGGCTCTTGCTCATGGCCAGAAAACTTTTAAGATTCACCACCCTGTTGTCGGTGCCGGCCATTGCCTTGGGTGTTTGGCTTTGGTGGGGCGTTGGCATTGGTTGGGGCCCGGGCAATGCTTGGATGCACGCCAAATTGGCCCTGGTGCTTTTGATTGTGGGCTATCACCATTCATGCGGCCGAATATTGAAAAATTTTGAGGCCAGGCAAAACACGCACAGCCATGTTTGGTTCCGCTGGTTCAATGAGGCGCCCGTCTTGATGTTGGTGGCGGTTGTCATCTTGGTCGTCGTGAAGCCTTTTTAAACCAAGCCGTCGAGCCAGATGAAAAAGACAGCGGCATGGCCCTTGGCAGCAATCTATGCCGTGCTGATCATTTACGCCAGTTTGTACCCCTTCCAAAATTGGCGTTCACAAGGGGTCGATTGGACGGCATTTGTGTGGGCACCTTGGCCCCGGTATTGGACAGGCTTTGACGTTCTTTCTAACGTTTTAGGCTATGCCCCTTTAGGCTTCATCGTGGCTCTGGCGCTGCAGCGAAGCGCCAAGCACTTGCCAGCCGTGGCTTTGACCTTGGCATTGGGCTCTTTGCTTGCACTTGGCATGGAAAGCTTGCAGCTTTTTTTGCCAGCACGAGTTCCCTCCAACGTCGATTGGGGCTTGAACAGCGCAGGGACTTTGGCAGGTGCAGGGGCCGCTTGGACCTTGGAGCGATATGGATTTTTAGACCGATGGAGTCGCTTTAGAGCCAACTGGTTTGCCCCAGATGCACAAGGCTCGTTGGTGCTGCTTGCCTTGTGGCCCATCGCATTGCTCTTTCCTGCGCCAATTCCGATGGGCCTGGGTCAGGTTTTAGAACGTGCTGAAGATGCATTGGCCTTGCTGTTGCAAGAGACACCCTGGCTAGATTGGTTGCCTGTGCGAGA
Organism: Limnohabitans sp.; assembly: GCA_044233865.1. Taxonomy (GTDB): domain Bacteria; phylum Pseudomonadota; class Gammaproteobacteria; order Burkholderiales; family Burkholderiaceae_C; genus Limnohabitans_A. The sequence continues at coordinate 25,551 of JBIIJK010000022.1, forward strand.
AGTTGAATTGCAACCTTTGCTGCCGGCCTATGAAATTTTGTGTGTCAGCCTTGGCCAGTTATTGCCTTGCCTGCTGGCGTTTAGCTTAATACGCCACTTGCACCAAAAAGCAGTGGCTTGGTTTGTCTTGACGGTCTGCGGCCTGTTGTTCACGGCCTTGTCTGCAGCTTTGACTTATGGCCCTTCACATGCTTGGGGCTGGTTGGATGAGCCTGTGCAAATGGCGCTGGTACTTGCTGCTGTTGCCGCATGGCCCATGATGTGGCGTCAAGAAAAAACACTTCAAGTTTTGGCTCTGGTCGGGCTGGTTTTACAACTCACCCTGCTCAACAACGCGTCGGCCAACGCTTACTTTTCTTTGACCTTGCAAAATTGGGAGCAAGGTCAGTTCATTCGCTTCCATGGCCTGATTCAGTGGCTGGGGTGGTTATGGCCCTTTGCGTTGCTGGTTTATTTGATGCGCTGTTTGTCTGCGGCGCGCCCCACTAAAATGCAAGCATGAGTGAATCTAAACCCGCCCCATCAGATGCCGTGCAATCGACATCACCTGCCAAGCCTTATTACGAGCGCCATATATTTTTCTGCTTGAATGAAAGAAAAAGTGGCGAAGCTTGTTGCTCACAGCAAGGCGCCCAAGCGGCCTTTGACCATTGCAAAGCGCGCATCAAAAGTCTGGGACTTTCTGGCCCAGGTCAAGTGCGGGTGAACAAAGCCGGATGCCTAGACCGTTGTGCCGGAGGACCGGTTGCCGTGGTCTACCCAGAGGGAACTTGGTACAGCTTTGTCGATAACGCAGACATCGATGAAATCGTTGAAAGCCACTTAAAGAATGGGCAGCCCGTCACCCGATTGATCACGCCTCCTGAAGTTGGGCGCTGATGAATTCCGCAACGCAGAACATGCAACTGCAAGGTCCTTCTGGTTTTTTGGAGGGCTTGTGTGACCTGCCAGAGGGTGGTGTTTTTCAAGGGACGGTTGTCATCGCTCACCCGCATCCTTTGTTTGGCGGCACGATGCAAAACAAAGTGGTTCAAACCCTGGCCAAAGCCTTTGTCCAAAATGGCTGGCGCGCTATTCGTTTTAATTTTCGAGGTGTGGGTGCAAGCGAAGGCGCCTACGACGAAGGCCGCGGTGAAGTTGACGACCTGATGAGCGTGATCCAGGCCACTTGTGAAACGGCGCAACCGATGGCCCTGGCTGGATTTTCATTTGGTGCTTTTGTCACCAGTCATGCAATTGCCCGCTTGTCGCCCGCCAACAAGCTCGAAAAACTGATCTTCGTCGGTACCGCCGCATCGCGCTTTCAAGTCGCACCCGTGCCGACCGAGTTGCACGATAAAACCTTGGTCTTGCATGGCGAAGTGGACGACACCGTGCCTTTGGCCAGTGTGCTAGATTGGGCTCGGCCGCAGTCTTTGCCGGTCACGGTCATACCTGGGGTTGAACATTTCTTTCACGGACAGTTGCCCTTGCTTCGTAACCTGATCAGCCGCCACGTGCGGACTTGATTGCTTCAAAACCCCAACATGACATTGTTTTTTTCTAAATTTTGCCGAAGCGCCATCAGGCCCTTGCTTGCTTTCACTTTTTCGGCGTGCACTTTTGCTTGGGCGCCCTTGCAAGCGCATGCTCAGAGCTCCGCGCCAGAGGCGCCTGAAATTGCGGCGAAGGCGTATTTGTTGCTCGATGTGACGGCCAATCAAATTTTGGCCTCGCGCGACTTAGACATGCCCGTCGAGCCAGCCTCTCTCACCAAACTCATGAGCGCTTATTTGGTGTTTGAAGCCTTGAAGTCGAAAAAAATCGACATGAAACAAACATTGAGCGTGAGCGAACGCGCTTGGAAAATGCCAGGCTCGCGCATGTTCATTGACCCCAAAATGAAGGTGCCGGTTGAAGACTTGATCAAGGGCATGATTGTTCAATCAGGCAATGACGCCACCATGGCGCTGGCCGAGGGCGTGGGCGGCACGGCCGAACGCTTCGTTCAGATGATGAATGAGCAGGCCAAGGTGCTGGGGATGAACAGCACCAGTTACAAAAACCCTGAAGGCTTGACCGAAGCGGGACACACCACCACAGCGCGCGACTTGGCCACCTTGTCCATGCGTTTGCTGAATGACTTTCCCGAATATGTCGGAACATATGCTATAAAAAAATACCGTTACCCAGGCACGCCGGCTGCCAATGACAGCAACCGCAATCTGCTGCTGTTTAAAGACCCCACGGTAGATGGCTTGAAAACCGGCCATACAAACGCGGCAGGTTACTGTTTGGTGGCAACGGCCAAACGTGACTTCGCCAATGTGGGCTCGCGCCGTTTGATGGCCATTGTGCTTGGTACCAGCAGTGAAGTTGCGCGGGCCAATGAAGCTCAAAAACTACTCAATTGGGGCTACTCCGCTTTTGAAGCGGTGAAATTGTTTGACGCCGGCCAAGCGGTGGCCACGCCCGCTATTTGGAAAGGCAAGACGTCAACAGTCAAGTTGGGCCGCGCAGATGCGCTTGTGGTGGCAGTTCCAACGGGCTCTGCTGCTCAAATCAAAACGCAACTGGCCCGCCCAGACCCATTGGTGGCGCCAGTCACCAAAGGTCAGACCATCGGCAGTCTCAAAGTATTCCGAGGCGAGCAACTGTGGGTTGAGATGCCTTTGCAGGCTTTGGACGCAGTAGAGCAGGCGGGCGTGTTTGGCCGTGCTTGGGATGCTTTGCGTTTATGGATCAAGTAAGCAAAGTTGGTACTTGCAAACTTTGATCCAGAGGGCGCGGCAGAATAATTTTTTGCCTTGTCGATGTTCCGGCGCTATACTAGAAGGCTTTTCCGCATTTGGAGCGGAGAAGATTCTTTTGTTCATTCCAAACGTTTAGGGACGTTTTTTTAAATGCCAACCATCAATCAATTGGTGCGTCAGGGGCGCGAGGTCGAAAAGACCAAGTCAAAAAGCCCTGCGATGCAAAACTCTCCGCAGCGCCGCGGTGTGTGCACACGTGTGTACACCACGACGCCTAAAAAACCTAACTCTGCTCTGCGTAAAGTTGCCAAAGTGCGCTTGACCAATGGCTTCGAGGTGATCTCCTACATCGGTGGTGAAGGCCACAATTTGCAGGAACACTCCGTGGTGTTGGTACGTGGTGGTCGTGTGAAAGACTTGCCTGGTGTGCGTTATCACATCGTGCGTGGTTCACTCGATTTGCAAGGTGTGAAAGACCGCAAGCAATCGCGTTCTAAATATGGCGCTAAGCGCCCGAAGAAAGCTTAAGTTAGCTTTCAAAAAAGGTGTTGTTCTGGTTTTTAGACGAGCTGGTTCAACGTAGTGACTCCCTGTTGGAGTCGAGTAAGTGCAAGTTCAAAATGAATTTGCGGGGTGTCTGGATCGGACGTCCAGCCATCAAACTGAAGCAAAGAGGTGAAATATGCCACGTCGTCGTGAAGTCCCTAAACGTGAAATCCTGCCGGATCCCAAGTTCGGTAATGTCGAGCTTTCCAAATTCATGAATGTGATCATGGAAGGCGGCAAAAAAGCCGTTGCCGAGCGCATCATTTATGGTGCCTTGGAAAACATGGAAAAGAAAACGGGCAAAGACCCCGTCGAGCTTTTCTCAATCGCCATCAACAACGTCAAGCCCATGGTGGAAGTTAAATCCCGCCGCGTGGGTGGTGCCAACTACCAGGTGCCCGTTGAAGTTCGCCCAATTCGTCGCTTGGCTTTGTCCATGCGTTGGATCAAAGAAGCGGCCCGCAAGCGTGGTGAAAAATCCATGGCTTTGCGTTTGGCCAACGAGTTGCTCGAGGCCAATGAAGGTCGCGGCGGCGCGATGAAAAAGCGTGATGAAGTGCACCGTATGGCTGAAGCCAACAAGGCCTTCTCACACTTCCGCTTCTAAATTCCAGAGGTTGTCACGCGGCCTTAAGCCGCGTTGTCAACCGACCGCAAAGCCCTGTAGAGACCCTGCAGGGCATTTGTATTTTTTGTTTTAACTGAATTCCAAGAGGTTGATCATGGCTCGCATAACTCCCATCGAGCGTTATCGCAATATCGGTATTTCCGCGCACATTGACGCAGGAAAAACCACCACTACCGAGCGTATTCTTTTTTACACCGGTGTGAATCACAAAATTGGTGAAGTGCATGATGGCGCCGCCACCATGGACTGGATGGAGCAAGAGCAAGAGCGTGGCATCACGATCACTTCTGCTGCGACCACTTGTTTTTGGAAGGGCATGGACGGCTCTTATGAAGACCACCGCATCAACATCATTGACACGCCCGGCCACGTCGACTTCACCATTGAAGTTGAGCGCTCTATGCGCGTGCTCGATGGCGCTTGCATGGTTTACTGTGCTGTAGGCGGTGTGCAACCACAGTCTGAAACTGTGTGGCGTCAAGCTAACAAGTACAAGGTTCCTCGTTTGGCCTTCGTGAACAAGATGGACCGCACCGGCGCCAACTTCTTCAAAGTGGTCGAGCAGATGAAGTTGCGCTTGAAAGCCAACCCAGTGCCCATTGTGATCCCTATCGGCGCTGAAGAAAACTTCACTGGCGTGGTCGATTTGCGCAAAATGAAAGCCATCATCTGGGACGAAGCGTCTCAGGGCATGAAGTTCACCTTTGAAGAAATTCCCGCCAACTTGGTGGAGTTGGCCAAAGAGTGGCGTGAGAAGATGGTTGAAGCGGCTGCTGAAGCCTCTGAAGAATTCATGAACAAGTACCTTGAAGAAGGTGACTTGACGGAAGAAGAAATCACAGCGGGTTTGCGCATTCGCACCATCAACAGCGAAATTCAGCCCATGTTGTGCGGCACCGCCTTCAAGAACAAAGGCGTTCAGCGCATGCTCGACGCGGTCTTGGATCTAATGCCTTCGCCGTTGGACGTGAAAGCCATTAAAGGTTTTGACGAAGACGAAAAAGAAATCACGCGCAAGGCCGACGACAACGAAAAATTCGCTGCATTGGCATTCAAATTGATGACCGACCCCTTTGTGGGCCAGCTCACTTTCGTGCGCGTTTACTCGGGCGTTCTGAAAAAGGGCGACACCGTCTACAACGCGGTTCGCGGCAAGAAAGAGCGTATCGGTCGTATCGTGCAGATGCACGCCAACAACCGTGAAGAAGTTGACGAAATTCGCGCCGGCGACATCGCTGCTTGCGTGGGTTTGAAAGACGTCACCACGGGCGAAACTTTGTGCGATCCCAATGCGGTCATCACATTGGAGCGCATGGTGTTCCCCGACTCTGTCATTCGTCAAGCTGTCGAGCCTAAGACCAAAGCCGACCAAGAAAAAATGGGCATGGCGCTGTCACGTTTGGCTGCTGAAGATCCATCATTCCGCGTGCAGACTGACGAAGAGTCAGGCCAGACCATCATTGGTGGTCAGGGCGAATTGCACCTCGAAATTATTGTCGACCGCATGAAGCGTGAGTTTGGCGTTGAAGCCAACGTGGGCAAGCCCCAAGTGGCTTACCGCGAAACCATTCGCAAAACGGTTGAAGAGGCCGAAGGCAAGTTCGTGCGTCAGTCTGGCGGTAAAGGTCAGTACGGTCACGTGGTCTTGAAGGTTGAGCCCCAAGAAGCCGGTAAAGGTTTTGAATTCGTTGACGCCATCAAGGGCGGTGTGGTTCCTCGTGAATACATCCCTGCGGTAGAAAAAGGCGTGATTGAAGCTTTGAGCCAAGGCGTGTTGGCGGGCTACCCTGTGGTCGACGTCAAAGTCACATTGCACTTCGGCTCATACCACGACGTTGACTCCAACGAAATGGCTTTCAAAATGGCCGCCATCTTTGGTTTCAAAGACGGTTGCCGCAAAGCCAGCCCAGTCATCTTGGAACCCATGATGGCCGTTGAAGTTGAAACACCTGAAGACTACGCTGGTAACGTGATGGGCGACTTGTCCTCACGCCGCGGCATGGTGCAGGGCATGGACGACATGGTCGGCGGTGGCAAAGCCATCAAAGCCGAAGTGCCATTGTCAGAAATGTTCGGCTACTCCACCACATTGCGCTCCATGTCACAAGGCCGAGCCACTTACACGATGGAATTCAAGCACTATGCTGAAGCCCCCCGTAACGTTGCTGAAGCTATTGTGGCTTCTAGGGCAAAGTAAAGACATTGCGGGACTGATCAAACTGCAAAGCAGTTTGCTCTGTCCCCAACTAATCAATCTTCCCTCACAGGATAGAAAAAGAAAACCTGTCTGCGATCCAGTGCCACGCTGTCCCCGTGCGGTGTGAACAAGCAATTGGATGCAAACATAAAACCACAACACGGGCATTGTTCTTTGGAGAATAGAAATGGCAAAAGAGAAATTTGAGCGGACAAAACCGCACGTCAACGTTGGCACGATTGGTCACGTTGACCACGGCAAGACAACCCTGACAGCTGCTATCACCACGGTGTTGGCGGCCAAGTTTGGT
>JBIIJK010000066.1:0-9037 GCA_044233865.1 Limnohabitans sp.
GATTTTTACACCAAGGTGATGGGCATGACTTTGCTCAAAACCACAGAAAACACGGAGTACAAATATTCATTGGCTTTTGTGGGTTACGGCAGCAACCCCGACCACGCAGAACTTGAACTCACCTACAACTGGGGCGTTGAGTCTTATGACATGGGCACCGCTTACGGTCACTTGGCCATAGCTGTGCCAGATGCTTATGCAGCCTGCGAAAAAATTCGCAATGCCGGCGGTAAAGTGACGCGTGAAGCTGGCCCGGTCAAAGGCGGCAGCACTGTCATTGCCTTCATCACCGACCCCGATGGTTACAAAGTGGAACTCATTCAGCGCGACTTCGCTTAATTTACTCTGAGTATTTTGAAGACTCTGAACTTTCCTCACTCCGACAGGCCCGATCAATCACCCTGCGCCCCAAATCGTGAGGCCCTGCTGGCGAATTGGCCTGCATCTGAAGACCTTTGGATATTTGGTTACGCCTCGCTCATCTGGCGACCCGAGTTTGAAATCTTGGAACAACACCCAAGCAAAATTCAAGGCTGGCATCGCGCTTTGAAAATGTGGAGTCGTTTGAATCGAGGCACACCCGAATGTCCGGGCCTGGTGTTTGCATTGCTGTCAGGTGGCAGTTGCCAAGGCATGGTTTTTAGAACACCTGCAAATCAAGTCAAGCAGACCATCGAGCAACTCTGGTTTCGCGAAATGCCCAACAGTGTTTACACCACCAAGTGGTTGCAATGCCCCACACCTCACGGTCCAGTCAATGCATTGGCCTTCACCTTACCTCGCAGTAGCCCAAGCTACACAGGCAACTTATCTCCTGCGCAATATCAACATATCTTTCAAAATGCCACAGGGCGCTACGGTACTACCTTAGACTACGCACAAGAAACCTTCCAAAGCTTGAAACAACACGGCATTCACGACAAGGCCCTCGAGGCATTGCTTCAGTATGCCAAGGACTGACCATGAACATTGCAGATTTACGCAAAAGTTACGAGAAAGCTGAACTGAGTGAAGACGCTTCAGCCGCCGATCCGCTGAAACAATTTGAACGTTGGTTGAACGAAGCGATTCACTCCGAAGTACCCGAGCCCAACGCCATGACTCTCGCCACCGTGGCCAGCAACATGCGCCCCAGCACTCGGGTGGTTCTGATCAAAGGCTATGACGAGCGCGGCATTGTTTGGTATACCAACTACGACAGCCGCAAAGGTCAAGAGTTGGCTGGCAATCCTTTTGCAGCTTTGCAATTCCACTGGGTTGAACTCGAACGTGTGGTGCGCATAGAGGGCCGCATGGAAAAAATCAGCGACGCAGAAAGTGATGCCTACTTTCACAGTCGACCCCTTGACTCGCGCATTGGCGCATGGGCCTCTCCGCAAAGTCAAGTGATTGATGGACGAACCGTATTGGTCACCAACGCTGCGAAGTACGCCGCGCAGTTCATGCTGAACCCGCCCCGCCCACCACATTGGGGAGGCTACCGCTTGGTGCCTGACGAATGGCAGTTTTGGCAAGGCCGCAAAAGTCGCCTTCACGATAGATTGCGCTATCGCTTGAATGAAGGCGATTGGATTCGGGAACGCTTGGCCCCTTAAAAGGAAGCCAGCACGCCCAATTTGAAACTGCGCCCAGGCAATGGTGACTTGCCGGGTGCTGTTGAAGTCAAAATAGACGTTGCACTGTAAGCCCACTGGTTGCTCAGGTTGTCAACTTTGCCAAACCAATTCAAGGTCGCAGTGGGCAGTTTCTGTTTGTAACTCACAAAGCCATGCCACAAGGTGTAAGCCTCTGTGGCCAGACTGCCTGCTGGCACACGGCTTTGCGCAGCATGCCAATCAAATCCCAAGCGAGCACTCCAAGGACCCGTTGCGTGAATCAGGCCGGCTCCAAAGCGAACTGGAGAAATGCGCGGCAAGGGTTCATCGGCACTCATGTTGCGCGCTCGCACGGCATCGGCTTTGACCGCCAAATCCAGCGTGCTGACGGCTTGCAACAGGCGCCATTGTGCTGAGGCCTCAAAGCCAGAAAACTTGGCACGCACCCCTTTGTAAACCTGAACAGGCAAATCTTCTTCAATCTCTGAAGTCCCTAACAGACCAATGAAGTTTGAAAACTTGCTTTGAAAGGCAGTGATCTTGAACTGGTGCGGCCCCTGCTGCCAGTCTGCAGACACGTCCATGCTGTTGGCTTTTTCAAGGCCTAGATTTGAATCGCCACGCTCCCATGCTGCAGTTGCAATGTGGGGGCCATTGGCGAAAAGTTCATAGTCTTTAGGCGCGCGCTCAACACGAGACGCATTGGCACTCAAGCGCCATTGCGGCATGATTTGCCAAGAGGCAGAAGTGGCAAAACTTTGCGGCGCAAATTTGCGCGTGCCTAACTCAAATCGGTCCACCGTGGGGTCTGGATTGCCAAGCGATTCAACCGACACATTTTCTCGCCGAACACCCGCATTGAAACGCGTTGGCCCAACAGCGTATTCTTCAATCAAGAACAATGCCTGTGTGCGTGTATTGCTAAACGGTGCAAAGGCCTCGGCACCATCGGCAGAAAATTTGCCTTGCTCTAATTGCCAACCCCAAACACCTTCCCAAACGCCAGGCCCTGTGCGCCAAGGTTTGTGTCGCAATTGAAGCCTAGCGTCGCGGCCTTTGTTGGCAAACAAGGTGCCCGCATCTGCACCTTCAAATTCGGTGTGTTTGTAGTCAGTCTGACTGGCTTGAAAATTCAAACTTTGAATCAGCCTTGTATCGGGTCGCCATTCACCTTCCAGCGAGGCGCGTTTGGACCGCATGCCGATGGTCACTTCATCTTCTGCCACGGTGCCGTAGTTGCTTTGATAACTGTTAACGGACATACCCACATAGCCACGGTCTAAAAACAGACTGGCTCCTAGTGCGCCGCCTTTTGCGGTACTGGCAGAGTTGCAAATGCGCGAGGCAAGCTCAGCTGATCCAGGTTTGCTGCATGGCAAATTTTGCGGCACTTTGACATCGCTTGTGCGGCGATCAAAGGCATCTGCGTGCAATACCCAAGCGCCCTCACCAACTTCCAACATGGCACCGTTGGAGCGTTCGCGATTGCCAGAGCCAAATTGCGATTGCGCTTTGCCCACAATACCTTGCATCTTTTGCCGTGGTATGCGGTTGTCAATGACATTGACCACACCACCCATGGCGCTGCCGCCATATTGCAAAGCAGACGGTCCGCGCAAAACCTCAATGCGCTCTGTGCTCAACACATCCATCGGCACAGCATGGTCATAGCTAAGGGAGGACACATCCATGCTGGCACCACTGTTGCTCAGAACACGAATGCGGTCGCCATCCAGTCCGCGAATGATGGGGCGACTTGCGTTCGGTCCGAAATAAGTACTGCTGACACCTGGCAACTGGTTCAGTGTTTCACCCAACGTACTTTGGCCTTGTTGAAGCAGCGACAGTCCAGACAAACTGCTTACTGCTGATGGCGTCTGTGTTTTGGACAAGGGGTTGCCAGTGATGACAATTTCTTGAACAGCTTGAGCTACGGCGTTAGGCAAAAACAGGCCAGGCATGATGGACACCATGGCAGTTGCTGCGATTGAAAAAACAGAAGTGCAAGGCGCGCGCGAGCCGCCCTGCCAGGAAGAAATTTGTGACATAAAAACCTTTGAAAATGAAAATTCACTCAAACCAAAGTTTGAGAAACTCTAAACATGCATCAAAGGAAGACAGGCGGCGCGCGCGCAGAAAAGGCAAGCAGCAGTTGTGTGAAGCATGGCTTGCACTCAACAGAAGAATAAAAGGGCTGAGTCTGAGCAATGACAAGGGTTGTGCAAGCTGATTGAAGACCGTCGCCTGATGCCAAATGATCCAGCGCAAGGCAGACCAAAGAGCCTTCTTCGTGGTCGCAGAGCACGTCATTTTCAACAACATGGTGCGAAGTTTGTCCGTGAATGGTTTTGTGAATTTGCCCCAAAGCGGGTGCGAGCATCACGGCACTGATTAACAGTGCTTGCAAAAACCTTTTCAATTTGTCGTGAATTTTCACGCCGACTTCATCCATTCAGAAAACGTTTTTTTGAACTTCCAAACTTTGGGGGCTGCCACAGCCAAGCAATAGCCTTGGGTAGGATTGCGCTCAAAGAAATCTTGGTGATAGTCCTCAGCAGCTGAGTAGTTGTCTAAATGAAGAACTTCGGTAACAAGGGGCGATTCAAAGATGTGTTCAGCCTCGATTTCAGCCATGATGGACTTGGCCACCTCCGCCTGCTCTGGCTTTGTAAAGTAAATGCCACTTCGGTATTGGGTGCCGCGGTCATTGCCCTGGCGATTCAAGGTGGTGGGGTCGTGGATGACAAAGAAAATTTCCAACAACACCCTGGTGCTGATGATTTGGGGGTCATAGACCAGCCGCACCACCTCGTTGTGGCCCGTCATGCCCGAGCAGACTTGCTCATACGTTGGGTTGCGGCTTTGGCCATTGCAATAGCCCGATTCAACGTCCAAGACACCTTTGACTTGGACAAAGACAGCTTCGGTGCACCAGAAGCATCCGCCCCCAAGAACCAAAGTTTCAGCGTGAGATGGTATTTGCATCGCCCTATTTTGACCCAGAATCTGGCCAACAGGCTTAAAACCCCGCGCCAAGCAGGCACTTGTCAGTGGCTAATTAGGCTTAATGATGGAACAGTTCCATGGAACATTTCGCATCGCGATAAAATACACAATCTTTGATGTTTGACGGATTTAAATCATGAAGCCTTCCTTTCAGTGGCAAGACCCCTTTCTGCTCAACGCGCAACTCAGCGACGACGAAAGGGCCATCGTTGATGCTGCCCATGACTTCTGCCAAGAAAAATTGCAGACCCGCGTCTTGATGGCTGCACGCCATGAAAAGTTCGACCGCGAAATCATGAACGAGTTTGGCAGCATGGGCTTTTTAGGCTCCACCATCGATGGCTACGGTTGTGCTGGTTTGAACTACGTCAGCTACGGTTTGGTAGCCCGCGAAGTAGAACGTGTGGACAGCGGCTACCGCAGTGCCATGAGCGTTCAAAGTTCCTTGGTGATGTTTCCAATTTATGAATACGGCTCAGAAGCCCAACGTCAAAAATACTTGCCCAAATTGGCCACAGGCGAATGGGTTGGTTGTTTCGGACTCACAGAACCCAACCATGGCTCTGACCCTGCCAGCATGATCACGCGCGCCAAGCCTGTAGACGGCGGCTACATCATGAAGGGCGCTAAGATGTGGATCACCAATGCCCCCATTGCCGATGTGTTTGTGGTCTGGGCCAAACTTGAAAGTGAAGGCGATGGCCAGTCTGCCATTCGCGGCTTCATCTTAGAAAAAGGCATGAAAGGCCTTACAGCACCGAAAATTGAAGGCAAGATGAGCTTGCGCGCTAGCATCACTGGCGAAATCGTCATGGACGATGTATTTGTGCCCGCAGAAAACATGTTGCCCAATGTGTCTGGTTTGAAAGGCCCCTTCGGTTGCTTGAACAAAGCCCGTTATGGCATTGCTTGGGGTGCTTTGGGAGCCGCCGAAGACTGCTGGCATCGCGCTCGCCAATACACGCTTGATCGGGTTCAATTTGGCCGTCCCTTGGCGCAAAACCAGTTGATTCAGAAAAAATTGGCCGACATGCAAACCGAAATCGCTTTGGGTTTGCAAGGCTGTTTGCGCGTAGGACGCCTCATGGACGAAGGTCAAGCTGTGCCAGAGATGATCAGCCTGATCAAACGCAACAGTTGCGGCAAGGCCTTAGATGTTGCCCGCATGTCGCGCGATATGCACGGCGGCAATGGCATTCACGATGAATACCACGTCATTCGCCACATGATCAATTTGGAAACGGTGAACACCTACGAAGGCACGCACGATGTGCATGCGCTGATCCTCGGTCGCGCTCAGACTGGCTTGCAGGCTTTTTATTGAACATTGATACATCTCAAACACAATTCAAAAGACCGCTTTAGCGGTCTTTTTTTTCACTGAAATCTACTTGGCACCTTGACTCCCCCATCCCTGCGACTTACATTACTAACCAACGAGTCATTAAACGTGTCTAAATCCCTCCTTGCCCCCAAAAGAGAACGTCGCAAACAGCAGCGCCCAGGCGAGTTGCTGGAGGCGGCGCTCGATTTGTTTGTTGAAAAAGGCTTTGCTGCCACCAAATCAGAGGAGGTAGCAGCCAAAGCGGGCGTCTCCAAGGGAACCCTGTTCTTGTACTTTCCCAGCAAAGAAGAATTGTTCAAAGCGGTGGTTCGAGAAAATGTAGTGAAAACAGTCACAGAGGGCGCACTGGAGGTAGCCAACTTCAAAGGCAGTAGCGCCGAACTTCTGAAAACATTGATGCTGGAGTGGTGGCGCAGATATGGCTCTACCAAGGCCTCTGGCATCACCAAATTGATCATCAGTGAAGGCAATCACTTTCCAGATTTAGCCACTTTCTATCAGGAAGAAGTCATTGACCCCGCTACGCGAATGCTCAAGGACATCCTTGAGCGAGGACGAGCATCGGGCGAGTTTCTCAACTTCAACACAGAACACACCACCATGGTGGTCATTGCACCCATGTTGTTTCTCATCATGTCCAAACACGCCAATGCCATTTGCATTTCTGGTTCCCAAGAAACCAACCCTGAAAATTTCATAGCGCAGCATGCTGACCTGCTTGTGCGTGGACTTTCCAATTCAAACTCACTATGTTGATCTCAAAAAAACTTGTCTTTGGTATCGCTCTCGTGGTGCTAGCAGGCCTCCTTACTTTAGGCTTCCAGAAGGGCTGGATTGGTAAGCGAGTCACACAAAGCAGCTCCCTCAAAACCAATGGCCCTGTGAGCATTGAGTTGTCAGATGGCGACATTGCCATTGCTCAAAAAATGACCATGTCCCAAGGCTTGCCCGTTTCAGGCACTCTCAAGGCAGTTCGCAGCGCCATGGTCAAAGCCCGCGTAGCCGGTGAACTCGTGATGCTGGAAGTTCGCGAAGGCGATGCCGTGAAAATAGGGCAAATTGTGGCCAGAGTCGACAACACCGAATACCTAGCCCGACAAAATCAAAATAAACAGCAAGCAGAAGCTGCACGCGCACAAGTTGAAGTGGCTCAAAGACAGTTTGACAACAACAACGCCCTGGTCAATCAAGGCTTTATTTCTAAGACCGCGCTCGATACTTCTATCTCCAACCTGAACGGTGCCAAGGCAAGCTATCAAGCGGCTCTGGCCACATTAGATGTGGCGACCAAGGCATTGGACGACAGCGTTTTAAAAGCACCTTTAAATGGCTTTGTCAGCCAACGCTTTGCGCAACCAGGCGAACGCGTGGCACCCGAAGCCCGCATCATTGAAATCGTTGATCTGTCACAACTTGAACTTGAAGCAACCCTGACTTCTGCACAAGCCATGAACGTGAAACTTGGACAGATTGCCAAACTGAATGTTGAGGGTACCCGCGAAGAAGTCTCAGCCAAAGTTTTGAGAATCAATCCAAGCACACAAACAGGCAGTCGCAGTGTTTTGATTTATTTAGGATTGCAGTCCCACCCCATGTTGCGACAAGGCGTATTTGTTCAAGGAAGTTTAGGAACACAAAAAGTTCAAGCCATTGTCGTCCCGCTAGAAAGTGTTCGATCGGACAAAACCAAACCCTATGTGCAAGCCATTCGCGATGACAAAGTGATGCACATCCAAGTCGAACTAGGCGCCAAAGGTGAGGCCAATGGCCAAGCTGTGATGGCCTTGAAAGAAATCGAAGAAGGCGCTTTATTGCTGGCACCCAGCGCAGGCGCGGTCAGAGACGGCACCTTGGTAACCCGCGCCCCTAAATCCCCGACGACCACAACCGGCGCCAAGCCATAAGCACAGCCTATGTGGTTTACCAAAGTCAGCATCCAAAATCCGGTCTTTGCGACCATGATCATGCTCGTGTTCGTGGTCATGGGTTTATTTTCCTTTCAGCGCTTGAAAGTCGATCAATTCCCAAACATTGATTTTCCTGTGGTCGTGGTTCTGACCGAGTACCCAGGTGCATCACCTGAAATTGTTGAGAGTGAAGTTTCTAAAAAAATTGAAGAAGGTGTGAATTCAATTGCCGGTATCAGTGCCCTGACCTCGCGCAGTTATGAAAATCAATCTGTGGTGGTCATCGAGTTTCAGCTGAATATGGATGGCCGAAAAGCAGCCGATGACGTGCGCGAAAAAGTAGCCAGTATGCGCGCAACTTTGCGCGATGAGGTCAAAGAGCCGCGCATCATTCGCTTCGACCCTACTAGCAAAGCCATATGGTCTTTAGCGGTTTTTCCCGAAGCTCAAAATGACAGCAAAATAACCAGCCTGGTTGAACTCACCAACTACGCGGAACAAACCATTAAGAAACGTTTAGAGAACGTTCGCGGCGTGGGTGCTGTCAATGTGTTGGGTGGTAGCCGAAGAGAAATTAACATTTACCTGCGGCCAGATGCCATGGAGGCCTTGGGCGTCTCGGCAGATCAAATTGCCGCCGCGGTTCGAAATGAAAATCAAGATTTACCTGTTGGAGCCTTGAGATCCTTTACGCAAGAGCGTGTGATTCAGGTTCAATCTCGCGTCAAACGACCCGAAGATTTTACCAACATCATTGTGGCTCGCAAAGGCACTACGCCCATCCGATTGTCACAAGTCGCCACTGTGAATGACGGCGCCCAAGAAATGACAAACATGGCACTGTACAACGGTGAAAGAACCTTGGTGCTTACGGTTCAAAAGGCTCAAGACGCCAACACCATCGAAGTGGTTGACGGGCTGATGAACACCCTGAAAGAGCTACGCAAACAAATTCCTGCAGGCATTCGACTTGAACCTGTATCAGATGGCTCGCGTCAAATTCGAGTCGCTGTCGACAATGTTCGCCGAACCCTCATTGAGGGCGCACTGCTGACCATTCTCATTGTATTTTTATTCTTGAACTCATGGCGCTCTACAGTCATTACCGGCTTAACGCTGCCCATCTCACTGATCGGCACATTTTGGTTCATGAGCATGTTTGGTTTTACCATCAACATGATCAC
>JBIIJK010000023.1:0-31251 GCA_044233865.1 Limnohabitans sp.
GATGCATGGCGACTCTTGGAAGAAAATTCAGAATACCGCCGTTTGGTTGCAGCCAAACTAAACGCTCTGGGCCAGGACCCTGAAGCTGCAAAAGGTGCTTCGAAATGAAATTTCTGTCCTTCTCTGTTGGGATGAGGGCAAAATGCATGAATCGGCTGTCCTTTGCAACGCTTGGTTTTTTGCTAATGGGCTTGGTCGCTTGTTCAAGCACCCCCACTAAACCCAGCCCCACAGTCCTAAGCGACTTCAAATCCCAATTGAGCATCAGCAAAGTCTGGTCACTCCAAATTGGCCCCATCAGCCCAAATTCCAATGCACCCTTAAGCCACAACATCACAGAGGGTCGCATGGCCTTGGTCACGGGCAGTGGCCTTGTTGTTTTGTTAGATGCCGAAACGGGTGCTGAATCGTGGCGTCTTGCCTTGAACACACCTGTCTCCGCTGGCATTGGGGGCGATGGTCAGCGTTTTGCCGTTATTTCTCAAGCTAACGAATTAATTGCCATCTCAAATGCCAAAGTCATCTGGCGGGTCAAGTTGCCAGCATCTGCTTTCACATCACCGTTGGTTGCCGGTGGACGGGTTTTTGTTCTAACGGCCGATCGAACGGTGATGGCCTTCGATGGCGCATCTGGTCAAAGGTTGTGGAGCCAACAACGCGCTGGCGATCCCTTGGTTTTGAAGCAAGCCGGTATCCTGACTTCTTTCCAAGACAGGCTGATGGTCGGTCTTTCTGGTCGCTTGGTGGCCATGAATCCTGCCAACGGCGTTGCGCTGTCTGAACTCAGCATTGGTGCCTCGCGCGGTACCAACGAAGTCGAGCGTTTGGTTGACTTGGTCGCGGGTGTCTCGCGTGTTAACAATGTCATTTGTGCCAGGGCATTTCAAACTGCTGTCACCTGTGTCGACGCACTCAAGGGCAGCAACTTATGGACGCGTTCAGCACAAGGACATGTCGGCTTAAGTGGTTCCGACTCGCTGCTCTTCGGCGCGGAGTCTGACGGTAAATTGGTGGCTTGGCAACGCAGTACCGGTCAAGTTGCATGGCAATCAGACGCGTTTCGTTTTAGAGGGCTCTCTGCGCCTCATTGGGCCGCTGGCCAACTTGTTGTAGGTGACAGTTTGGGCATGGTCCATTGGATCGATGTCAGCAATGGCCAAACCATTGGCCGTATTCAAGTCGATGCATCTGGCATTGCAATGACGCCTGTGCGTGTTGGTAAAAATTGGGTGATCGTGACTCAAAGTGGCTTGGTGCAAGCACTTCGAGCCGAATAACACCCAGCTGAAAGATAGATTTGAAACCCGTTCTGGCCTTGGTCGGACGCCCCAATGTGGGGAAGTCCACTTTATTCAATCGACTCACCAAAAGCCGCGATGCCATCGTCGCTGACTTTGCGGGTCTCACGCGCGATCGCCACTATGGGCAAGGTCGGCAAGGTCGTTACGAATACATTGTCATAGATACGGGCGGCTTTGAACCCGATGCCCATGATGGCATCTACAAAGAAATGGCCAAACAAACTCAGCAAGCAGTCGCCGAGGCCGATGTGGTGGTCTTTGTGGTCGATGCCCGCGCTGGCGTTTCTGCACAAGACCATGACATTGCCAAGTATTTGCGTCGCATAGGCAAGCCTTGCTTGTTGGTTGCCAACAAGGCCGAGGGCATGCGCGAGGGCGTTCAAATTAGCGAGTTTTACGAACTGGGACTAGGCGATGTCATTCCCGTTTCGGCAGCGCATGGCCAAGGCATTCGAAGCTTGGTCGAATTGGCTCTAGACCCGTTGCTCTTACCTGAAGAAGATGCTGACGCCGAACCAGACCTGAGTGTGGTCAAGCTGGCGGTAGCCGGGCGCCCCAATGTGGGCAAGTCAACCCTGATCAATACTTGGCTAGGTGAAGAACGCTTGGTGGCCTTTGACATGCCAGGTACCACCCGCGACGCCATCACGGTTCCCTTTGAACGGGACGGACAAAAGTTCGAACTCATTGACACGGCGGGTTTGCGCCGCAAGGGCAAAGTTTTTGAAGCCATTGAAAAATTCTCAGTGGTTAAAACCTTGCAAGCCATCGAATCGGCCAATGTCGTTTTATTGCTGTTGGATGCCACTCAGGGCGTCACAGAGCAAGATGCCCACATTGCGGGCTTTATTTTGGACAGTGGCCGTGCTGTGGTGTTGGCCGTCAACAAGTGGGATGCAGTCGATTCGTACCAACGCGAATTGGTGAACCGATCGATAGAAAGTCGACTGCCGTTTTTGAAGTTTGCCAACTTGCACACCATTTCAGCTAAGAAACGCCAAGGCCTAGGGCCTGTTTGGAAATCCATCACACAGGCCCACAAATCGGCCATGGTCAAAATGACCACACCCGTTTTAACGCGCTTGTTGCTTGAGTCGGTTCAGTTTCAAAGTCCGCAGCGCGGCGGCATGTTCCGTCCAAAATTGCGTTATGCCCACCAGGGCGGTATGAACCCTCCGGTCATTGTGATTCATGGCAATTCTTTAGAGCACGTCACTGAAACCTACAAACGTTATTTGGAAGGCCGCTTCCGCAAAGCCTTTGATTTGTCAGGTACGCCACTGCGGATTGAAATGAAAACGTCTCAAAATCCCTTTGCTGACAAAGATGCGGGGTAATTTGTAAGGGTTTTAAAAGGGGTCGCTGCAAAACGCCTCTTTTGATGTGTTAAGGTGAAACCCTTAAATTAATTCAAAACACGGAGAATATCGTGAACAACAAAGGGCAACTTTTGCAAGATCCCTTCCTCAACGCATTGCGTCGTGAGCATGTGCCAGTTTCCATTTATTTGGTCAACGGCATCAAACTCCAAGGCCAAATTGAGTCATTCGACCAATACGTGGTTCTGCTTCGTAACACGGTCACTCAAATGGTTTACAAACACGCCATTTCCACCATTGTCCCCGGCCGAGCAGTCAACCTTTCAGGTTCAGACGAAGCCGTCGACGAGCCCACTGCTTAACTCGCTGTTTTGATCAGCGAATTGGTTGACACAACGCCGGCCTTGTTGGTGGGTGTTGATTTTGGCTTGCCTCATTTTGATGCAGAGCTTGATGAACTCAGTCAACTGGCCTTGACGGCAGGCCTCAAGCCTGTGGCCAAAATGACTTGCAAACGCAAGGCCCCAGATGCCGCCTTGTTTGTGGGCTCTGGCAAAGCCGATGAAATTAAATTCATGGCAGAACAAATGGGCGCCCAAGAGGTTCTGTTTGATCAGTCTTTGAGCCCCGCTCAGCAGCGCAACCTTGAACGCCATTTGGGCCTGCCCGTCAATGACCGCACATTGCTCATTCTTGAAATCTTCGGACAACGAGCGCGCAGTCATGATGGCAAATTGCAAGTTGAGTTGGCGCGCCTTCAATACCTGAGTACCCGTTTGGTTCGCCGGTGGTCACACCTTGAACGCCAGCGAGGAGGCATTGGCACTCGAGGCGGTCCTGGAGAAACTCAAATTGAACTTGACCGCCGCATGATCAATGACGCCATCAAGCGCACCAAGGATCGCTTGTCTAAAGTTAAAAAGCAACGTTCTACCCAAAGAAGACAGCGCGATCGCCGCAACTCTTTCAATGTTTCCTTGGTGGGTTACACCAATGCCGGCAAATCTACGTTGTTCAACACCTTGGTTAAAGCGCGTGCCTATGCCGCCGATCAGTTGTTTGCCACCTTAGACACCACCACACGTCAACTGTATTTGGGGCAGGCTGGCCGCAGCGCTTCGGTCTCCGATACGGTTGGATTTATTCGAGATTTGCCGCATGGCCTGATTGATGCCTTTCAGGCCACCTTGAAGGAGGCTGCCGACGCAGACTTGTTGCTGCATGTGGTGGATGCTTCCAACCCAAACTATCCGGAGCAAATGAACGAGGTCAAAAGGGTACTTCGGGAAATTGGGGCAGAAGATGTGCCGCAATGGCTAATTTTTAACAAAATAGACACGATCCCGCCCGAGCGTCAACCGCTTGAAATGTTCGACCTCTACGAAGTCGATGGCGTTCCTTTGAAGCGCCTATTTCTCAGTGCTCAATCTGGACAAGGCGTGCCAATGTTGCGTCAAATGCTGGCAGAAGAAGTGATTCGAACAGTTTCAAACCCCCAAAGTGAATCTGACCCGCGCTTTGACCTTGATAATTTCGGGGAAAATGAAGATGATTTTTCATAATTGTCGCTCTGATTGTGCACAATGAGAGCAGTCATATAAAAACGTAGAAAAGCGAATGAATTCCAAATACCGTGCATTTAGCTGGTCAGTCTTGCCGCAGCGCCTTCGTGGCATGTTCAATTTGAACGATCAACGCTGGGGCCGTGGCGACGACAAACCTGCTTCTGAAGGTCAAGACGGCACCAATGCCCCTGGCAATCCACCAGGCGCCAATGGTTCTCAACAGCAACCTCCAAATCCTCAACCTTCAAATCCAGGCAACTCGTCCAACCGACCTGGTCAATCTTCTGGCCCTCCAGATTTGGATGAGCTGTGGCGTGACCTCAATCGCAAGCTTTCGCAGTTCTTGGGTGGTAAAAATGGCGGGCCACCCAACAAAGGTCAGCCCAATGGCTCTCCCTTCAATGGATTGCCTCCCGTGTTTCGCAATTTAGGCATTGGCGCCATTTTGGGTGCTTTGCTCCTGATCTGGTTGGGTACAGGCTTCTTCATTGTCCAAGAGGGACAACAAGCCGTGATCACCCAATTTGGCAAATACAAATCCACGGTCGGTGCCGGTTTCAATTGGCGCTTTCCTTACCCCATTCAAAAGAACGAGTTGGTGTTTGTGACGCAAATTCGTTCAGTTGACATTGGCCGCGACAACGTCATCAAGGCCACCGGTCTTCGCGAGTCAGCCATGCTCACGGAAGATGAAAACATTGTCGAAATTAAATTCGCAGTGCAATACCGCTTAAACGATGCACGTGCCTATTTATTTGAAAGCAAAAACCCCACAGAAGCCGTTGTGCAGGCTGCTGAAACAGCCGTGCGGGAGGTGGTGGGCAAAATGAAAATGGATTCTGCTTTGTCAGAAGAACGTGATCAGATTGCGCCTAGAGTTCGCGCCCTGATGCAAAACATTCTGGACCGATACAAGGTGGGCATTGAAGTGGTTGGCATCAACTTGCAACAGGGTGGCGTTCGCCCCCCCGAACAAGTTCAAGCCGCTTTTGATGATGTGCTCAAGGCGGGCCAAGAGCGCGAACGCGCCAAAAATGAAGCGCAAGCTTATGCCAACGATGTTGTGCCTCGCGCCGTAGGTGCTGCATCCCGCTTGAAGGAAGAGTCTCAGGCCTATCGCGAGCGAATTGTGGCGCAAGCAGAAGGTGATGCGCAACGTTTCAAGGCCATCCTTCCCGAGTATCAAAATGCACCTCAAGTGACGCGTGACCGCATGTATTTAGATGCTATGCAGCAAATTTACGCCAACGTCACCAAAGTGGTGATCGACAGTAAGCAGGGCTCTAACCTGATGTATTTGCCGCTCGATAAATTGATTCAAATGACCGGCACACCTTCGACAGTGGCAGCCCCTGTCGATGCACCTGCGAACAACGCAGCCACAAGCACTGCCCCTAGCAGCGCCCCCCCTGATCCCAGATCGCGCGACAGTCTCCGATCTCGTGACCGTGAAAATCGTTAAGGAAGCAGCAAAATGAATCGTATTGGAATATGGGTTTCATCCCTGCTGCTGTTGCTGGCTTTGGCCAGCTCCATGTTGTTCGTGGTCGATCAACGTCAATTTGGCGTGGTTTATGCCTTGGGTCAAATTAAAGAAGTCATTACCGAGCCTGGTTTGAACATCAAGCTGCCGCCCCCTTTGCAAAACGTCACTTACATTGACAAGCGTTTGTTGACCCTCGACAGTCCCGACACCGAGCCCATGCTGACTGCAGAAAAGCAACGTGTGGTGATTGATTGGTATGTTCGTTGGCGTATTACAGATCCCTTGGCCTACATCCGCAATGTTGGCTTGGATGAAAAGGCTGGTGCCAATCAACTGAACCGAGTGGTTAGAAATGCTTTTCAAGAAGAAATCAACAAGCGCACTGTGAAGGACTTGCTGTCTTTAAGTCGCGACGCCTTAATGAATGACGTCAAGAGCGAAGTCTTAGACAAAGTGCGCGGCGCAAAGCCATGGGGTGTTGACGTTGTCGATGTCCGAATCACAAGAGTTGACTATGTCGATGCCATTACCGAATCGGTCTATCGCCGTATGGAGGCAGAGCGTAAGCGCGTTGCCAACGAACTTCGTTCTACGGGCGGTGCAGAGGGAGAGAAAATCCGTGCTGATGCCGATCGTCAGCGTGAGGTCACCATTGCCAACGCTTACCGCGATGCCCAAAAAATCAAAGGTCAAGGAGATTCACAGGCCGCCAAAATCTACAACGAATCCTTTGGCCGTGACCCTCAATTCGCGCAGTTTTACAGAAGCCTTGATGCCTACAAAGCCAGCTTTTCTAAAAAGAGCGATGTCATGGTTTTAGACCCAAGCAGCTCCGACTTCTTCAGAACCATGCGAGGCAACTCTTCTGGCAACCAGGCAGTCCCCCCTGCTAGAAAGTAAGTGAGCTTCTGGTCCACAATCATGGTGGCCATCTCGCTGGTACTGATTTTTGAGGGGCTTCTGCCCCTCATTTCTCCCCTTAAGTGGCGCGAAATGTTCAGCCAGCTCATGCAACTCGAAGATGGTCAAATTCGTTTTTTTGGTCTTTCGATCGTTTTGTTGGGACTCTTTCTTTTAGGGGCCTTCATTTAGAGCCTGTTCGAACCGGTAAAATCCTTGTTTTAACAGCTTCCCAGATTGCCATGTCCGCTTGGGTCCTCCCGGATCACATCGCTGATGTCTTGCCCTCAGAAGCCAGACACATCGAAGAACTCCGAAGATTGCTTCTAGACACCGCCCGAAGCTATGGCTTCGAGTTGGTTTCACCCCCTTTGCTTGAGCACATTGAGTCTTTGCTCACGGGCACTGGCAAAGCGCTAGATCTTCAAACTTTCAAATTAGTCGACCAAATTTCGGGTCGAATGATGGGCCTTAGAGCTGACACAACCCCTCAAGTCGCTCGAATTGATGCCCACTTACTTAATCGAAAAGGTGTCGCAAGGCTTTGCTACTGCGGCCCTGTTCTGCATACCCAACCCGACCGCCCGCATGCTACCCGCGAACCCTTGCAGCTTGGCGCCGAAATATTTGGCCATGCTGGTTTAGAAGCCGACCTCGAGGTTTTGCAGTTGGCCCTAGATTGTTTGCGCGCTTCTCAAATGGGTGAGGTCTTGGTTGACCTCGCAGATGCCAGAATTGTGAGCAGTTTGCTTGAAGACATGCCCCTGACAGATGCCATGCGAGGCGATGTTTTTGCGGCGCTGGCCAGTAAAAATGCCTCTGCTTTGGCCGATTTAACCCAAAATTTCCCTAAAGGCATTCAAGCCGGGCTGATGAATCTCATTGACCTGTATGGAGACAGTTCAGTTCTAACGCTAGCACTCCAAAAATTACCGCCCAAACCTCAAATCAAGTTGGCCATTGAGCAGCTGAAATGGTTGAGCGATCAATTGCCTGATGTCACGTTTAAGTTTGATTTGGCCGATGCGCGCGGGTATGCTTATTACAGCGGTTTGCGTTTTGCTATTTATGCAAAAGGCGCCAGTGATGCCGTGGTGCGGGGTGGTCGTTATGACGGCGTGGGTGCCGCCTTTGGCCACGAAATGGGCCGTGATCGTCCCGCAGTGGGTTTCAGCTTAGATCTGAAGCAATGGGTGGGGGTGGTCCCGCAACTCAGTCTTAAGGCTGCCATTCGAGCGCCATGGGGCACCCGGCCAGACCTGCGTTCGGCCATTGCGCAGTTGCGCATGCACGGTGAAACTGTGGTGTGCAGCTTGCCTGGACACGAAAGTGAAATAGATGAATTCCAATGCGATCGCGAACTCTTAGAGCTTGCGGGGCAGTGGATTGTAAAAGCCATTGAAAACAAAACAAAATGAACATGATCAAAGGACGTAACGTTGTCGTTGTTGGAACCCAGTGGGGTGACGAGGGCAAAGGCAAACTGGTCGATTGGCTGACAGAAAGCGCGCAAGGCGTTGTCCGCTTTCAAGGTGGCCACAATGCAGGCCACACCTTGGTCATCAACGGCGTCAAAACGGCACTTCACCTTATTCCAAGTGGCATCATGCGCGCTGGTGTGAAGTGTTACATCGGCAATGGCGTGGTCTTGTCTGCGGGCAAACTGTTTGAAGAAATTGCGGGTCTAGAAAAGGCGGGGGTTGAGGTTCGCTCTCGCTTGCGTATCAGTGAAGCTTGCCCTTTGATCTTGCCATTTCATGCCGCCTTGGACGTCGCGCGTGAGGCTGCTCGCGAGCAAGGTGGCACCGAAAAAATTGGCACCACAGGCCGCGGCATCGGCCCTGCCTACGAGGACAAAATTGCACGCCGTGCATTGCGCGTTCAAGACTTGAAATACCCCGAGCGTTTTGCACACAAACTCAAAGAACTCTTAGATTTGCACAACCATGTTTTGACAACTTTTTTGGGTTCAGAGAAGTTCATTTTTGGTGATGCGCTCAAACCGTATGTCAAAAACGGTGAAGTTCAGTTTGATGTGGTTTTTAAAGAGGCCATGGAACATGCAGAACTCTTAAAGCCCATGATGGCCGATGTGTCTCGCGAACTGAACGACGCACATCGCTTAGGCGCTAACTTGCTGTTTGAAGGTGCACAGGGCACACTGCTTGATGTCGATCACGGCACCTACCCATATGTGACATCTAGCAACTGCGTGGCTGGCAATGCCGCGGCAGGCTCAGGTGTCGGCCCTGGGTTATTGCACTATGTTTTAGGCATTACCAAGGCTTATTGCACACGGGTTGGCGGCGGTCCATTTCCAACCGAGTTGGAATGGGAAAAAGAAGGTACACCAGGTTGGCACATGAGTACGGTGGGCGCTGAAAAGGGCGTCACAACAGGTCGCAGCCGACGCTGCGGTTGGTTCGATGCGGCATTGCTCAAGCGCAGTGCGCAAGTCAATGGTTTGTCTGGTCTGTGCATTACCAAACTGGATGTCCTAGACGGCTTGAAAGAGTTAAAGCTTTGCACAAGTTATGAATTGGACGGCGACATTGTGGACATTCTGCCCATGGGTGCCGATGACATTGCGCGCTGCAAGCCTATTTATGAATCCATTGAGGGCTGGACTGACAGCACAGTGGGCGTCACACAATTTGACAAACTGCCAGTCAATGCTCGCTTGTATTTACAGCGCATTGAGCACATCACGGGCGTTCCCATTCATTTGGTGTCAACCAGCCCAGACCGTGATCACACCATCTTGATGCACCATCCTTTTTTAACACCCCTTTAATTGACATCAACACCTCGCTTTACCTTGAAGTGAATGAACCTACCTCTGGAGAATATGCATGCTGACTGAAGACGGCAAACACCTGTACGTAAGCTACGACGAATACCACAACCTGATTGAAAAGCTGGCCATCAAGGTCCATCAATCTGGGTGGGAGTTCGACACCATTTTGTGTTTGGCAAGGGGCGGTATGCGCCCTGGCGATATTTTGTCTCGCATCTTCAACAAACCCTTGGCCATCATGTCCACCAGCTCTTACCGTGCTGATGCGGGCACTGTGCAGGGCCATTTGGACATCGCTCGGTTCATTACCACCCCCAAAGGCGAAATTGCGGGTCGTGTTTTGTTGGTCGATGACTTGGCCGATTCGGGCCACACCTTGCATGCCGTGGTCGACATGTTGAAAACCAATTACAAGCCCATCACAGAACTGCGCAGTGCCGTTGTTTGGACCAAGGGTCTTTCTGGTTTTCAACCCGACTACTCCGTTGAATACCTGCCCACCAACCCTTGGATTCATCAGCCCTTTGAAGGCTACGACAGCATGAGCCCCGAAAAATTAATGGAAAAGTGGAAAGTCTAAAGGTAATATGGTGGGATGACTAAAAAGAACACATCCCACATTGCCACCCAACTGATTCACCACGGCTACACGCCACCGCCTGATTTTCAGGCCCCTCAGCCGGGTATTTTCAAAGCCTCTACGGTTTTCTTTCCCAATGTGGCGTCTATGCGCCAACGCGATTGGAAAGACAAATCGGCTTACACCTATGGAACGCATGGCACGCCTTCAAGTTTCACGCTTGAAGAGCGGCTTTGCTCGCTAGAAGGCGGCAAACATTGTGTCTTAACGCCCAGTGGCTTGTCGGCCTTGGCAGTGGCATCTTTTGCTGTTTTGAAATCGGGCGATCATATTTTGTTGCCCGACAACTCTTACGGCCCCAACAAGGTGTTGGCTGAAGGCGAATTGACATCGTTTGGCATATCGCATGCTTACTACAATGCCATGGACCCCCAAGATCTGGCAGCCAAAATCAAACCCAATACCCGTCTTGTATGGTTGGAAGCACCAGGCTCAGTCAGCATGGAATTTCCAGACCTCATCGGTTTGATCAAGGTTTGTCAATCTCATGGCGTTTTAACCGCCTTGGACAACACATGGGGCGCGGGAATTGCCTTCAAGCCTTTTGACCTTTTGGGCGATGGCAGTTTGTCCGTTGATCTCACCGCTCATGCCCTCACCAAATATCCCAGTGGGGGTGGCGATGTGCTCATGGGCAGCGTCATGACTTGCAACGATGAATTGGCATTGAAACTCAAAATGACCATGAGCCGTTTGGGAATTTGTGTAGGCCCTAATGACATTGAAAGCATTCTTCGCTCGTTGCCCACCATTTCTTTGCGTTATGTGGCGCAAGACCATTCAGCCCGTGAGTTGGCCCAATGGTGGAAAAGCCAAAAAGCCTGTGTGCAGGTGCTGCATCCCGCTGTAAAAGGATCCCCTGGGCACGGGCATTGGCAAGCCTTGTGCGCTTCTGACGGTGGTGCTGGGCATGCCGCAGGCTTGTTCAGCGTGATGCTGCACCCCTCATTGACGCAAGACCAAGTCGATACATTTTGCGACAATTTGAGTCTCTTCAAAATAGGTTACAGCTGGGGCGGCCCCATCAGTTTGGCGGTGCCTTACAACATTGCCAGCATGCGTTCTAACTGGCCTTCGCACTTGCAACAAGGCTACTTGGTGCGTTTTTCAACAGGGTTTGAAGACCCGCAAGATTTAATCCGCGATTTGGCCAAAGCTGTGAAGCAATGCTTGAATTTTTAAGCGACTTGTAGGATTGAATGGCAAGCTGATACAGTGGAGCCATTCAATAGAAAGAAATACCTTGGCAACTCCCAATTACGGCTACGAAAAACGTCAAAAAGAATTGGCGAAGAAACGCAAAAAAGAAGACAAACTGAAAGCCAAGTCTGAGAAAAGAACTGACTCGCCTGATTCACTCTCAGAAGATTTGCCTGAAGACGAGACTGAGCAGCTGCCCGCTTCCGATGTGCCGCCCCGGCCCTAAATTGTCTAGCACCTCCATCTAGGCAGAGTTACCTCATTTCGGCCAACATTTTTTTAAGCTGAGGCCATACGTTTTTCATCATGGTGCTTTGCGCCCCTTCATTGGGGTGAATTCGGTCTGACTGAAACCACTTCAAAGGATCGGCATCGTCAGCAATGCCTTTTAAAAATTGGTTGTTGAGTTCTGCCCCCGTCTCTTTAGACACCCTTTGATAAGCTTGTGCTATTTGTTGAGCGTAGTTGGCGCCATAGTTTGGCGGCATTTGCATGCCAATGACCATCACTTTGGCACCAGCTTTTTTGCCTTGATTCGCCATGGCGCTCAAATTTTGTTGCGTCATTTGCATGCTCAAACCTCGAAGCGCATCGTTGCCTCCAAGCTCCACGATCAAAACATGCGGCTTGTGCACTTTGAGCAACTGGGGCAGCCTGCTAAGACCTCCTGAACTTGTATCACCGCTGATACTGGCATTCACCATTTTCACCTTCAGGGTCTCTTTGACAGCTTGGTCACTCATCAATTGAACCCAGCCTGTTCCTCGGGTCAGGCCGTACTCAGCACTCAATGAGTCGCCCACAATCAAGACAATTTTTTCTGAGCTCGGGCTTGTCTTGGCATTGACTTTCGGCGTGCTTTCGCTGGCCAAAAGGGGCAAGCAAAAACCCGCGAAGAACAAGCTCACCACAAGCCAGTTAAAGTATCTACGTTGTAAGGAAATTTGGTACATGTCAGAAACAATGATCTCAGTCAGTCATGTCAGTAAGGTGGTCGGTGATGTCGGCGACCCGTTGGCTATTTTGCGTGATATTGATTTCTCCGTGAAGGCTGGGGAATCTGTTGCCATTTTGGGGGCCTCTGGTTCTGGCAAAAGCACCTTATTGTCCATCATGGCAGGTTTAGACACCCCAACTGAAGGTCAGGTGTCATTGGCGGGGCAGCCCATTTTTGACATGACAGAGGACCAACGTGCCGCATGGCGCGGACAAATGCTAGGTTTTGTATTTCAAAATTTTCAATTGATGGGTCATTTAACAGCATTGGAAAATGTCATGTTGCCGCTTGAGTTGGCGGGCGCCAAAAACGCCAGCCAATTGGCCAAAGAGATCTTGTCGCAAGTAGGGCTTGCAGAGCGCTTGAAACACTTTCCCAAAGTTCTCAGTGGTGGTGAACAACAACGTGTTGCGCTTGCCCGAGCCTTTGTGGTCCAACCCCAACTCCTTTTGGCCGATGAGCCGACAGGCAGTTTGGATGCTCAAACTGGCGAAAGCATTATGAATTTGATGCTTTCTATGAATCAGGCAAGAGGAACCACCCTGATTTTGGTCACGCATGACCAAAAACTGGCATCTCGCTGCGATAGAACGCTCACACTTGAGGCTGGACAGCTTATATCCCAACGATAATTGGGGCATGTCATCTCCCAAAATTCTTTTCGGTTTTCATGCAGTCGGTGTCCGTTTAAAAACAGCCCCTCAATCGATCGTTGAGATCTATTTTGAAACTACACGGCGCGATGCCCGCATGCGCCAGTTCATTGAACGCGCACAAGAAGCAGGTGTCAGGCTCATAGAGGCTGACGGCATGCGCTTGGCCAAGTTGGCAGGCAGCCATGGCCACCAAGGCGTTGCAGCTCGCGTTGAAAGCTTGCCCCAAATCCATTCGCTGGACGATCTGTTGGACCAAGTTCAGGGTCCTCCATTGCTCTTGGTTTTAGATGGCGTCACAGATCCACACAACCTGGGTGCGTGTTTGCGTGTGGCCGATGGCGCGGGCGCACATGCTGTCATTGCACCCAAAGATCACGCCGCGGGCATCAATGCCACTGTGGCCAAGGTGGCCAGTGGTGCCGCTGAAACTGTGCCGTATTTCATGGTGACCAACTTGGCTAGAACTTTGGGTGAACTCAAAGAGCGTTCTATTTGGATCATTGGCACCAGCGGTGATGCCCCTCGCAATATTTACCAAGCAGATTTAAAAGTCCCTACTGCTTTGGTTCTGGGTGCTGAAGGTCCTGGCATGAGGCAGCTCACACGCAAAACATGTGATGAGTTGGTTAGCATTCCCATGCAAGGTGCCGTCGAGAGCTTGAATGTTTCGGTGGCCAGTGGCGTTTGTTTGTTTGAAGCGCTGAGGCAGCGCTTGGTCTCATAGGTTCACAGCAGTCCTGCGGCACCCAGAATGCCACCAGCTGCTATCAGCCACATCATGTGAATTGAAGTTCGCAACACCAGCCCTGTTGCAACAGCGGTGACCAACCAAATTTTCCAGTCATGTGCAAAGTCGCCATGGGCTGCTGACAGCAGCCACCCCGTTGACACCAAGAGTCCAATCACAATGGGAGCCATGCCAGATTTGAAGGCCTGAACCGACGTCAAATCTCGGTTAACGTGGGCCCATTTGGTGGCTTTGTAAGTCAGGATAGATGAGGGCAACATAATGCCCAACATGGTGAGCACAACGCCTAAAAGGCCAAGCCACCATGCATGAGCACCCGCGCTCAAGCCCCCACCTGCATTGATGCCCACTTGCCAGCCCATGAGAGCAACAAAGAGCACATTGGGGCCAGGTGCAGATTGAGCCAGCGCAATGCTGGAAGAAAAGGAAGGGTCTGTCAGCCAATGTTTTTCAGTGACCAAAAATCGGTGCATTTCTGGCGCAGTTGTGATTGCACCCCCAATCCCCATCAAGGACAAGACGGCAAAATGCATGAACAGCTCAAACCAGTCTTGAGGACTCAGAGTCAGGCTCATTTTTAGGACGCCTCCCGATCCGTGTGTGAATCGGAATCAAGCTTGGTTTGCAATTGTTTCAAGGCCCGATAGGTCATGAGCCAGGCTAAGCTGCCAAAGCCAAGTAAAACCCACGGCAATGGCCATCTGAAAATGCCAACACAAGCAAAAGAAAGAACAGCAAAAGGGATGGCTGTCCAAAGCCCCATTGGGTTTTTCGGCAGGGTTGTAGCAAGTTTGAGCCCTGTGGCGATGACCAAACCAGCCGCCACAGCTCCCATGCCTTTGAGTGCCCCTTGAGCGATGGCATTGTCTGCCACACCCCCAAACAAAATTGCCAGACCTAGGACCAAGACCAGCGGCCCACAAATTAAGCCGCTCACCGCTGCCAAAGCGCCTGCGATGCCAAAGTATTTGCCGCCAATCATCAAGCAAAGGTTAACCACGTTAGGGCCTGGCATCACTTGCGCGACGGACCATTCTTCAACAAATTGGGCCTTGGTCAACCACTTTCTGCGTTCCACCAACTCGTGCTGAACCACTGCCAAAACGCCACCAAAACCCTGGAGTGCCAACAAGGTGAAAACCGTGAACAGTTCTGTTTTGGATTGCGGTTGACAAGATTCTTGGGCTTGAGAGGACATGCACCAATTATCGCTGAAGCTTTTGCGGGTCGACTGATTCAAATTAGGAAGTCGCGCACCTAGAAACGGTCCTTTGGAGAGACCCTCTGGGAGACATGTTCCCAAAGAAGCTCTAAACTACGGCCTTCTCTAATTCCGACCCCATGAACGCACTGGTTGACGTCTCTTTTTTCCCGCGCAACGCCAAGCCCCTGAACAGCTATCGCAAGTTCTGGGCGGCGCGCTTTGGCACGGCTCCATTTTTGCCCATGAGCCGCGCTGAAATGACGCAATTGGGTTGGGACAGTTGCGACATTGTTTTGGTTACTGGCGACGCCTATGTCGACCACCCGAGTTTTGGCATGGCGGTCATTGGTCGAATGCTAGAAGCACAAGGTTTCCGGGTGGGCATCATTGCCCAGCCCGATTGGCAAAGTGCCGAGCCGTTTCGCGCCTTAGGTAAGCCCAATTTATTTTGGGGCGTCACAGCAGGCAACATGGATTCCATGATCAACCGTTACACGGCCGATCGAAAAATCAGATCCGACGACGCCTACACAGCTGGCGACGTTGGCGGAAAACGTCCCGACCGGGCGGCCATTGTTTACAGCCAACGCTGTCGTGAAGCTTTTCCAGAAGTTCCCATTGTGTTGGGTGGCATTGAAGGTTCTTTGCGCCGCATTGCGCACTATGACTATTGGTCTGACAAGGTTCGCAGATCCATTGTGGTTGATAGCAAATGCGATTTGCTGCTCTACGGCAATGCAGAGCGTGCCGTGGTTGAAATTGCACACAGGTTGGCTGCAAGAGAGCCCGTTCACGACATCATTGATGTTCGCGGTACTGCTTTTGTTCGTCGTCACACGCCTGAAGGCTGGTTCGAAATTGATTCATCTTCTGTCGACACGCCTGGGCACGTAGAAGCACACGTCAATCCCTACCTCATGATCTCGGAGCAAGCACGTGAAAACGGTGCAACGTGCGCTCGCGAAGAGGAAGCGCAGACTGTCGCCGATCAGCAAAATGCGACAGTTAAACCGCTCAATTTTGTGCCCAATCCGCAGATGCCTGCCATGACAGGCAAAGGCTTGCACAAAGTGCCGCCTCGTGACAAAAGCGTCATTCGTCTGCCCAGTTATGAGCAAGTGAAATCTGACGCTGTGCTCTATGCGCATGCCAACCGCGTGTTGCACTTAGAAACCAATCCGGGCAATGCGCGAAGTTTGGTGCAAGCCCATGGCGAGGGTGTGACTGCGCGCGATGTTTGGATTACGCCACCTCCCATTCCCCTCACCACAGCCGAAATGGATGCCGTGTTTGACTTGCCTTATGCGCGCAGTCCACACCCCATTTATGCCGACGAAAATGGCTCGCATGACGCGGCCACCAAAATACCGGCGTGGGAGATGATTCGCTTTTCTGTGAACATCATGCGGGGTTGTTTTGGTGGCTGTACGTTTTGCTCCATCACCGAACATGAAGGCCGCATCATTCAAAGCCGCAGCGAAGCTTCCGTACTGCGTGAAATTGAAGACATTCGCGACAAGGTCAAGGGCTTCACGGGCGTCATTTCAGATTTGGGCGGCCCCACAGCCAATATGTACCGCTTGGGTTGCAAGTCTCCCGAAATTGAAGCTGCCTGCCGCAAACCAAGTTGCGTATTCCCTGGCATTTGCAGCAACCTCACCACAGACCACGGCCCGCTTATTCAAATGTACCGCAAAGCGCGTACTTTGAAGGGCATCAAAAAGATCCTGATCGGATCGGGCTTGCGCTATGACTTGGCGGTTCAAAGTCCAGAATATGTCAAAGAGTTGGTCACTCACCATGTGGGTGGCTACTTGAAAATTGCCCCAGAACACACAGAGTCAGGCCCGCTCACCAAGATGATGAAGCCTGGCATTGGGTCTTACGACAAGTTCAAGAGCATGTTTGACAAGTTCAGTGCAGAAGCTGGCAAGAAACAGTTTTTGGTGCCTTACTTCATTGCAGCGCACCCAGGCACCAGCGATGAAGACATGATGAACTTGGCTATTTGGCTGAAGAAAAACGGTTTTCGGGCCGATCAAGTTCAAACCTTCTATCCGAGCCCCATGGCCACCGCCACAGCCATGTACCACACCACCAAAAATCCTTTGCGCAAAATTACGCGCGACAGTGAAAAGGTTGATGTGGTCAAAGGTGAAAAGCGCCGCAGGCTGCACAAAGCATTTTTGCGCTATCACGATGCCAAGCATTGGCCCCTTTTGCGTGATGCACTCAAAGCCATGGGCAGAGCCGACCTCATTGGCAATGGCAAGCACCACTTGATTCCTACTTGGCAGCCTTTGTCAGATGATTATCAAAGCGCGCGTCGCAAAAACAGCACGCCCAGTGAATCGGCCTCACCCAAAAAAGGCACGATGCTCACGCAGCACACGGGTTTGCCGCCGCGTAAAAAGAGTTAAGCCATCGATCACTTGGCTTTAGCGTTGAGTTTGCAGCTAAGCCTGTAAAACCTGAAGCAATTCGGTTTCTATTTCAATTTGTTCACGGTTGTGTTGAAGGGCAGAGCCTTCAATCAGGAACGTGTCTTCTACGCGCTCACCCAGCGTGCTGATTTTGGCCAACTTCAGGCTGATGCCGTGTTTGGCAAGGACGGAGGCCACACTGTAGAGCAGGCCAATTTTGTCACTGGCTGAAATGGCCAGAAGCCAACTTTGAGCTTTTTCATCTGGGTGCAAAGTAATGCGAGGCGCAATGGGAAAGTTTTTAACGCGCCTTGATACTCGACCTTTGGTTGGGGGGGGGAGGGTACCTTTTTGATTGATGGTGAGGCTCAAGCCAGATTCAACCATGGTCATGAGTTCTCTGTAGTGCTCAGGCAGCAGCGAGGTCACCACTTGGAAAGTATCTAGCGCATAACCATTTTTAGCCGTGTGAATTTTGGCATCCAAAATACTGAAGCCGGCTTGATCGAAGTATCCGCAAATGCGGGCGAACAAATCTGTTTGATCTTCTGTGTAGACCAATACTTGCAGGCCTTCGCCCAAGGGTGAAATTCTGGCTCGGACAATGCATTTTCCGTTCAGCGCCGAAACAGGAGTCGCTTCAGTTCTGGCGACATACCTTGAAAGTTGCCTTGCGTGCCATGCAATTTCACTGGCATCGTGCCGCATGAAATAACCCACATCCAAGGTGTCCCACAAGGCTTTTTGGCCATCGTGAGGTTCTGAGTGTCTGGCCAACTCCACCAGCGCTTCGCGTTTGCGAGATTCAATTTCGGCGTTGGCATCAGGGGCTCTGCCGCCCAGCATGCGCAAGGTGTACTTGTAAAGGTCTTCTAAAAGTTTTCCCTTCCAGGCATTCCATACTTTGGGACTTGTGCCCCGAATATCTGCGACCGTTAAAAGGTACAAAGCCGTCAGTCGTCGTTCGTTGCCAACACGCTTGGCAAATGCAGCAATGACGTCAGGGTCACTGAGATCTTCTTTTTGGGCCACATGGCTCATGGTGAGGTGCTCGCCTACCAAAAATGAGATGAGCTTAGAGTCTTCTGAGGTTATGCTGTGTTGACGGCAAAAGCTTTTGACTTCGAGCACGCCAAGTTTGGAATGATCTCCACCACGGCCCTTGGCAATGTCATGAAACAACGCGGCCGTGTAGAGAATAAATGGCTTGTCCCAACCGGCAGCCAGTTGAGAACAAAAAGGATATTCGTGAGCGTGGTCGGCAATGAAGAAGCGGCGCACGTTTCTAAGGACCATGAGAATGTGTTGGTCGACTGTGTAAACGTGAAACAGGTCGTGCTGCATTTGACCCACAATGTTTCTGAACACCCACAAGTAGCGCCCCAGAACTGAGGTCTGGTTCATCAAGCGCAGGGCATGTGTAATGCCTTCGCCTTCCTGAAGTATTTTTAAAAAGGTGGCCCGATTGACTGGGTCGCGCCTGAAATTGGCATCCATCACGCCACGTACGTTGTAAAGCGCGCGCAGTGTTTTAGCCGACAGCCCCTTTACGCCCCGAGTCTGCTGGAAAAGCAAAAAAGTTTCTAAGATGGCATGGGGGTGTTTTTGATAGAGATCGTCTTGCGCTACTTCTAACAGGCCATTGATCTCTAAAAAATGTTCGTTGAGTTTGCGCACTTCAATTCGAAGATCGCCACGCTGAGCTTGCAAATGCGCTTCAATGTTCAAAAGCAGTATTTGGTTCAATTGAGTGACAGCTTTGGCCGCCCAGTAATACTGGCGCATCAAAACTTCACTGGCTCTTTGCTTGTGTTTGCCATCGGATGTGCTTTGTGCCTTGTACCCAAAGGCATCTGCCAAGGCGTGTTGCAAATCAAACACCAAGCGATCCTCGCGCCGTTTGGCCAGTAAATGAAGCCTTGCACGAATTAGGCTGAGCACAGCTTCATTGCGTTTAATTTGCTTCACTTCTAAGGCAGTGGCCAAGCCTTTGGCGGCCAAATCGTCCCATGTGTACCCCAAGCCTGCAGCTCTAGAAATCCATAAAATAATTTGAAGATCTCTGAGCCCGCCGGGCGACTCTTTGCAATTGGGTTCTAGAGAGTAGGGGGTGTTTTCAAACTTGTTATGCCGTTGGTTGAGCTCGAGTGTTTTGGCCACAAAGAATGCGTGCGGGTCCATGGCCTCTTGGTAGCTTTGCTGAAACTGTTGGTACAAGCTAAGGCTGCCAGCAAGCAGTCGACTTTCAAGCAGCGATGTTTTAACCGTGATGTCTTTTTCAGACTCGTCGATGCAATCTTTCAGGTTGCGAACGCTGGAGCCGATTTCTAGGCCGCTGTCCCAACAACTGCCAATGAAGGCTTCTAGCTTGGCTTTCAGGTCTGGTGACTCTTCTGCAATGACACTGTCGGGCAGCAAAACCAAGACGTCGACGTCTGAAGATGGAAATAGCTCGCCTCGACCATAGCCCCCGACGGCAATCAATGCCTCGCCGTGTTCAAAACCAGCATTGCGCCAAAGTTGAACAAGCAGTTTGTCTGCGAGTTTGGCCAGTCGCCCCAATGTGGGCTTCAGTCCCCGACCATTGGCAGTGCTTTTGGCAATGTGAGACCACAGGGTCTGCTTTTCTTGCCTGTACTTATCTCTCAATGCAGACAAGTCGGTCATGGTCAAGCTTTGACAAAATCCGGCACAGGTGGACTTCCGGCTGAAAGTGTCAGCACTTCATAGCCGGTTTCGGTGACCAAAACGGTATGTTCCCATTGAGCGGACAAGCTTCTGTCTTTGGTGACGATGGTCCAACCATCGCCCATTTCTTTGATGTCTCGCTTGCCGGCATTGATCATGGGCTCGATGGTGAAAGTCATGCCGACTTTGAGTTCATCCAAGGTACCAGGTTTTCCATAATGCAAAACTTGCGGTTCTTGGTGAAAGACGCGGCCAATGCCATGACCACAAAATTCTCGAACAATGGAGAAGCCTAAGTTCTCGGCAAACTTTTGAATGGCCCATCCAATATCCCCTAGGTGAGCACCTGGCTTGACCTGTTCAATGCCATGCCACATGGCCTCATAGGTGACAGCGCAAAGACGTTTGGCGGCAATGGAGGCATCGCCCACAATGAACATGCGGCTTGTGTCACCATGCCAACCGTCTTTGATGACGGTAATGTCGATGTTGACGATATCGCCTTTTTTGAGCACCTTGTCATTGGGAATGCCGTGGCAAACTTGATGGTTGATGGAGGTGCAAATGGACTTAGGGTAGGGCGAATAACCAGGCGGTTGGTAATTGAGGGGAGCTGGAATCGTGCCTTGAACTTGAACCATGAAATCATGGGCCAGTTTGTCCAGCTCGTTGGTGGTGACGCCTGGTTTTACAAAGGGCGTTAAATAG
Organism: Limnohabitans sp.; assembly: GCA_044233865.1. GTDB lineage: Bacteria > Pseudomonadota > Gammaproteobacteria > Burkholderiales > Burkholderiaceae_C > Limnohabitans_A. Next base: position 20,633 of record JBIIJK010000023.1, read on the forward strand.
TCGAGTACTTCAGATGCTAGGCGACCGGCAACGCGCATGCCGGTGGCGTTATCAGTGTCTTTAAGGGTGATTGTCATGGGCCAGATTATCCCATCCTCCGTCCAATTTTGCAGAAATGAGCACCGTCAGCGGTTAAAATAGTGCTTCGTTCAATGCCCCAGTCAGCGGTATTTGAGACACTGTTCCCTCTTGCCCTCAAGGCCACCCTGTGACCCTGCAAACTCTTATTTTAGAAGGCGGTAACGCCCTCAGCGATTTCCGCATCCAGCAATTGTTACCTCGGTTGCAGGCTCATTGCCCTGAAATCAAGACGCTGACAGGCCAGTATTTGCATTTGGTTGCCAGTGCATCACCCTTTGACGCTCAGACAAAGTCGGTTTTGTCTGAGCTTCTCACTTATGGTGAGCCATTTAGCGCAGCGTCATCGACCGCCTCTGCATCCCTTCAAATTTTTGTATCGCCAAGGCTTGGCACTGTCTCGCCTTGGGCTTCGAAAGCCACGGACATCGCCCACAACTGTGGCTTGATGGTTCGCCGAATTGAACGCTTGCTTGTGTATTCATTGCATTTTAAAAGTGCTTCAGCGGCCAAAGCCACTTCGGCTGAAACGCGCTTGAAGTTGTCAGACTTGCTGCACGACAGAATGACCGAATCCATCCTTGCAAAACGAGAAGATGCATTGGCTCTTTTTACGGAGTTACAGGCTCAATCACTTTTGCACGTTGATGTGCTGGTGGGGGGCCGCGAAGCCTTGGTCAAAGCCAACCAAGAATTTGGCCTGGCATTGGCAGAAGATGAAATTGATTATCTTCTCAGTTCATTCCAACAATTGGGCCGAAACCCCAGTGACGTTGAACTGATGATGTTTGCGCAAGCCAACAGTGAGCATTGCAGACACAAAATTTTCAATGCGCAATTCACCCTTGATGGACAAGACCAAGCGCACAGTTTGTTTGGCATGATTCGACATACCCATCAACAAAATCCACAGCACACGGTTGTGGCTTATTCCGACAACGCGTCTGTCATGGCAGGTCATGAAGTCGAGCGTTTTGTGGCGAAACAGGGCGGCCTCTACCAAAAAGAAAAAGCGCTTCACCATGTGTTGATGAAGGTCGAAACTCACAACCACCCAACCGCTATTTCACCCTTCCCGGGCGCCTCCACCGGCGCTGGCGGCGAAATTCGGGATGAAGGTGCAACGGGTCGCGGCTCCAAGCCCAAGGCGGGTTTAACGGGTTTCACGGTCTCTAAATTGTGGGGCAGCACCCACGGGAAACCGGAACACATTGCCAGCGCCCTGCAAATCATGACGGAAGGACCTTTGGGCGGTGCAGCCTTCAACAACGAGTTTGGTCGCCCCAATTTGTTGGGTTATTTTCGCGAATACGAGCAAGTGGTTGATGGCGTGCTTCGGGGCTACCACAAGCCCATCATGATTGCGGGTGGCTTGGGGGTCATCGACGATGTTCAAACGCAAAAAATTCTATTTCCTGCTGGCACCCTTTTGATTCAATTGGGTGGTCCTGGCATGCTCATCGGCATGGGCGGCAGTGCGGCCAGTTCAATGGCCTCTGGCGCCAATGCTGCCAACTTAGACTTTGACTCCGTGCAACGCGGCAATCCTGAAATTGAAAGACGGGCACAGGAAGTCATTAACCATTGTTGGGTCATGGGCCATGACAATCCTATTTTGGCCATTCACGATGTGGGCGCAGGTGGTTTGTCCAATGCGTTTCCAGAATTGACAAACGATGCAGGTCGAGGCGCACGTTTTGATTTGCGTGCTGTGCCATTAGAAGCATCTGGCCTTTCACCCAAAGAGATCTGGTCAAATGAAAGTCAAGAGCGTTATGTCTTGGCCATTGCGCCTGCATCGCTTGATTTGTTCAAGTCGTTTTGCCAAAGAGAGCGTTGCCCGTTTGCGGTCGTAGGTGTTGCCACTGAAGAGCGCCAATTGGTTTTGACAGATGACCTCGCTGCTGTCGAGGGCTTGAAACATCCTGTCAACATGCCGATGAATGTGCTCTTGGGTAAGCCCCCCAAAATGCATCGCAATGTGACTTCAGTGCAGCGCAACACCACGCCTATGAATCTCACCGACGTGAGTTTGCAAGAGTCCATCTTGAATGTGCTCAGTCATCCGACAGTTGCATCCAAAAGATTTCTCATCACCATTGGCGATCGCACAGTGGGCGGTTTAACTCACCGAGATCAAATGGTGGGGCCATGGCAAGTGCCGGTGGCCGATTGTGCGGTGACATTGGCAGACTATCAAGGCTTCAAAGGGGAGGCCATGAGCATGGGAGAACGCACGCCTTTGGCCAGCGTCGATGCAGCGGCATCGGGCCGCATGGCCGTAGCCGAGGCCATTACCAATTTGTTGGCGGCCCCCATTGAACTTGATCGCGTCAAACTCAGTGCCAACTGGATGGCTGCATGTGGCGAGCCTGGCGAAGATGCGGCACTTTATGAAACCGTGAAGGCTGTAGGTCTTGAATTGTGTCCTGCCTTGGGTGTTTCCATTCCAGTGGGTAAAGACAGTTTGTCGATGAAAACACAATGGTCACACGCGGGTGTGGCGCATAAGGTTACTTCGCCTGTGAGTTTGATCGTGAGTGCCTTTGCCAGCTTGCAAGATGTGCGCGGTACCTTGACGCCGCAGTTGAACGCCAGCATCACAGACACCTCCTTGATTTTGATTGACCTAAGCCAAGGGCAAAGCCGCATGGGCGGCAGTATTTTCAGTCAAGTTTTGAATCAATCAGGCGATCAGGTGCCTGATCTGGACGCACCTGAAAACTTGGTGAATTTGGTCAAGGTCATTAACTTGCTCCGCTCTCAAGGCAAAATTTTGGCCTATCACGATCGCAGTGATGGCGGCTTGCTAAGCACCGTGGCAGAAATGTGTTTTGCAGGTCAGGTGGGCGTCGCCCTCAATCTGGACATGTTGGTCACTGAAGGTGATGGCATTTCGGACAGCCGCGCTGAGTATGGCGATGCCAAAAATTGGGCGCAGCAAGTCAGTGCACGAAGAGAAGAGTTGACCCTCAAAGCCTTGTTCAATGAAGAGCTAGGTGTGGTCATTCAAATTGCAACCCAAGACCGCACAGAGGTGATGCAAGCCTTGCGGGAGCACAAGCTGTCTAAGCACAGTCATGTTGTCGGTAAAACGCGGCCAGTCCATTCGGCCATTGACAAAGGTGTGGGTGCTTTGAGTATTTGGCGTGATACCAAAGAAATTTTCACTGCCAAGTTAGAAGACTTGCACCAAGTGTGGGACAGCGTCAGCTGGAAAATTTGCCAGCAACGCGACAACGCAAGCTGTGCCGACATGGAGCATGCAGGTGTTGGCAAATTGAACAATCCTGGCTTGCATGTTTTCCTTAGCTTTAAGCCGGAAGTCAATGTGGCAGCACCCTGGCTTAATTTGGCCAAACCTCGCGTTGCCATTTTGCGGGAGCAAGGTGTTAACTCTCATGTCGAGATGGCCTATGCTTTTACGCAAGCAGGATTCGAAGCGCATGACGTTCACATGACTGACTTGCAAACAGGCCGTGTGAGTTTGAAGGATTTTCAAGGACTGGTGGCTTGCGGCGGCTTCAGTTATGGCGATACCTTAGGTGCTGGCATTGGTTGGGCCCGCAGCATCACTTTCAATTCCTTGTTGTCCGATGAATTCAAAGCTTACTTTTCGCGCACAGACACTTTTGGTTTGGGTGTTTGCAATGGCTGCCAAATGTTTGCCGAACTGGCCGATATCATTCCGGGTGCACAACATTGGCCTCGATTTACGACCAATCAAAGTGAGCGTTTTGAAGCCAGACTTTCAATGGTAGAAGTGTTGCCATCGCCCAGTCTTTTCTTCCATGACATGGCTGGAAGCCGCATGCCCATTGCGGTAGCGCATGGTGAAGGTTTTGCCAACTTCAAGTTTCGTGGCAATGCGCAACAAGCCATTGCAGCCATGCGTTTTGTGGACAACACAGGTGCAGTGACTGATAGCTATCCTGCTAACCCCAACGGCAGCCCTGCTGGACTCACAGCAGTCACCACCCCTGATGGGCGATTTACAGCCATGATGCCGCACCCAGAGCGGGTGTTTCGAAATGTTCAGATGAGCTATACGCCCGAGGATGTTTCGGCTTACAGCCCGTGGCTCAGAATGTGGCAGAACGCAAGGCGCTGGGTGCAGTAAAAAAGCACTTGGACTGTGAAGTCCTAAGTGCTTTATAAGCCCTTGAATAAAAGGGCAGTTCGAAGTCGAAGATATTTATTTGACTTTGGCTTTTGCGCGCAAATCTTCTTGGAATTTGCCCAATTTAGATTGGGTCAGTTGTTGGGTAATTTGAGGTTTGACCTCATCTAATGGCGGCAACTGTGCTTCGCGCACATCATCAACACGAATGATGTGAAAGCCGAATTGGCTTTTGACCGGGGTCTCTGTGAGTTGGCCTTTTTCAAGCTTGATCATGGCATTGGAAAACTCAGGGACGTAACTGGCTGCACTGGCCCAATCCAAATCGCCACCATTGGCGCCAGAGCCTGGATCTTTAGAAGCTTTCTTCGCCAAGTCTTCAAATTTGCCACCCTTTTTCAGTTCAGCAATCAGGGCCTTGGCTTCATCTTCTTTTTCAACCAAGATGTGACGTGCACGGTATTCTTTGCCACCATTGGCTGCAACAAATTTGTCATACTCGCCTTTGATTTCGGCGTCGGTCACTGGATTTTTCTTTTGGAAGTTGGCAAACAACTCACGAATCAAAAGGCTCTGACGGGCCAATTCCAACTGCGCTTTGTAGTCTTCGCTGGCGTCTAAGCCACGTTTGCGAGCTTCTTGCATGAAGATTTCACGGGCAATCAGTTCTTCTTTGATTTGCGCCAAGATTTCGGGTGTGACGGGTCTGCCAGAGCGCTCAACTTGCTGCTTCAGAACCTCTACGCGAGAGCTGGGCACAGGTTTGCCGTTGACCACTGCCAAATTCTGCGCCATCGCAGAGAAGCTCAATGCAGCGACCAAGCTCAAGGCCAATTTCGTAAGTTTCATCAGATTCCTCAGATTGCAATTAAATTTAGTTGGATCGAAATTCTATGGCCAGGGCATGGAGCCCGTTGTCCAAGAATTCTTGGAGCGAATCATACACAAGGCGATGACGCTGGACGCGGTTGAGCTTTTCAAAATGAGTAGAAGCAATCAAAACCCTGAAATGGCTGTTAAGGCCCGACTCACTGGCGCCGGAATGGCCTGCGTGCTGCGCACTTTCATCAATGACCTCTAAAAAGCTGGGCTCAAAGCTTTTTGTCAAGGCGGCCACCATTAGGGGTTGCCATGAGGTATTGGTGGGGAGATTTGTTTTCAGATTCATACTTGAGCTTTACTTGGTAGTTTCGTCATCAGCGGTAGATTCTGAGGGGGCCATGTTTTTAGCGATGTAAATGCCGGTTCCAACAATGAAGGTCAATGGAAATATATAGCCCCAAATTTTGAAATTCACCCAATCATCCGTGCTGAATTCATAGGCCACATAGGCGTTGGTCGTCGCCATGAAAACACAGTACGCAATCCAAGACACACTCAAAGTTTGCCACTTGGCGTCAGGTAAATTGACTTGACTACCAAGCATTGTTTTCAAGAAATTTTTCTTGAGGACGAACTGAGAAAAAAACAAACCCAAGGCCATGCAACTGTAAAGCAGCGTGGGCTTGTATTTGATGAACCGTTCGTCTTGCAAGAGAAGGGTCAAGCCGCCAAAAACCACAATCAGGGCCAGCGTTACCTTTTGCATGGTGGCCAATTTGCCTTCAAGGCGATACATCAACAGGCTTTGCACCAAGGTAGCGGCCATCAACACAGCGGTTGCTTCGTAAATGGTTCCAAATTTGTAGGCTGCGAAGAAAAGCAGGATCGGGAAAAGGTCGAGCGCAATTTTCATCTTAGCTTTTCTGAAAATTCAAAGAAGCTGAATTCATGCAATAACGCAAGCCAGTGGGCTCAGGGCCATCTTCAAAAACATGGCCCAAATGAGCGCCGCATTGGGCACAGACACTTTCAACTCGAACCATGCCGTGGCTTCGGTCAACATTTTGTGCAACTGCGTTGGGCTCTGCTGCTTGGTAGAAAGAAGGCCAACCGCAGCCTGCGTCAAACTTGGTCGAAGAATCAAAAAGCTTGGCATCACAACACATGCAGTTGTACTGGCCAGGCTCCCAATGTGTTTCGTATTTGCCCGTGTAAGGTCGCTCGGTGGCTGCTCGGCGAGTAACTTCAAAAGCCAGTGGCTCGGCATTCTTGGCAATGAGCCAAGCGCGCCATTCGGCATCTGTTTGAGGTAATTTGGTTTGCGACATGCTGAAGTCTACTTGTTGAAATGGGGTGATTGACGTTGCTGCTGCAATTTTGTCCTAGGACGAGCAACTGATCTCGATGTTGGCTGCCCAATCGGGTGGTAAATTGGCGTAGTTCTCAAACTGCGAATGTTCTTCGAAAGGAGACTGTAGCAATTTGAAAAGCGTATCGACCTCTGAATGGTCGCCCTTTTTTGACTTTTGAATAGCGGCTTCCGCCAAATGATTGCGAAGCACAAATTTAGGGTTGACTTGAAGCATCTGTCGAACGGCCATGTCGGACGGACTTTTTTGCAACCGAGACAAATACCGATCGCGCCATTCGCCCCAAGCCGACTGATCAATAAACACATCGGCCACAGATTGCCATTCTAAACTTGCGGCTTGTGTGGTGGGTGCGGCGTGGCTGAGTCTGCGCCAAAAAATAGTGAAATCCACTTGCTCGTTGGCAAGCAATTGAAGCAAATCGTTGAGCAGGGTTTTATCGTCACTGGCAAGAGCTGCATCTTGTTGTTTTTCTATGCCCAATTTATTCAAAAAGCCAATTTCCCAACTTTCGGCAAAGGCAGCCTTATAAGGCTCCAAAGCTTTGATGGCCAAATCTTGTTCCTCGATGAGTGGCATCAAAGCTTGGGCCAAACAAAATAAATTCCAGTAAGCCACTTGCGGTTGACGATCATAGGCATAGCGCCCCATAGAGTCTGAATGGTTGCAAATGTGCCGCGGGTTAAAGCCATCTAAGAACTGGAAAGGGCCGTAATCGAGTGTCAGCCCCAAGATGCTCATGTTATCGGTGTTCATGACGCCATGACAAAAACCAACAGCTTGCCACTGCGCCATCAAATTAGCCGTTCTGACGCTGACCTTTTCCAAGAGCGTTGCATAGGGGTTGGCAGATGAGAAGTCTTGTGCTTCAAAATGATGCGCGATGACGAAGTCTGCCAATTGCTTCAGATGCTCAATGCCATTGGGTGAGGCATCGTTTGCAAAATGTTCGAAGTGCCCAAAGCGAATGAAGCTTGCGGCGGTTCGGGTCACGATGGCGGCTGTTTCTAGTTCTTCACGCAGAACGGGTAGAGGCGAGCCCGTTAAACAAAGTGCTCGCGTAGTGGGAATTCCCAACCCGGCCATGGCCTCGCTGCACAGGTACTCTCGAATGCTAGAGCGCAAAACGGCGCGTCCATCGCCCATTCTGGAGAAGGGCGTCTTGCCTGCGCCTTTAAGCTGTATTTCTACGTTGCCTTTGGGGCTGGCATATTCACCTAAGCTCAATGCTCGGCCATCACCCAATTGACCTGCCCATTGTCCAAACTGGTGACCACTGTAGACACTGGCCCGGGCTTGCATACCCTCCCACAAGCCATTGCCACTGAAAACAGCCAGCCCTTCAGTGCCATTCAGCCACTCATCCGGCAGATCCAAGTCTTGCCCTAATTTGAAATTTTGGGCAACCCAGCTAGGCTCGGGAACAGGGGTGGGCAAGACTTCGGTTGTGAAGCTGGGCCCTAGGGAATTCATTCGATTGATCCAAGTCATGGCGCTATTGTCATCGCCTTTGGATGCACCTGTTGCAGGGCTGGTTTTGAGGGGTCATCTGTCAGACGTGCTAAAAAGCGGTCTATTGCAATTTTTTGAGGTGTTTATGTTTGGACTCATGCAACAGCAATCTTTGCTGATTTCTTCTTTGATTGAATTTGCCAATCGGCACCATGGCGACGGCGAAGTTGTGTCTAGGCGAGTGGAGGGTGACGTTCACCGTTACACCTGGGCCGATGTTGCAAATCGTTCCAGACAGATGGCCAATGCTTTAGACAGCTTAAAGTTGACACAAGGCGCGCGCGTTGCCACCCTGGCATGGAACGGCTACAGGCACCTTGAACTCTATTTTGGCGTTAGCGGTTCCGGGCGCGTGTTGCACACGTTGAATCCTAGATTGCACCCAGATCAAGTGGTTTGGATTGCCAATCATGCAGAAGATGAAATTCTATGTTTTGACATGACTTTTCTGCCTTTGGTGCAAGCGGTTCATGCGAAATGCACCACGATCAAACATTGGGTAGCAATGTGCGATGCAGACAAACTGCCCACCGACTCTGGCATTCCCAACTTAACAAGTTATGAGACCTTGCTTGCGGGTCAATCAATGCATTACACATGGCCAGAATTAGATGAAAACACTGCTTCAAGCATGTGTTACACCAGCGGCACAACAGGCAATCCAAAAGCTGCGCTTTACAGCCACCGCTCAACCCTGCTGCATGCCTATGCCGCGGCTTTGCCAGATGTGATGTGCATCTCAGCGCGTGATTCGATTTTGCCGGTTGTGCCCATGTTCCATGTGAATGCTTGGGGCATCCCCTACAGCGCAGCCATGACCGGCGCGAAATTGGTGTTTCCGGGTCCTGCATTGGATGGCAAATCAATCTATGAATTGATTGAGGCAGAGAAGGTGACCTTTGCTGCCGGTGTGCCCACCGTTTGGCAAATGCTGTTGAGCCACATGAAACCAAATGGTTTGAATTTCTCCTCTTTAAAGCGAACGGTCATCGGTGGTTCGGCTTGTCCTCCCGCCATGATTGATGCGTTCCGCGAGTCTTATGGTGTTGATGTTTTGCATGCCTGGGGCATGACCGAAATGAGCCCCCTCGGAACGCTGTGCACCTTGAAGAACAAGCACCTCGATTTGCCTGAAGAAGCGCAAATGAAGTTGCGACTGAAGCAGGGCCGCGCTATCTTCGGTGTCGACATGAAAATTGTGAACGAAGCAGGTGAGTCCTTGCCGCACGATGGCAAAACCTATGGCGATTTGTTGGTCAAGGGCCCTTGGATCATTCGTGAATACTACAAACAAGAAGGGCCTTCTCCGTTGCTAGACGGTTGGTTTCCTACAGGCGATGTAGCCACCATTGACGAAGACGGGTTCATGCAAATTACGGATCGCAGCAAGGATGTGATCAAGTCTGGCGGGGAATGGATCAGCTCGATTGACATTGAGAACATTGCCATGGCGCACCCAGATATTGTGATGGCTGCTTGCATTGGCATGCCCCATCCGAAATGGGATGAGCGGCCGGTGGTGTGCGTTGTGAAAAAACCGGGTGCCGAAATATCCGTGACAGATTTGTTGAAGTTTTACGAAGGCAAAACGGCCAAATGGCAGATTCCCGATGATGTTATTTTTGTGGATGCAATACCCCTAGGCGCCACAGGGAAAATGCTAAAAACCAAGCTGCGTACCCAATTGGCAGACTACCAATTGCCCAAGCTTTGAGCGAAATCAACAGAGTCAGCCTTTTGTGAGTTTCTTTGGGAAGTTCTAAGTCGCTTGTGCGATAGCGCCTAGGGCAAACCCCGACCGAAAAAACTTACAAAACAGTTACGCTGACACTGTTAATTTTTTCATCACTGTTGGAGCTAAATATGAAATTTGCAGTTCGTTCGATTGTCGCTGCCTCTTTGGCATTGTGTGCATTTGGTGCTTTTGCTCAAAAAGGCGAAACAGTCAAAATTGCATGGATTGACCCCTTGTCAGGCCTCATGGCACCCGTGGGCAATAACCAGCTCAAAAGCTTTCAGTTTTTTGCAGAGAAATACAGTGCCTTGAACAAGGCTGGCGTCAAATTTGAAGTCGTGGGCTTTGACAACAAGTTGAGCCCTGCAGAGAGTTTGAACGTCTTGAAAGCGGCCACTGACCAAGGCATTCGTTACATCACACAGGGCAACGGTTCTGGCGTCGCCGGTGCCTTGATCGAAGCGGTCAGCAAGCACAACGAACGCAACCCCGGTAAAGAAATTATTTTCTTGAATCACTCAGCCGTTGACCCTGACTTCACCAACAGCAAGTGCAACTACTGGCACTTCCGTTTTGACGCAGACACCTCCATGAAAATGGAAGCCCTGACGACCTTCATGAAAGATCGTCCTGAAACCAAGAAAATTTTCTTGTTGAACCAAAACTATTCGCATGGTCACCAAGTGGCCAAGTTTTTCAAAGAGGGCATCAGCCGCAAGCGTCCTGACATTCAAATCGTGGGTGAAGATTTGCACCCGTTGGCGCAAGTTCGCGATTTCGCTCCCTACATCGCCAAAATCAAGGCTTCTGGCGCCGACTCTGTGGTGACTGGTAACTGGGGTTCAGACCTTGCCTTGTTGGTAAAAGCTGCCAACGAAGGTGGCTATAACGGCAATTTCTACACTTACTACACAGGTGTCACCGGTACGCCAACCGCTTTGGGTAAAAGCGGCGAAGGCCGTGTCTTCCAAATTGCCTATGG